>JAMPFR010000026.1 GCA_023664365.1 Acetatifactor muris | reverse complement strand
GTCCTCCCCGTTGCTGTATTTTGCGCCGCCGCCAAACAGCAGCGAAAAGGTAATATTTTCTTCATGAAGCCGACGAAGGCGCGCTGCAAAGCTGTAGGTCGGATAACGGCCGCAATTATACCATCGCACCCGGCCAAAGCTGTCATTGCGGTAGGTTTCCCGCCCGGGCATAGCCTGCACATTGAAAAGCAGCATATCCGCCTCCGGATGTGCCGCAAAGGCTTCCAGAACCGTTTTGGCATAATCCGGTTCATAGATAATATCTTCATCGGCAAACAAAACCACATCTGCATCGGCGCGCTGCAGACTGAAATTGCGGCTCAGGCCTACTCCCCGCTCCGCCATGGAGAAAAATCGGAGCCGATGCCCCCGCCATGCCAATTCTTCGTATCTATAATGATCGCCCTGACTGACAATGACAGCGTCACTGTCAATCCGCATCTCCTCTGCAAGCTCTTCCGGCTCCCTGTTCACGGCAGCCACCAATAATTGTAATGTCATTTTAATCTACCTTTCCTGCCGGCCTCCGTAATAACCAAATCAACAATACATGCAATTTCATCTTATCACAAAAGCTCTGCCCGTTCAACGGAAATAAGCTTCCTATGGACTAAATGGCACCATGAAGAACAAATGTTCTAAAAATTGCTGTTTGCATCTATACAAATAAATTTTCCTGTGATATAATGTGGAAACCAATAACAGGGCTTCCACTTTTAGCCATACCTGACGGAGGTGACCTTTTGTGCAAAATGAACAAAGCTCGTTCATCGAACAAAAACCATTCAAGCTTCACTCGGAATACAAGCCCACCGGCGACCAGCCCCGGGCCATAGCCGATCTGGTGAAAGGCTTTCGGGAGGGAAACCAGTTCCAGACCCTGCTGGGTGTGACGGGCTCCGGTAAGACCTTCACCATGGCCAATGTCATCCAGGCGTTAAACAAGCCCACTTTAGTCATAGCTCACAATAAGACCCTGGCCGGACAGCTGTATGGCGAGTTCAAGGAGTTTTTCCCTGAGAACGCGGTGGAGTATTTCGTGTCCTATTATGATTATTACCAGCCGGAGGCATATGTTCCTTCTTCGGATACCTATATTGCGAAGGATTCCGCCATCAATGACGAGATAGACAAGCTGCGTCTGTCCGCCACTGCCTCTCTTACAGAGCGGCGGGATGTAGTGGTGGTGGCAAGCGTGTCCTGCATCTATGGCCTGGGCAGCCCGGAGGAATTTCAGGGGATGTCCGTATCCTTAAGACCGGGCATGACTAAGGACAGGGATCAGGTGCTGCGGGAACTGGTGGATATTCAGTACACGCGGAATGAGATGGATATGCAGAGGGGGTGCTTCCGGGTACACGGGGATGTGGTGGAGGTGTATCCTGCCCAGGGCGGAGATTACCTGATCCGCATTGAATTTTTCGGGGATGAAATAGACAGAATATGTCAGGTGGAGCCCTTGTCCGGCAAGGTATACGCGTCCCTGAACCACATTATCATTTATCCGGCCTCCCACTATGTAGTCCCCATAGAGAAAATCCGGCAGGCCTGCGATAATATTGAGAAGGAAATGGAAGAGCGGGTTCGCTATTTCAAAGGGGAGGACAAGCTGATTGAGGCTCAGCGGATTGCGGAGCGCACCAACTTTGACGTGGAAATGATGCGGGAGACAGGCTTCTGCTCCGGCATTGAAAATTACTCCAGGCATCTGAATTTTGCGCCGCCGGGTGCGCCGCCCATGACGCTGCTGGACTTTTTTCCGGAGGATTTCCTGATTATCATAGATGAGTCCCACATGACAATCCCCCAGATTCGGGGCATGTTTGCAGGGGATCGTTCCAGGAAACAGACACTGGTGGACTATGGGTTCCGCCTGCCTTCCGCGCTGGATAACCGGCCTTTGAATTTTCAGGAATTTGAGACTCATATCGATCAGATGCTGTTTGTTTCCGCCACGCCGTCGGATTATGAGGAGGCCCACGAATTACTGCGCACAGAACAGATTATCCGTCCTACGGGACTGCTGGATCCGAAGGTGGACGTGCGGCCGGTGGAAGGGCAGATTGACGATCTGATAGGAGAGGTCAACAGGGAGGTGGAGAAGCACAATAAGGTGCTGATTACCACCCTGACAAAGCGGATGGCGGAGGACCTGACGGACTATATGAGGGAAGTGGGAGTCCGGGTAAAATATCTGCACTCCGATATTGATACTCTGGAGCGGGCGGAGATTATCCGGGATATGCGCCTGGATGTGTTCGACGTGCTGGTGGGCATCAATCTGCTGAGAGAAGGACTGGATATTCCCGAAATATCCCTGGTAGTCATTCTGGACGCGGATAAGGAAGGATTTCTGCGGAGCAGTACTTCTCTGATACAGACCATCGGACGTGCGGCCCGGAATGCGGAAGGGCATGTCATCATGTATGCGGATGTGATTACGGATTCCATGCGGGTTGCCCTGGACGAGACCAACCGCCGCCGGGAAATTCAGATGAAGTACAATGAAGAGCATGGCATCACGCCTCAGACCATTCAGAAGGCGGTGCGGGAGCTGATTAGCATTTCCAAGGTCATAGCCAAAGAGGAAATGCAGTTCGAGAAGGATCCGGAGTCCATGAACCGCAAGGAACTGGAGAAGGTCATTGCGGATGTACAGAAGAAGATGCAGAGGGCAGCTGCGGATTTGAACTTCGAAGCGGCTGCGGAGCTGCGTGACAAGATGATAGAGCTGAAGCAGAAGCTGCAGGAGCTGGAAGAAGAGTAGGAGAGAGCTGAAGCAGAAGCTGCAGAAGTCGGAGGAAGAGTAGGAGAGCTGAAGCAGAAGCTGCAGAAGCCGGAGGAAGAGTAGGAGAGAGAAATGAGCAGGACGGAAGAGAAGGCGGCGAAGATGCTGCCGAAGGAAAAAGCGCGGGAATATATTAAAATACGGGGAGCCAACGAGCATAACCTGAAAAATATAGATGTGGACATTCCCAGAAATGAGCTGGTGGTTCTCACGGGAATGTCAGGTTCCGGGAAATCTTCCCTGGCCTTTGATACCATTTATGCAGAGGGACAGCGCCGCTATATGGAATCCCTGTCCTCTTACGCAAGGATGTTTCTGGGGCAGATGGAAAAGCCCAATGTGGAGAAGATTGAAGGCCTGTCTCCCGCAATTTCCATCGATCAGAAGTCAACCAACAGAAATCCCCGTTCCACGGTGGGGACCGTCACGGAGATTTACGACTATTTTCGTCTGCTGTACGCCAGGGTGGGAATTCCCCACTGTCCTCAGTGCGGCAGGGTAATTGCAAAGCAGACGGTGGATCAGATGGTAGATCAGATCATGGAGATGCCGGAAGGGACAAAGCTGCAGCTGCTGGCCCCCGTGGTGCGGGGGCGGAAGGGCCGCCATGAGAAGGTGCTGGAGCGGGCCAAGCGCAGCGGCTATGTGCGGGTGCGCATTGACGGCAGTCTTTATGAACTGACCGAGGATATTACCCTGGACAAGAACATTAAGCACAACATTGACATTATTGTGGACAGGCTGGTGGTGAAGGCGGGAATTGAGCGCCGCCTTGCGGATTCCATAGAGAATGTTCTGGATCTGGCCGACGGGCAGCTGGTGGTGGACGTTATCGGCGGAGAGCCGGTGGTATTCAGCCAGAGCTTTTCCTGTCCTGACTGCGGAATCGGCATCAGCGAGATTGAACCCAGAAGCTTTTCCTTCAACAATCCCTTCGGAGCCTGTCCGGAGTGCTTTGGCCTGGGCTATAAGATGGAGTTTGACATTGACCTGATGATACCGGATCAGACATTGAGCATTAATGAGGGCGCTATCACCGTCACAGGCTGGCAGTCCTGTATGGACAAAAAGAGCTTTACCAACGCCCTTTTGCAGGCGTTGTGCAAGGAGTACAAGTTTGATCTGGACACGCCCTTTGAGAAGTATTCCGATAAGATTAAAAACATTCTGATACATGGCACCGGCGATAAAACGGTGGATGTGTATTATGAAGGTCAGAGGGGCAGGGGCGTTTATCCCGTGGCCTTTGAAGGCCTGATTAAAAATGTGGAGCGAAAGTATAAGGAGACCTTCTCCGACACCATGAAGCAGGAGTATGAAACCTTTATGCGCATCACTCCCTGCAAGGAATGCAAGGGGATGCGTCTGAAGAAGGAATCCCTGGCGGTGACGGTCTGTGACAAAAATATCCATGAGGTGACGTCCATGTCCATTCTGGATCTCCATGAGTTTCTGGCACACATGGCCCTGACAAAACAACAGCAGCTTATCGGAAAGCAGATTTTGAAGGAAATCAGGGCGAGAGTGGGATTTCTGGTGGATGTGGGGCTGGAATATCTGGCGCTGTCCAGAGGAACGGCAACCCTGTCCGGCGGCGAAGCCCAGCGAATCAGGCTTGCCACTCAGATTGGTTCCGGGCTGGTGGGAGTCTGCTATATTCTGGACGAACCCAGTATCGGACTCCACCAGCGGGACAACGACAAGCTTCTGAATACCCTGAAAAGTCTCCGGGATTTGGGGAATACCCTGATTGTGGTGGAGCATGATGAGGATACCATGCTGGCGGCGGATTATGTGGTGGATATAGGGCCCGGCGCCGGTTCCCACGGCGGGGAGGTGATTGCCTGCGGCACGGCGGAGGAGATTATGCAGGTGCCGGAATCCGTAACCGGACAGTATTTAAGCGGCGCGCTGAAAATCCCTGTGCCGAAGGAGCGCAGAAAGCCCACGGGATGGCTGACGGTGAAGGGCGCGCAGGAAAATAATCTGAAAAATATTGACGTGAAATTTCCGCTGGGAGTTATGACCTGCGTCACGGGAGTATCCGGCTCCGGCAAAAGCTCTCTGGTGAACGAGATACTTTACAAGCGTCTGGCAAGAGATTTGAACCGGGCAAGGTGTATTCCCGGGAAACATAAAGGCATTTCCGGAACGGAGCAGCTTGATAAGGTGATTGCCATCGACCAGTCGCCCATCGGGCGGACGCCCCGCTCCAATCCGGCCACCTATACGGGAGTGTTCGACCAGATCAGGGATCTGTTTGCCTCCACGGCGGACGCCAAGGCAAAAGGGTACGGAAAGGGCCGGTTCAGCTTTAATGTGAAGGGAGGCCGCTGCGAAGCCTGCGGCGGCGACGGCATTATTAAAATCGAGATGCACTTCCTGCCGGATGTGTATGTGCCCTGCGAGGTGTGCGGCGGCAAAAGGTATAACCGGGAGACGCTGGACGTGAAGTATAAGGGGAAAAGCATCTTTGACGTTCTGGACATGACGGTGGAGGAGGCACTGCCCTTTTTTGAGAATCTGCCCTCCATCCGGAACAAGATACAGACGCTGTATGATGTGGGACTTTCCTATGTAAAGCTGGGGCAGCCCTCCACAACCCTGTCCGGCGGCGAGGCCCAGCGCATCAAGCTTGCCACCGAACTGTCCCGGCGCAGCACGGGCAGGACCATTTATATTCTGGACGAGCCCACCACGGGACTGCATTTTGCGGATGTACACAAGCTGGTGGACATCCTGCACAGGCTGGCGGACGGCGGCAATACGGTGGTAGTCATCGAACACAATCTGGATGTGATTAAAACTGCGGACTATATCATTGACATCGGTCCCGAGGGCGGCGAACGGGGCGGAACCATCATTGCCACAGGCACACCGGAGGAAGTGGCGGCGAGCAAGAAGTCCTACACAGGCGCCTATGTGAAAAAAATGCTGGAAAGAGCCTAAAGGAATCGAAGGTTTGAGCCGATATATATTGTGCGTGAGTCAGATGCGGGCGCATATGGTATAGAATAAAAATAAAGAAGCACGGATGCAGAACACGGGCAGAGGGAAACTGTCCGGGCGGAAGGAAACCGCCGAGTTACGGTGTCTGTGCTTTTTTGCGGTCCCTTGCGGATTTTTATAAAAGCCCGAAAAAATTTTCATAAAAAACTATGAAAATGAATGGATTTCGGTTATAATAGAAATCGTATGATCGGAATTACAGGAATGGGATTACAGGACTGGAATCGTGTAATCGGGTTTGAACCGTGGGAGTTCATCAGAAAGGGGCAAGGGCAGTATGCAGTGTACAGATATCGGTATTGATTTGGGTACGGCCAGTATTTTAGTATACATCAGAGGAAAGGGCGTTGTTCTGAAGGAGCCCTCCGTTGTAGCATTTGACAGAGATACCAACAAGATTAAGGCAATCGGTGAGGATGCGCGCCTGATGCTGGGAAGGACGCCCGGCAATATTGTGGCGGTACGTCCCCTGCGCCAGGGTGTTATTTCCAACTACACCGTCACCGAGAAAATGATGAAGTATTTTATCCAGAAGGCGCTTGGCAGGAGGACATTCCGGAAGCCCCGCATTGCGGTTTGCGTTCCCAGCGGCGTTACGGAGGTGGAGAAGAAGGCGGTTGAGGACGCCACTTATCAGGCCGGCGCCAGAGAGGTTGCCATCATCGAGGAGCCTATTGCGGCGGCTATCGGAGCCGGGATTGACATTTCCAAGCCCTGCGGAAATATGATTGTGGATATAGGCGGCGGTACATCGGATATAGCGGTGATTTCTCTGGGAGGAACCGTTGTCAGCGCGTCCATCAAGATTGCGGGAGACGATTTTGACGAGGCAATCGTCCGCTACATGCGGAAGAAACATAATCTGCTGATTGGTGAGAGAACGGCGGAGGATTTGAAGATTAAGATTGGTTCTGCCTATCCCAGAACCGAGGTTGACTATATGGATGTGAGGGGCCGTAATCTGGTTACCGGTCTTCCCAAGACGGTTAAGGTATCTTCTGAGGAATCGGAGGAGGCGCTTCGGGAGACCACGGCTCAGATAGTGGAGACCATCCACAGCGTGCTGGAGAAGACGCCTCCCGAGTTGGCGGCGGATATCGCCGACAGAGGAATCGTGCTCACAGGCGGCGGCAGCCTGCTGCGGGGACTGGAGGAGCTGATATCCGCAAAGACGGGTATCAACACCATGACAGCCGAAGATCCCATGACGGCAGTGGCGGTGGGAACCGGAAGATATGTGGAATTCCTGTCGGGTTACAGGGAGAGTTAGCAGTTAGCGGAATACGGAGGAAGCACGGATGTTAAAGGGGTTATATACCGCGTATACGGGTATGATTAACGAGCAGCACAGAATGGACACCATGACTAATAATCTGGCAAACGCCAATACCGTAGGCTATAAGAAGGAAGGCGCTACCAGCCAGTCCTTTGACAGAGTCCTGGCGGTAAAGATTAAGGATGAATCCATCGGACTGCAGAATGTAAAGCGGCTGGGCTACAATAATCCCGGTGTGAAGATTGGTGAAAATTATACGGACTATACCCAGGGCTCTTTCCGGGTGACGGACAATACCTATGATCTCGCTCTGTCGGGAGAAGGTTTCTTCGCCATTGAGTTTACCAACAAGGCAGGAGAGATGTCTACCATGTATACCCGGGCAGGCCAGTTTACTCTGAACAGGGACGGCTACCTTGTGACAGAGGACGGAGACTATGTGCTGGATACCCAGAACAGGAGAATCCGGCTGAATACGCTGATTGATTCCAAAATCAGGAACGACGGCACCATTTCCCAGAACGGCGTGGATGTGGCAAGGATTCAGGTGGCGGATTTTGAAGATTATAATTATCTGGAGAAGTACGGCGAGACCTATTACCGCCCTATAGAAGGAGCTACCCGCATCAACGGAGACGCCGAGGTAAAGTCCGGGTATCTGGAAATGGCCAATGTGCAGATTGTGTCCGAGATGGTGAACCTGATTTCCATTACCAGGGCATATGAGAGCAGCCAGAAGGTCATTCAGACCTATGACAGTTCTCTGGAGATCGCAGTATCCCAGCTTGGAAAGCTTTGAACGGAATGAAGATTTTCTAAAGCAGCAAAGTACGCTGCCTGAGAAAATCTAAGTCATTAATTTTTGTGCCGCCGTTGGCGGTATGTCGGGAAGTTTGAGTAGATTAGTCACAGAAAGGAAGTATGTAACATGGTACGCAGTTTATGGACAGCGGCAACCGGCATGATTGCCCAGCAGACAAATCTTGACACAATAGCCAATAACCTTTCAAATGTCAATACCACAGGCTATAAGACTCAGGTGAATGAGTTCAAGACCCTGCTGTATCAGACCCTGCAGACCAGAACCACCACCGCAAACGGCGCGCAGAAGCCTACCAGCGCACAGGTGGGACTGGGTACCCGCAACTCCGCAATCTCCTCTGTCTTCAGGGAGGGCAACTTAATATCCTCCGACAGCGAGACCTCATTTGCCATTGACGGTAAAGGTTTCTTTGCGGTACGGGGAGAGGACGGCAATACCTACTATACCCGTAACGGTAATCTGAAATTTACCCTCGCCGCCAACGGCAATATGCTTGCCACCACGGACGGCCTTCCTGTGCTTGATGCCAACGGCCAGCCTATTATATTGAACAACAACTATATCCTGAGCAGAATTACCGTCACAAAGGACGGGGAGCTCTGCTATCCTGATGAAAAGAATAATCCTCAGTCCATAGGACGGATAATCGGCGTTTTCCAGTTCAACAACCCTAACGGTCTGGCTAAGCTGGGGGACAGCCTCTATGAGCAGACCGCAGCCAGCGGCCAGCCGATTAATGAAGCCACCAATCCCAATGTGGAGAAGAGTTCGATTTTGCAGAATTTTCTGGAAGGCTCCAACGTTCAGGTGGCGGACGAAATGGTGAACATGATTGTGGCCCAGCGGGCCTACGAACTGAATTCCAAGGCTATCATAGCGTCCGACGAAATGCTGCAGCAGGCCAACAACCTGCGGAGATAGTGAGTAAAGGTCACAAATCATATGCTTGCATATTGATTTGTGAATTTTACGAACATGGCGAATGAGCGCAGGGCGAAGCCCGTAGCGAATGCGCATCGTGCGGAGCACGAACTCCGCAGGGGAAGGCAGGAACCGCGCCGCAAGGGAATGCGCAGGGCGAAGCCCGCAGCGAATGCGCGTCGTGCGGAGCACGAACTCCGCAGGGGAAGGCAGGAACCGCGCCGCAAAGATTTGAAAGGAGAACTACATAAATGACAAATATGACTGATATTACCGGCATGTACAGCGATGCTTATGCCAATGCGGCCAACCAGTCGGCCTCAAAACTGAAGGATAAACTGAACGGCACGGATTATTCCAAGGCCACGGACGATGAACTGCTGGATGCCTGCAAACAGTTTGAGGCATATTTTGTGGAGCAGCTGTATAAGGGCATGATGAAAACCGTGCCTCAGAGCGAGGAGACGTCCAATTACACCAGTACCATGACTGATTTTTACAAGGATCAGATGTTGCAGTCCATTGCGGAGCAGACCACGGAACAGAGCGGGCTTGGACTGGCACAGATGCTATACGAGCAGATGAAGCGGAACTATGGTCTGGATACGGTTTCTGCGGAGGCGATGGAGGCTGCCGCGGCAGCCAATGCTTCTGAGACAGCGGAGGCGTGAATCAGAGAAAATGAAACAGTTTTTAGGCTGCTTGAAACAGGGCAGCCTTTTTAAGTCTATTGAGAAATCATGTCGTTCAGACAGCTTCATCTGCCGGCGCCTGTGGCACAGGTGTCTTGTCCGGCAGAGGCCATAAACATTCCGATACCAAACAGGAGAAAATGCATGGAAACAATTAACGGATATGTGGATCACATTATTTTCCAGAACAAAGAGAACGGCTATACGGTTATGAGCCTGACTGTGGAAGGAGAGGAAATTACCTGTGTGGGCATGTGCAGGGGACTGACTCAGGGCGAGACCATTTCCGCCCGGGGAGATTATGTGGAGCATCCCGTATACGGCAAGCAGTTTAAACTGGCCGGCTTTCACACGGTGATCCCTGAGGACAGTGCCGGAATGGAGCGATATCTGGGTTCGGGAGCCGTAAAGGGAGTGGGTGCGGCGCTTGCTGCAAGGATTGTGAAAAAGTTCGGGGATGATACCTTTCGCATCATAGAGGAGGAGCCGGAGCGGCTGACGGAGATAAAGGGCATCAGCGAGCGCAAGGCCAGAGAAATTGCCGTGCAGATGGAAGAAAAAAAGGATTTGCGGGACGCTATGGTTTATTTGCAGCAGTACGGCATCTCCAACGCTCTGGCTGTGAAAATATACGATACCTACGGCATGGAGCTTTACGGAGTCATGAAGGAAAATCCTTACAGGCTTGCGGAAGACATTTCAGGGGTGGGCTTCCGCATGGCGGATGAGCTGGCTTCAAAAATCGGGATACACACAGATTCCGATTATCGCATCCGCAGCGGCATTCTCTATGTGCTGCTGCAGGCGGTGGGGGAAGGGCACTGCTTCCTGCCGGTGGAGGAGTTGCTGGAGCGGGCGCAGGCCCTGCTGGGGATAGATCGGGAGAATGTGCGCCCCCAGCTGGATAATCTGATGATGGATAAAAAGCTGGTGATAAAGGGAGACAGCGCTTTTGCGTCCTCCTACTACTATGCGGAGCTGAACTGCGCCAGGATGCTGATGGAGCTGAATGTTCCCATGGCGGAGGCGGAAAACCTTCCCTCTCAGAATACAGCTATTGAAAAAAGGCTGGAAAAGCTGGCAAAGAGCCTGGAGCTGGAACCCAATGAGCTGCAGCTTAAGGCAGCTGCAGAGTGTATCCGGAACGGGCTGTTTATCCTGTCCGGCGGCCCGGGAACGGGGAAGACCACAACCATAAACATGATTATCCGCTACTTTGAGGCGGAGGGACTGGATATTTTTCTGGCAGCGCCCACCGGCCGCGCCGCAAAGCGTATGACAGAAGCCACAGGCTTTGAAGCCAGAACCATTCACCGTATGCTGGAGCTGAACGGCGCCCTTTCCGATGAAGCTGCAAGGAAGGTTCGGTTTGAGCGAAACGAGGATAATCCATTAGAAACAGATGTTATTATTATTGATGAGATGTCCATGGTGGATATTCAGCTTTTTCAGGCGCTTCTGAAGGCTGTCGTGCCCGGAACCAGGCTGATTCTGGTGGGAGACGTGAATCAGCTGCCCAGCGTGGGGCCGGGGCAGGTACTGCGGGATTTAATAGAGAGCAGGCAGTTTCCCATGGTGGAGCTGGAAAAGATATTCCGTCAGGCAGAGGAAAGCGACATTATCGTCAATGCACACAGAATTAACAGCGGGCAGCAGATTGCCCTGGATAATAAATCCAGAGACTTTTTTATGCTGGAGAGAACCGACGCAAATGTCATATACAAGCACATGATACAGCTGATTCGTGAAAAGCTGCCCAAATATGTGGGGACGACTCCTTTTGACATTCAGGTGCTGACGCCTATGCGGAAGGGAAGCCTGGGATGTGAGACATTGAACGGTATTCTGCAGCAATATCTGAATCCGCCCGACGCAAAGAAGCGGGAGCATGTCCATGGATCCGGGATTTACCGGGAGGGAGACAAGGTCATGCAGGTGAAGAACAATTACCAGCTGGAGTGGGAGATTGTCAGCAAATACGGGATTCCCGTGGATAAGGGAGTGGGGGTTTTCAACGGTGATATGGGCCGGATTCTTCGGATTGATGAGAATGCAGCCAGTCTGGTTGTGGAGTATGACGAACAGCGCAGGGTGACTTATCCTTTTTCTCTGCTGGAGGAACTGGAGCTGTCCTATGCCATTACCATCCACAAATCCCAGGGCAGCGAGTATCCGGCGGTTATTCTGCCTCTGCTGGGCGGTGCAAGGGTACTGTTCAACAGAAATCTGCTGTACACGGCAATTACAAGGGCCAAAAGCTGCGTGACGATTTTGGGAAGCAGCGCAACGGTGCGGGATATGATCGACAACACTGATGATAACAGGCGTTATACCGCATTGGATCGTAGGATCCGGGAATGCGCACTGCCCATGGGCTGAGGCCGGGTTTTCACACTGAAGAATCGCAGGAGAAGCGATTCTTCTCGGAGCCGCAGATTCCGTGGGATTGGTTTGCGCCGCCGGAGGCGGCATGATGGATGTTATGAAGTGCAGCGAATCAGGAGGAGGGCTATGTATGGGGAATGCACGGGAAAATATAGACGAAAACATAAAAGAAAATAAGAAATCACATGTTATCAAAACGGGTGTTGCGATACTTCCCGAAATTGTTCTGCAGGCGGTTTATCCGCGGCGCTGTCCTGTCTGTGACGATATTGTGGGGCGGCGGGGAGAGAAGATATGTCTGAAATGTATGGACAGGCTGAAACTTCTCACGCCGCCCTGGTGTATGCGGTGCGGCAAAAAGACGGAGGAAGGACAGGAATACTGCGGGGACTGCCGGGAGAAAGCACATCTTTTTGAGAGGGGCAGGGCGCTCTATGAATACGACAGCGCTGCGGAGCCCATCTACCGCTTCAAGTATGGGGGAAGGAGAGAATACGCCGAGTTTTTCGGGGAACAGCTTGCGGATTATCTGGGGGATTATATCAGAGGACTGCAGCCTGACGGCTTTGTTCCCATTCCGCTGCACAGGCGCCGCAGGGCCGTCCGGGGCTACAACCAGGCGGAGCTGCTGGCCGACGCGGTGGGACGGCGGATGGGCATTCCCGTTTACAGCCATCTGCTGGTGCGGACCAGGAATACCACCCCCCAGAAAAAATTAAATCGGGAGGAACGTCAAAATAATTTGAAAAGGGCTTTCAATATACCGAAAAATGATGTAAAATTAAAGACGATTCTAGTTTTCGATGACATTTATACCACCGGGGCTACCATCGATGAGGCGGCAAGGGCGTTGAGGGCAGCCGGTGCAGAGCGGGTTTATTTTGTTACTCTGGCCTGCGGAGCGGGTGTATAATGAATTTTGCCGCAAAAACGGAGGATACTATGAATATTAGAAATTGCAGAGTTTGTGGAAGGATTTTCAACTATGTTTCGGGCCCCAGCACCTGCCCGGTCTGTCGGGAGAGTCTGGAGGCAAAGTTTCAGGAGGTAAAGGAGTATATCAGGGAGCATAAGGGCGTGGGAATTCCCCAGGTAGCAGAGGCATGTGACGTGGATGCGGCGCAGATTCGCCAGTGGCTGCGGGACGAGCGTCTTGAGGTTACGGAGGATTCCGCCCTGTACCTGACCTGTGAATCCTGCGGAGCGCCTATCCGCTGCGGGAGATTCTGCGAAAAGTGCAAGGGAAACATGACGAGGGACTTTAAGGATGTGTTGAATTCGGGACGGCCGAAGCCCGCGCCTCAGAAGGAAAGTAAAGAGGACGCCGGAGCTAAGATGAGGTTCCTGAAATAGGAGGCTTTCCATGCTGAATGAGGAACGAGTGATATTGATGACCCAATTGGCTTCTTATGAGAGCGGCGAGGGCAGGAAGAACGTGAAAATCGGCAATTATTTCCGCAGTGATTACATTGCCGTTCAGGTGCTGAAGTCCGTTGTCTGCGGCACCATTGCCTTTGGAATCATCTTTGCGCTGTACATGCTGTATGACTTTGAGGAGTTTATGCAGGATTTGTACAAGATGGATCTGCTTGGCTTTGCAAAGGAGATACTGATTAATTATGCCATCTCCATTGTGGCGTACGGCCTGCTGACATATATTATCAGCACTTACCGCTATGTAAAGGCGAAGAACAGCCTGAAGCGCTATTATCATAATTTAAAAAAGCTGGGTTCTCTCTATGGCGGCGAAAGCGCCGGAAAGAAGACGGCCGGAGGAAATAAATGACAGGATTGCTGGAAATAAGAGAACGTATAAAAATGCTGTACAGCAGGTATGAGGTGTTCATCCTGCCTATAGTAAAGTTTTTGTTTGCTTTGATTGTACTGAACACGCTGAACGGTAAAATAGGCTACATGACAAGGCTTGACAATATCGCCATCGTGTTGATTGTGTCGCTGATGTGTTCATTTCTGCCCACAGGCTGCATAGTAATGTTTGGAGCGGTGTTCAGCCTGCTGCATCTGTATGCGCTTTCCATGGAAGTGGCTCTGGTGGGGCTGTGTATGTTTCTTGTGATGTTTTTGCTGTTTTTCCGGTTCAGCCCCAAGGATTCGGTGCTGGTGCTGGTGACGCCTCTGCTCTGTGCCATGAAGATTCCCTATGTGGTTCCCATCGCGGCAGGGCTGCTCTGTTCGCCGGCGTCGGTTGTATCGGTAGGGTGCGGCGTGGCGGTTCACTATTTCTTTCAGACAGTGCTTGCCAGTGCGCCCGCTCTGGGCACTATGGAGGACAGCGACGCCATAGCGAAGCTGCGGCTGATTATCGATGGAATCATTAAGAACAAAGAGATGCTGGTAGTCATTGCCGCCTTTGCAATCACTATTCTGGTAGTTTACCTTATCAGGAGAATGTCCTTTGACCATGTGTGGACCATTGCAATGGTGGCGGGAGCCATGACGGATATTGTGATTCTGCTGGTGGGAGATCTGGTATACGACATCAATCTTTCCGTGGGCTTCGCCCTGCTTGGATCGCTTCTGGCGCTGGCAGTGGCGAAGGTAATCGAATTTTTCCGCTTCTGTGTGGACTACAGCCGGACGGAAAAGGTACAGTTTGAGGATGACGAATATTATTATTATGTCAAGGCGGTTCCCAAGATGACGGTGTCTGCCCCGGCCAAAACCGTGAAGCGGATTAACACACAGCGTCACAGGAGCGGCGAGCGCAGCGTCACCATGGAGCGGGTTCCGGAGAGAACCAGGAGCAGAGCCGGCGGCATGTCGGGAGCCGGAAGGGCAAGAGGAGATTACAGAGGCGGAAAAAGCGTCACCGTGGGGAACGTGGATTTGGACGATGAAAATACAGAAAGCGACGACTACGAGGAATTGTTTTAATTATTAAAGATAAAGTGAGACATAAGGCAGATGCAGTGGGTTGACACATTAGTGAATTATGTAAAAGGTTTCAGCACATACCGGACGACGATTGAGGCGGGAGATATTTTGGAAATCCTGATCATTGCCTTTCTGGTATACTATATTCTGGCCTGGATGAAGACCACCCGGGCCTGGCAGCTGCTGAAGGGGCTTATTGTAATCTGCGTAGTGCTGCTGCTGGCCTTTATTATGGATATGAGCACCATACTCTGGCTGGCGGAAAATCTGCTGAGCTTTGCGGTGATTGCCATTGTGGTGGTGATGCAGCCGGAGCTGCGGCATGCGTTGGAGCAGCTGGGAAAAAAGAATTTCCTTCCCTCCGGGGTGTTTTCCGACGCCTCCAAACGGGAGCAGGAGCATTTTTCCGAGAAGACCATCAATGAGATCGTCAAGGCCAGCTTTGAGATGGGCAGAGCCAGAACCGGAGCATTGATTGTCATCGAGCAGAATGAGTCCCTGCGGGATTACGAGCGCACCGGTATAGAGGTGGACGGTATTGTCACAAACCAGCTGCTTATCAATATATTTGAACACAACACTCCGCTTCACGACGGAGCTGTTATTGTGCGGGGGAACAGAATTACCTCCGCCACCTGTTATCTGCCCCTGTCGGATAATCTGGATCTGAGCAAGGAACTGGGAACCCGTCACAGAGCGGGCGTAGGCATCTCCGAGGCCACGGATTCCCTGACCGTCATTGTCTCCGAGGAGACGGGCAAGGTAAGCGTGGCTTACGAAGGCCGGCTTGAGAGAGGCCTGGGGCCTGATGAGCTGAAGGCCAGGCTGCAGCAGATTTTAAACAGGCAGAATGAGGAAAAGCCCAAAGGGAAGCATATCTGGAAGGGGAGGAGCAAGGCGAAGAATGAAAAAGAAGATATTTCATAACTGGGGACTGAAGCTGGTTTCCCTGCTCGTGGCCTTTGTACTGTGGTTTCTGGCAGTACAGATAAACGATCCGCCGGAAACCGTTACCTTTTCCGGTATTTCCGTCAGACTGACCAACACGAATCTGCTGGAGGAGGAAAACAAGGTCTACGAGATAATAGATAATTCGGACGTTGTGCGGGTGACTATCCGGGCGCCCAAAAGTGTCACGAGGGATCTCAGGGCGTCTGATATTGTGGCGGTTGCAGATGTGAGCAAGCTGACAGACATTAATACCATTGCTATTTCATATAGTATTCAGGGGGTTTCTTCCACCAGGTACGACTCTATACGGGGAGACCACGAGACGGTGCGTCTGAATGTGGAGGAAAGCGCCAGCAAATTGATTCGGGTACAGAGTCAGACAGTGGGTGAGGTGGCGGAGGGCTATCTTGTGATGAGTTCCTCCGCGGATCAGAACTATATCAGCGTGACCGGTCCGGAGTCGGCGGTGGAGAAAATCAGTTATGCCCGGGTGGAGGTTGACGTGGGCGGCGCAACCAACAGTATGTCCCTGAATGTAGAGCCTAAGCTTTATGATGCGGAAGGAAATCTTCTGGAGTTCTCCAACGTGTTCACAAATGTGAATTCCATTCATATGACGGTGGAGGTGCTGGCGGTGAAGGAAGTGCCTGTGAAGCTGGCGGTGACAGGGACGCCCGCAGAGGGTTACCTGGCTACGGGACAGGTGGAATGCGACACGGAGACCGTGAGAATTGCAGGGCCGGCAACGGTGATTGCCGGTATCAACAGCGTATCGATTCCCCCGGAGCAGCTTGATATTACGGGGGCCGAAGGCAATGTGGTGAATACCGTCAATATCAGGGATTATCTGAAGGATAATGTGAGGCTTGCGGACAGCAGCTTTAACGGGCGGGTGACGGTAACCGTCTATGTGGAGCCCGTAGTGGACAGAACCATTGCGCTGAGCGCGGATGACTTTGAATTTGTCAATATACCGGAAGGCTATGAGCTGGAGCTGGTAGAGCCGGATGAAGGCTATAAGCTGACGGTTTCCGGACTGGAAAAGGATGTTCAGGCGGTGCAGGAGGATCTGATCCGGGGACAGGTGGACGTCGAAGCATGGCTGGCGGAGGAAGAAATAGAGGAACCGGAGGAAACGGATTACAGGATTCCCGTTGCGTTTACCCTGCCTGAGGGTGTTTCTCCGGATAAGGTATCCATGGAGGATGAAATTACAATAACAGTAAGGTTTATAAAACCGGAGGAAGTATAAGAATGGCCAGATTATTCGGAACAGACGGCGTCAGGGGCGTCGCAAATGAGGATTTGACACCGTTGTTTGCCATGCAGCTTGGGCAGGCGGGAGCATATGTGCTCACAAAGGAGAAGGAGCATAAGCCTACCATTATGGTAGGCTGCGACACAAGAATTTCCGGAGACATGCTTGCCAACGCGCTGATGGCAGGCGCCTGCTCCGTAGGGGCCAACTGCGTCTTTGTGGGAGTGCTTCCCACCCCTGCGGTGGCATATCTGACGCGGAACTACAGGGCGGATGCGGGAGTTGTCATTTCGGCCTCACACAATCCGGTTGAGTTCAACGGCATTAAATTCTTTGACGGAAACGGCTATAAGCTGCCGGATCAGCTGGAGGATGAAATCGAAGAACTGATTCGCGGAAATATGCAGGATATCAAGTTTCCCGTAGGGCTTGGCGTGGGTAAGGTGAAGTACCGCACAGACGCAAGGGAGGAATACATAAACCATTCCATCAGGGCGGTTCCCGTGAATCTTAAAGGCCTGAAGATGGTAGTGGACTGCGCGGAGGGAGCTTCCTATTACACCTCCGTGGAAGCCTTAAAGGAGCTGGGAGGCAGCATTGTAGCCATCCACAACAATCCGGACGGAACAAATATTAATTCTAACTGCGGTTCTACCCACATGGAGGAGCTGCAGGCCAGGGTAGTTTATGAAAAGGCAAATATCGGCCTGGCCTTTGACGGGGATGCAGACAGGCTGTTGGCGGTGGATGAGAACGGCAAGGTGGTGGACGGCGATCAGATTATGGCAATTGTGGGAAACCACATGAAGAGCCGGGGAAAGCTGAAGAAGAATACCATCGTGGCTACAGTCATGAGTAACCTGGGATTCTTTTTAATGGGGGAGAAGAACGGGCTGACTATCGAGCAGACAAAAGTGGGCGACCGCTATGTCATGGAGCGTATGAAGGAAATCGGCGCAAGCCTGGGGGGAGAACAGTCGGGACACATTATCTTTCTGGACGAAAACACTACAGGGGACGGCCTCTTGAGCGCCCTGCACCTGCTTCAGGTCATGGTGGAGACAGGCAAAAGCCTTTCAGAGCTTGCAGGCATTATGGAGGTGCTTCCTCAGGCCCTTGCGAACGCCAAGGTGGCGGATCATAAGAAGGAGAAGTACATGGAATATCCCAGAGTTGCCGAGGCAATCAGGGAACTGGAGGCGAAGTTCGCAGGAGAGGGACGTGTGCTGATTCGGCCTTCCGGCACGGAGCCGCTGGTACGGGTTATGATAGAGGGTAAAGATCAGGAGGTGATCCGGGAGGAAGCGGAAAAGCTGGCAAACCTGATTCAGGATGTAATGTTCTAAGTGTGAAAAAGCACTTGTGATTAGCGGGTAATCATGCTAGAATGAATAGAGAGAAGGACGCTGTATGACAGCAAAATATGCAGAATTGGAGGGAAAGGCGGAAAATGGTAAGTCAGAAGGTAGTGATTAAAAATCCTACGGGCTTGCACCTCAGACCGGCGGGCATTTTGTGCAAAGAAGCAATGCAGTTTAAATCCCTGATTACATTCACGTTCAGAGAGAATACAGCGAATGCAAAGAGTGTGTTGAGCGTGTTGGGGGCATGCGTAAAGTGCGGTGACGAAATCGAGTTTGTCTGCGAGGGCGAGGATGAACAGGAAGCCCTGAAGACGCTGGTGCAGGCAGTGGAAAACGGATTGGGTGAATAGGAAAACAGCAGGGCTGTGCGGAAGGCACAGCCCTTTTTTCGTCTTATAGGAAATTTCTCCGGATGCGGCCCTTCTTCAGCGGAAGGTGAAGTTGTCTCCGGACTGAACAATGCAGATCATGGTCTTTCCCGTGTTCAGCAGAATTTCATTTCCGGAGTCGTCGTAATATCTGGTGGAACCATAGTCGCTGCTCTTTTCCCAGGTCACATGAATCCCCCTGCCGTTGGTGAAGTACCAGCCGTCCTCCGTATTGTCCACGCACTGATAGGCCAGATAGCCGTCTCCCAGATCCCAGGCCTTGGTATTCTGTACCAGAATATTCTTAAAGGTCAGCTGTTCTCCCGTCAACCCGTCAATATGGGGGCCGTCGGCGCCGCCGGAAAGAAACTGGGAGCGGTAGTAGAGACCGTCCTCCGGATTGTAGTCAAAGTAACAGCGGGTCACAGGATAGCAGCCGGACATGTCGATATAGACGGCGCTTTTTGCATCCTCCCCGTACTGCTCCAGAGTGTTCTGCTTTGAGGCGCCTGTAAAGCGGAAGTGGCTGCTGTCGGCAAGCCCGCGGTAGTCTGTTGAATAGCCCTTCCGGTTGACTGCATCCAGAATCTTCTCCCCGGTAGCAAAGGCATTGTGGGGAGGAACCCGGGATTCATCCCGGTAGAATGCAGTGGAATCCGGATAATTACTCTCATTGATGGTCTGGGTATCCGGAGCGGCTATCAGTTCATCCACATAGTAAGGATGGCCGATATGGATGATAAAGGCGTCCCATTCAAATGCCCAGTAAGCATAATAGGTGCGGAGGCTTCGGATGTTTCCGATTTTCTCAAAATCGGTCCAGTCCTCGTAAATGGCAAGAAGTCTTGTCATGCGCCCTTCCACGTTTGCTTCATAAATAACAGATGCTTTTGAAATGCCGTACTGGGGCTGGGCGTTGTGTTCATTGGGCGTCATAACCGCAATGGGCCTGGTATCGGCTACGCTTATATCCACCCATTCATTGGTCAGTCGGCTGTGAACCATTCCCTCTTTGGGAGGAAGAGAATCATCCTCCCCGGAGAGTTCCGCTGAATCCGCCGGCAGAGAGCTGTCAGGCGGCACTGTGTCTCCGAAGCCGGCAGAATTCCCTGAATCCGGCAGCTCCGAATCCGGGGCGTCGTTTTTCGGCCCGCAGGAACACAGCATAAAAATGCTTATCATAATAAGCATAAGCACAAATTTCCGTTTCTTCATATTGCAATTCCCTTTCGTTATAGTTCCCTTTCTGCGTCAGCAGGATTATTTATTATACCATGATTACAGACCAATCATGGTATTGATGGCCATACGGCTGTTTCATGCCGTGACTATGGACTTATTATACCACAAAAGTGCGGTTTCGTCTCACGGACTTGTCAAAATTAAGAATATTTAACATTTTGGATTACTTTGCGGGGGAGATATGCTATAATATTAGAGCGGGTTTGCGCGTTTAGATGAGCAGTGCTTTGCGGAGGTTACAGTTATGTGGTTACAGATGGTACAGATATTCGGGTGCGGAATTCTCCTTGTGGGAGCCCTTGCCCTGCTTAGGAAACAGCCCAATAAGGTAATTCAGAATCTGCTGCTGGCCGACATCGGATGCCTGGTGATGAATGCGGGATATTTTCTGCAGCTGGGCGCAGGCGGTCATGAGGCAGCTTTTTTGTCATGGCGTATATCCTGTATGGGAAATGTGCTGTTTTATTATTTCTTTGCTTTTTTTGTATTGGATTATCTTCAGATTAAGTATCCCTGGAGGCTCAGAAACGCCTGGGGCTTTTTTGAGTTTTTGGTTGTATTGTGTACCTGGGATGACAGGCTGGTATATCTGGTGGCGTCGGATCGGGTGGTTAAGCCGGAACTGTCGGAAGGACTGCTGCAGACGGAGACGGGCCTGATTTTCATGATACGGTACAGCATTATCTGTATTGTACTGCTGCTGGCCATTCTATATACCGTATTAAAATGGTTCAAGACGAAGCTGGTGCGGGAAAAGAGAAATCTTACCATTCTGGCAAGCGCTCAGCTGGTGGTCTTCGGATCGCTGATTGTCAGGCTGTGTGTTCCCATGCCCTTTGACGTGATTCCGCTGCTGGCGGCCTGTTCCCTTCTGATTGTGATTCTGTATGTGTTAAGGGGAGAGTTCTTCACGGTTGCAGATACCGGGCGGGAGTGGGTTTTTGAGAATATCGAGGACGCATTCGTCATTGTGGATACGCTGTACGGCTATCTGGATTCCAATGCCTATGCAAACAGGATATTTCCGGAGCTGGCAGGGTATACGAAGAACGTGAAGGTGACAGAGCAGGTGATTAAGACCTTCCGTTCCGCGGAAACAAGAGTGCGGATTGGAGAACAGTACTATGCGCGAAACGTTACGCCTTTGATTCAGAGAAATGAGATTGTAGGCTACTGCCTGCTGCTTGTGGATGTGACGGAAAACCACCGTCTGGTGGAGGAGCTGGTGGTGGCAAAGGAGCATGCGGAAAGCGCCAACAAGGCAAAGTCCTCCTTCCTCTCCAACATGTCCCATGAAATCAGAACGCCTATGAACGCCATTGTGGGCATGACGGAGATACTGCTTCGGGAGCAGCATTCTCCAAAGGAGACGGGATATTTACATAATATTAAAAATTCCGGCCTTGCCCTGCTGACGATTATCAACGATATACTGGACTTCTCCAAAATCGAGTCCGGAAAGCTGGAAATTGTGGAGGAGGAGTATTTTCCGGCTTCCATGCTCAGCGATCTGAGGATGATATTTCAGAATCGAATCGGGGAAAAGAAGGTGGAGCTGCAGTTTGACATCGACAGCAATCTGCCGGTGAAGCTGTACGGCGATTCCATGCGCCTCCGCCAGATTATCATAAATATAGGTAATAATGCCATTAAGTTTACGGATAAGGGATATGTCCGGCTGACAATCCGGGTGCAGGAAAAGGATGGCGAGGACGTCAGGCTTTTTGTATCGGTGAAGGATACGGGACAGGGCATCCGGCAGGAGGATCTGCAGAAGCTTTTCGGGGCCTTTGAACAGGTTGATACAAAGAAAAACCACCATAAGGAAGGCACCGGGCTGGGGCTGTCCATCTCAAAACAGCTGGTGGAGCTGATGGGCGGAAAGATAGACGTAAAGAGCGAATACGGACAGGGAAGTGAATTTTATTTCACGGTTTGTCAGAAACTGAGGAGTGAGGAGACAGTAGGCGTTTCCTGGGAAAGTGCGGCTGTGCAGGAAAAGGACGTACCGGAGGACTATCAGGAGTTTACCGCGCCGGAGGCCAGGGTATTGATTGCGGATGACAACGAAATCAACCGGGAGGTGGCGGTGCTGCTGCTGGAGCCTCTGCAGATGCAGATTGACACGGCGGAAAACGGAGCGGAGGCGTTGGAAATGATTCAGAAGAACCGGTATGACCTGGTGTTCATGGATCACTGGATGCCGGTTATGAACGGCGTGGAGGCAACTGTGGCGCTGCGGAAGCTGGAAGGCGGCTACTATCAGAAGCTTCCCGTCATAGCGTTGACCGCAGACGCCATGGAAGAGGCAAAACAGGAATTTTATGCGGCGGGTATGAACGGCTTTGTGGCAAAGCCCATAGAGATGAAGGAAATCTGTACCGCCATAAAGTCCTGGTTACCCAAGGAGAAGATGCGCTCCTAGAGAAGATGCACTCCTAGAGAATCAGAAGTAACAATATAAATCGGAAAGGGCGGAAGGAGCATGAGTCTGCTGAGTGTGGTGGTTCCCTGCTATAATGAGGAAGAGAATGTATCGCTTTTCTATGAGGAGCTGGTGAAGAACGATTCCTTTTTCAAAGAGAAGGGTATTGACATGGAAATTTTATATATAGACGACGGTTCTGCGGACAGAACGGCGGCGGAGGTGAAAAGGCTCCGGGAAGGGGACGAACGCGTGCATCTGGTATCCTTTTCCAGAAACTTTGGCAAGGAAGCCGCGATTTTTGCGGGGCTTGAGCACTCCAAAGGAGATTATGCGGTGCTGATGGACGCGGATCTGCAGGATCCGCCGTCTCTCCTGCCAGAAATGTTTTCCTGGCTGGAACAGGGCTATGACTCCGTGGCTACCAGGCGGGTAAGCCGTAAGGGCGAGCCGCCCGTCAGAAGCTTTTTCGCCCGGATGTTTTATAAGCTGATGAAGAAGATTTCCAGGACGGAAATTATGGACGGCGCCAGAGATTATCGGCTGATGACCAGGCAGGTGGTGGACGCAATCCTTTCCATGCAGGAATACAATCGTTTTACAAAGGGCATATTCGGCTGGGTGGGTTTTCGGACCAAATGGCTGGAATATGAGAATGTAGCGCGGGCCAGGGGCGAGACGAAGTGGAGCTTCTGGAAGCTGCTGATCTATTCCCTGGACGGCATCACGGCGTTTTCTACGGCGCCGCTGATGATTGCAGCGGTGGCGGGAGTGCTGTTCTGCCTGCTGGCCTTTGTCATGATTATCTTTATCATTGTGCGGAAGCTGATCTTCGGGGATCCGGTGTCCGGCTGGCCCTCCCTGGTGTGTATTATGCTGTTCTTAAGCGGCGTTCAGTTCTTTTGCACAGGGATTCTGGGGCAGTATCTGGCGAAGACCTATATGGAGGTCAAGAGGCGTCCCATGTATCTGGTGAAGGAGAAGCTGTAAATCTTAACAGTTTCTTAACGGCCTGAAATATTCACCTTTTACCAAGAATATGATAACATATAACTGTTCTTACAAAAGAAAGTGTACGGACCGTTATAAAGGTATGGATAGGAAAGGGGTAATTGTGTGGATATTGGCACGGTAAAAGATTGTGAACTGGAAAGATATATTACAGGTGTTATGTTGGATGTGGGCGTTCCCGCGCATCTCAAGGGATACCATTACCTGCGGGATGCGATACTGCTGTCGGGAAGAGATATGGAAGTGGTCAGCAGCGTGACGAAGCTGCTGTACCCGACGATAGCAAAGCGGTTTAAGACGACAGAGCAAAAGGTGGAACGTGCAATCCGAAATGCCATTGAGGTATCATGGAGCAGAGGAAACGCGGAAACCTTTGAAAAAATGTTCGGTTATTCCGCACGGACAGGCAGGACCAGACCCACGAACAGCGAGTACATTGCCCGCATTGCCGACAAGGTCCGCCTGGATATAAAGGCAATGTAAAGCTGTACAAAAATGATGTAACCCGTAAACAGAAAATTCTTTTGCAAGAACGCTTTGGCAGCCGGCGCGTATATGCCGGCTGCTTTTGCTTGTGCGGGTTTCGGAAGTATGGTATAATGATTCTGCTGACGCAGAATTCAAGGCCGTAGCAGCGGCCTTGCCGCCGCTTGCGCAGCGCATTATACTGCATCCATGGCTTGAAAAGTAAATGCCCCTTTGGGGCGCTTCCTTTTCTGCGCACATGGTATAATGAGCGAAATGAACGGGAGCTTTGGAGTTTGAAGGATCAGACAGGCGGCGCGGAACAGAATGGGTAAACGGGATTCATTTGCAGATATTATGATATTATTTTTTATCATGGCAATCGGGGCGGCGGAGGCGGCCCAGCTGTGCGGTGTGTTTTTGCACAGGAGTGTTTCCGTGTGCACGCTGCTGTTCGGGCTTCTTGTGGTGTTGTCTGCGGCTGCGCTGGGAATTTTTGCGGTATTCCGGTTCCGCAGGGCCGGGATCCGGGAGAAGGAAGAGGAGGGGAGACGCAGCTTTTCCGCAGGTGAAAGGCTTCTTCTTGCCCTTTTTGTTTTTCTGGCTCTTTCCCAGATACTTTTCATGGTAATGGGAAAAAATGTATATGTGCAGGGCGACATGACTGTGGAAACAGTGGTGAGTTTTCTGGAGACGGACGCCTGTTATCAGGTGAATCCCATGACCGGACGGGCATATGAGGCCGGACTTCCTTTGCGGATTGAGATTCTGTGTCTTCCAATGCTTTATGCGTCCCTCAGCAGTATTTTTCACATACGGCCCGATACGCTGATTTTGTATGTGATTCCTGTGATTACGCTTCTGTGCTGTTATGGAGCTTACAGCTGTCTTGCAAAGGCTTTGTTTCCGGAGAACAGAAGCAGGCAGCTTTGTTTTCTGGTGATGGCGGCGCTGTTGGTCTGGATTGGAAGCTATGGCTATGGTATGGACGGCTTCGGCCTTCTGTTTTCCGGCTGGCGGGGTGTGACAATACGGAATACGGTGCTGATTCCCTATGCCCTGTCCCTGTGCCTGCGGAAAAAATATATTTATCTGCCGCTGTGCGTTGCGGCGGAAGCATGTATTTTGTGGACGTTATACGGCCTGGGAGCCTGTCTGGCGGTGACGGCGGGGATGCTGCTGGCCGGTTTTATCAGGGTTAAGCCGGGAGCAGGAAAGGAAAGGGCAGGAAAGGAGACGGCGGAAAAGGAGGCGGCGGATGGCGGAGCTTCTTGAAAATACCTGGCAGGGTTGGCTGAATTTTAACCGAGCCGGGAAGCTGGCTGGCGCATTGCTGATTTCCCTGCTGTTTTTATGGATATATTATAAGAAGGTACAGCAGAAGAAATTTCTGATATACACAACGGCTGTTACTTTATTTTGTATCCTGCCGGTGACGGCGGCGCTTCTGCAGTTGTACCAGACAAGATTTTATGACTACAAATGGATATGGAGCATTGTTCCCGTGACTGCCGGGACAGGCTATGCCGCCACTCTGTTTATGACGGAATTCCTGCAAAAAGAAAGCAGGAAGAGACGGCTTGGGGCAGCGGCGCTTCTGGCGGCAGGGCTGGTGTTTTGCGGCGGCATGGGGACGAATCCCCATGAGGTCTGCGGAAGGCAGGGGGAACGGCAGCAGGCGGAAAGGCTGCTGGCAAACTTGCAGGAACGGATGCAGGGAAGAGAAATCTGTCTCTGGGCGCCCCGGAGCGTGGCGGAATACGCCAGGGCCTGTGACGGGGGGATACAGCTTCTGTACGGAAGGGATATGTGGGATTCGGATCTGACCGCGTATTCCTATGAAAAATATCCCGGCGGCTATTATGATCTGTACCGCTGGATGGAGGCGGAGGCGGGCGAGGTAACGGTGCCGGATATTTACTGTGCGGAGACGGCCGTGTCCGAGGGTGTAAACTGCATTCTGATACCGGAGGACAGGCCTGAGGAGACCATAGAATGTTTTCAGGAGCTGCTGGGGGTGCAGGCGGAAAAATTGGAAGGTTATTATTTATTGATACGGTGAGGAAACGATTTTGGATGAGTTGATTAGCATTATCGTGCCCGTCTACAATGTGGAACGGTTTATAGAGGAGACCATTGACTGTGTTGCAGCCCAGACCTATTCCCGATGGGAGCTTCTGCTGGTGGAAGACGGAAGCAGCGACAGGACAGTGTCAATCATTGAAGAATCTATTTTGAAAAGGGGAGAGGATCGCATCCGGCTCATCAGGCAGCCTGAAAACAGAGGGGCGGCGCTGGCCAGGAACCGGGGACTGAAGGAGGCGGCAGGGCGTTACATTGCCTATCTGGATGCGGACGATTTGTGGGTTCCGGAAAAGCTGGAGCGGGAACTGGCGTTTATGCGGGAGAAAGATGCGGCCTTTGCCTTTACCGGGTATGAGTTTGTACATGAGGACGGCAGCGGCACGGGCAAGGTGGTTCGGGTGCCGGAGACATTAAACTACCGGCAGGCATTGAAAAACACCACCATATTTACCACTACGGTAATGTTTGATACGGAAAAAATCGAAAAGAGCCTGCTGGAAATGCCGGTTATGAAGAGCGAGGATACTGCGCTGTGGTGGAAGGTTCTGCGGAACGGCTATACTGCCTACGGGCTGGATGAAAATCTGGCAAAGTACCGCAGATCCGGCAAAACCTTATCTTCCAATAAGCTGGAGGCTGTGAGGCGCATCTGGAACCTGTACCGGAAAGCAGAGGGAATGGGAATCTTGAGCAGCGCCTGGCATTTCTGCTTCTGGGCGGTCAGGGCAGTCAGGAGAAGGGTGTAGAGTGGAGGACATAGATTGAAAGCATATACCAACGAAAAAAAAATCAGAAAACGGGAAACCTTTAAGCGCCTGATTAATCTGGGACTGATTGGTATCTGTATCGCCCTGGAGGTGGCTGTTTTCGGCTATCACTGGTGGAACACGTTCCGCTTCAGCCTGGTGGAGGGTCTGCAGAATCTGTGGTCCAGAGGCAATATTGCGGAGGTTGGGCTGTACACGGCGGTGATTCTGTTTTTCTCGGCCACCTACGGGAGTATCCGCCTGGGCTACCAGAAGAATGCGGAAATTGTGTTTTCCCAGGTGCTGTCCACCCTGCTGGCAAATATTATCATCTACCTGGAGCTGTCCATTATGTCCAGGCGGCTGCTGACGCCGGAGATTTTTATTTTCATGATGGTGCAGCAGACGGCGTTGGTGATAGTTTACATCAATATTGCAAACAGGATATATAAACGCCTTTTTCCGCCCCGCAAGCTTCTGCTGATCCACGGGGACCGGCCCATTGACGAAATCTGCAGTAAATTTGAGAGCCGGAAGGATAAATATATTATTACGGGCTGCGTTCATGTGAAAGAAGGATTCCGGGCGTTATGTAATAAAATTACAGCGGCCTATGAAAGCGATGAGTGTAATGCCGTAGTACTGGGAGACATCTCCGTGGAGGAGCGGGGGCCTCTTTTGAAATTCTGCTATGAACGTTCCATACGAGTGTATCTTATACCTAAGATTACGGATGTTATTCTTATGGGCGCCGAGGAACTGCATGTGTTTGACAGCCCTATTTTACTGACCAGAGAGTACAGTCTGACTATGGAGCAGCGTTTCCTGAAAAGGCTGACGGACATCGTGTGCGCCCTGCTTCTGCTGATTCTCGCTTCGCCCTTCATGCTGATTACGGCCATTGCCATCAAGCTGTACGACGGAGGCCCGGTTCTGTATAAGCAGGTGCGGTGTACCATGAACCGTCGGGAATTTAAGATCCTGAAATTCCGCAGTATGCGAACGGACGCGGAGAAGGACGGCGTGGCCAGACTGGCCCGGAAAAATGACAGCCGTATTACGCCGGTGGGAAAGTTTATCCGCAAGTGTAGGATTGACGAGCTGCCCCAGCTGCTCAATATTTTAAAGGGCGACATGTCCTTTGTGGGGCCAAGGCCCGAGAGACCTGAGATTATTGACCAGTACCTTGAGGTAATGCCTGAGTTCGTGTTCCGGATGAAGGTGAAGGCGGGGCTGGCAGGATTTGCCCAGGTATACGGAAAATATAATACCAGTCCCTATGACAAACTGAAGCTGGATTTAACCTACATTGAGAATTATTCCACCTGGCTGGATTTAAAGCTGATGATGCTTACTCTGAAGATTTTGTTCTGGCCGGACAGCACGGAGGGAGTGGAGGCGGAGCAGATTACCGCGCTGAGAGAAGAAAAGCAGAGACAGGCTGAGGCTTCTTCGGAGGAGACGCGGTGAGAACAGTGTAGCAGGCTTACCACCGGATGCAGGCGGGAAGGGCAGGAAAGGAAAGAGCGGGAAAAGGAAGGGCCGGAAGGAAGAGCGGGGTTAGTATGAAGGTGTTGTGGCTGTGTAATGTAATGATGCCTATGATTGCGGAGCAACTGAATATAGAGGCCTCCAACAAGGAGGGCTGGCTTTCCGGTCTGGCGTCCGTGATACTGGAAAAGCGGAACGAAAACGGAATTGAACTGGCGGTGGCATTTCCGGCGCCGGAAAATATGTTTCCGGAGGGGCATGAAGTTTGTATGCGCACACTGAACATCCGGGGGAGCAGGCTGGCCTGCTACGGTTTCCGGGAGGATGTAACCCGGCCGGAGCTTTATGACAAAGGGCTGGAGGAACGGCTGGGGAAGATCATAGCTTCCTGCAGGCCGGATATGGTACACTGCTTTGGCACGGAATATCCCCATACCCTGGCCATGTGCAGGGTGTTTGCGGAGAAGAAAAAGCTGCTCGTCAGCATTCAGGGACTCTGCTCCCAGTGCGCCGAGAGCTATTTTGCGGATATGCCGGAGCGGGTAATCCGTTCCGCTACGCTGCGGGATCGCCTAAAAAAGGACAGCATTCGGGAACAGCAGCGGAAATTTGCTCTGCGGGGCGAGATGGAGAGGGAGGCGGTCAGGCTTGCGGGAAATATAGCAGGCCGGACGGAATGGGATCGTTCCCACACAAAGGAGTGGAACCCGCAGGCTGCCTATTATAATATGAACGAGACTCTGCGGGAAAGCTTTTACGGCGTCTGCTGGAAGGAGGAAGACTGTATTCCTCATTCCATTTTCCTCAGCCAGGGGGACTATCCCGTCAAAGGGTTTCATTATATGCTGAAGGCCATGAGACAGATTTTGAAGGAATTTCCCGATACAAAGGTTTATGTGGCGGGGAACAGCGTGATTGGCTGTGAAACGCTGAAACAGAAGCTGAAGCTGTCCGGTTACGGAAGGTATCTGCGAAAGCTGATAAGAGAAAACGGCCTGCAGGATAGGGTAGTCATGCTGGGAAGGCTGAATGAGGAGCAGATGAAGGAGAGATACCTGAAAAGCCATCTCTTTGTCTGCTGTTCTTCCGTGGAAAATTCTCCTAACTCTCTGGGGGAGGCAATGCTGCTGGGGATGCCCTGTGTCACCGCAGATGTGGGAGGTATTCCCGGTATTTTTACGGGAGGAGAGGACGGCATACAGTACCAGGGCTTCCGAAAGGGCTTAAATAACGGCAGTAATTTGGAGGTTGTTTCCGCAAGGCTTGCAAAATCAGTGATTGAAATATGGAAAAATAAGAATAAGCGTGACGAATATTGTAAAAATGCAAGAAAACATGCAGAAAAAAATCATAATCGGGAGAGAAATTACGCTAAAATGACGGAAATCTATACAAATATCATCACTGCGCCGGAGGGTTAAAGATTGAATACGCATGTTATCGAAAAGCCTGTTTTTGTATTTGTATCCAATTATCTGAACCACCATCAGATTCCCTTCTGTAACGCCATGTATGAGATCTGCGGGGGAAGCTTTGCTTTTGTGCAGACGGAGCCTGTAGAGGAGGAGAGAGTCCGGATGGGCTGGGCAGAGCAGGTACAGCAGCCCTATTTGAGATTATACTATCAGGAAGAGGAAGCGTGTAAAAGGCTGATTTCCGATGCGGAGCTTGTGATGTTTGGCGGCTGTGAGGATGAAAGCTATATTCAGGGGCGGCTGGCGCAGGGGAAGGCTGTAATCCGATGCAGCGAGCGCCTGTACAGGACGGGACAGTGGAAGGCGGTTTCGCCCAGAGGGCTGAAAAAGAAGTATCATGACCATACCAGATACCGGAAATCGCCGGTGTATCTTCTCTGTGCGGGGGCCTATGTGCCTTCGGATTTCTCCATTGTGCGGGCGTACCCCGGGAAAATGTACTGCTGGGGATATTTCACGGAGACGAAACACTATGACGTGGACAGGCTGCTGGCCGGGAAGGGTTGGAGGGAGCCTGATGCAGCGGGAGCGGACAGCGGGGCCTCTGACACGGCGGGGGCGGTCGGCGGGGCTTCTGACACGGCGGATACGGCCTCCGGGGCGGGCAAGGTGCCCTATATTCTCTGGGCCGCCCGTATGATTGAACTGAAGCATCCGGAGCTGGCGCTGGAAACTGCAAGGCACCTGAAATCCGAAGGCCTTTCCTTTCATATGGATATGATTGGGGGCGGTGCCATGGAGGAACGGATGAAAGTCCTGCGGGCGGAATATGGCCTGGAGAAGGAAGTGGGATTTCCGGGCTTTCTGGCTCCGGAGCAGGTCCGGGAATATATGGAAAGAGCGGATATCTTCCTGTTTACCAGCGATCGGCAGGAGGGCTGGGGAGCAGTTATAAATGAGGCCATGAACAGCGGCTGCGGGTTGATTGCAGGCCACATGGCGGGAGCGGCGCCTTTCCTGGTGCATGATGGAGAAAACGGCTTTATCTATCGGGACGGAAACAGGAAGGAGTTGTTTGCGCTGGCAGAGAGACTTGTGCGGGACAGGGAGCTTTGCGCCCGGCTGGGAAGAAACGCATACAGGACCATCACGGAGATCTGGAATGCGGAAAATGCCGCAAAGTCCCTGTGGGAGCTTTGCGGGAGCCTGGGGCTTATTCGGGGGGGCGGCAGAATGAAGGAGAGCAGGCAGAAGGCTTCCGACCGGAAGCCCTCAGACTGTCCCACCGGAGATTTCCACGGTTCGGCGGCCTGCGAAAAGGCCGGATTCGCCCCTGCACCCTGCGCCCCGGCGGCTGTGATTCCGGAGCGGAAGATGTACGCATTGTTGAAGAGGGAGAAGAGACAGTGATTAGCGTTATCGTGCCGGTTTATAACACAAAGGAATATCTGGAGCGCTGCGTAAATTCGCTGCTGGCGCAGACATGGCAGGATATGGAGATTATCCTGGTGGATGACGGCTCCACGGACGGCAGCGGTGAAATCTGCGACCGATTTGCGGAGCGGGACGGGCGTGTCCGCGTATTTCATAAGGAAAACGGAGGCTCCTCCTCTGCCAGGAACCTGGGAATTGACAAAGCAAAGGGGGATTACATCGGCTTTGCGGACAGCGATGACTATGTGGAGCCGGATATGTATGAACGGCTGTATGCGGCAGTCTGCCGGTACCATGTCAACGCCGCACAGATCGGCAGGGACGAAAGGGACGGGGAAGGCAATATGCTGCCGGATATCTGCATTCCGCCGGAGAAGAGCCTGTGCATTCCGCCGGAGGAATTTATGAGGGAGCTGCTGATGCACAGGGGGGACTGCTCCTTTTGTACAAAGCTGATACGCCGGGAAATGTTTTTCCCGGAGGAACCGGAGCCTGCAGCGGGCCGGGAAGGCGGGGGAGAAAGTCGGTTTCCCCTTGGCATGCTGAACGAGGATTTCCGCCTGCTGATACAGATGCTGCACAGACTGGGCCCCATTGTGTCCCTTCCCGGTCATGCCTATCATGTGTTTTACCGGCTGGGCAGCAATTCCAGAAAGGAGAGCAGGGACGATTTCTCCAGAGTGTATGCCGATTGTGTGGATAACGCCGACCTGGCGGCGGAAATCGTGAGCCGGGAGTACCCTGCGCTGCAGACGACGGCCTTCCGGTTCGGCGTTTTCCAGCGGCTGGAATATATGCTGCACATCCCCATTGCGCAGATGAACCGGGAAAACGGGATGTACCGGGATATTGTAAGGTATCTCAGGCGAAACTGGCTGAAGGCTATGGGGAACCCGCTGCTGACAGGGAAAAACAAGGTGTATCATACGCTCTTTGCCCTGGCGCCCAAGGGCATAAGGAAGCTGCACAGGCGGCTGAGGCAGCTGTGAAATATATTTTTGCAATTGACAATAAATGAATCATATGACATACTAAAAGAAATTATAGGACATGTAAAAATGTGTGCTGTCTTCATGGTATAATTTTTTGACGATAAGGAGATTTTAAGTACTGACATCTTGACATGTCCCAATGAATAGGATAGACTAAAGACGGATAGGTGAATTGTATGGGGGATCAGAAGGAAAAAAATACAACCGTTATACAATGTGAAGCAGGAAATCAGACATCAGCCGGGGCGGATAGGGCCGCCAGGGATGTCTTTTTTGCATGTCCGGCAGAGACGCAGCGCAGGCTGCTGGAGCAGGCGGACAAAATGCCGGAGGAATTTAAAGACTCTGTTATAAAAACGTATAAAAGCTTTTTCGGCTTATCGGAAATGGACTGGAATGAGAGAGAGCAGGTAGTGGCAGATTACTTTTCCACGCTGGTAGAGCTGCTGGATGCTGCGGGGGAAGAGCGGAACGCCTCCCGGGGGGAGACGTCGGATTACAGCCGGGGGGTAGAAGAACTGTATCTGCTGGGGTGTGAGAGGAATAAAAATACCAACCGTTATTCTATTTCGCCGTGGCATCCGGTTCGCGTGATGAATGCGTTGGTGGAGCATGAACTTGAGCATATGCTCTCCAAGACGGAGGGAGTCAGGCACGCGGTTCTGGAGGCTGTGTTTGCCGCTCAGAATCGGAATCGGCAGCAGATAAAGCTTTTTTGCCGTAATCAGGTGTACGAGGCTCTTGCAGAGGATCCGTACGGCCCGGCCGAGGCATATGCCTTCAGGCAGAGAGAAGGGAATACGGATATACCCTATCTGCGGATCTGGGAGAAGATTCACAGCTTTCAGGCGAGCCATCCGGCGCAGGGAAGCCCTTCCGAGCAGAGGGAAATCCGGATAGCGGTATTCGGCAGCCTGTCCGGTGAATCGGAATCAGTAGAAAGATTGTTGAATCCGGAAATAAAAATAAGGTGGACTGAATTTAAGAATATCCCCTATATGGGAGAGTATTATTTTCAGGATGAGGCCGGTGAACAGCTGTTTGATTTATCAAACCTGGATGACGCCAGAGAACTGGCGGGAAAGTATGATATTATTCTCTTCTTGGATATTAACTGTCTGTACAGGCAGTGGCAGAGTCCCAAAACGGTTGAGGAGAGGAATGTAAGGACTTACTGCAGGTGGTGTCTGGACAGGAGTACGGCCAGGGAAGACTTTAAGGAGAAGGCGGCATATTATCGGGACATTTATCATTATACGGGGCTGTGGCTGAATTCTTTGCGGCAGAGTGACTCATCCTCTTTTGAATTTGACGCGGAGCTGTTTCAGAACCTGTTGGCGGTATCTGAAGAAAGAGCGGATATTTATCTCTATATCAGGGAGGGCAGCAGCATTGCCTCCCGGGATCTGAAGTACAGCAGTGTCTGCAACGATGAATATTATGCAGGAAGAAGACTGTTAGTATATAAGCTGGCAAAAACAGATGAAAAGGCCTTTAATGAGAAATATGGAAAGTTTTTGGCATACAGCCGGGAAGAGATACAGGAGAAGAGGCAGCGTTATGTGTCCCTGAATCTCTGGAAGATACTGAAAAGTATAGGAAATGATTACTGCAGGGCCTTTCTGGCAGAGGTAAGCAAGGCGACGGATGTTTCGGAGGACTGTCTGATCAAAAGACTGAATCAGTCGGCTCTGATGCTGCAATATGAAATAAACGCCGAGGTGAAACGCATAGATATTCATTATGGCATTGTTCTGTTCGAAGAGGGTTGGGATGAAAAGCAGAAAGAAATTTTCCGAAACAGGGCGGAAGAATTGGCGGAGGCGGTATTGGATTTTGCCCTGAAGGCCGGCGGTATGTATTGTGTAAAAAGGTATTTTCGGGAACTGCTGATTCATTCTGTTATTGTAAATGCAGACAGCGTAAGCGATCTGGTGTTTGCTCATTTATGGTCTCAGCCTTGGATGGAGATCTGCAAGGGGAAGAAGCTGCCGGGTGTGACGCCCCTGCGGCAGGATGATCTTTTCGGAAGACACAAGCTGCACAGAACAGTATTTGTGACCGTTGAGCGCCTGGAGAATCTGCGGATGAGAAGAGTTCCGGATATGAGAGGGTATTTTATCAATACCTTTCGAGGTATGGTATGCCCTGAGGTGAATGAGGATAATTTTGAGCAGACGCTGCACTGTATTGCGGAGTGCTGCGAGAAATTTCACTATACGGGAAGTTCGCTTTACCTGAACAGCACATTAATCAACGAGTAAAGAGGAAAAAGCGGTGAGCGGAAATAATAAAGAGATTTGTTTTCATATCATGCATTCCATGAAGGGCGGGTGCGGTAAAAGCACCTGCTCCCTTTTTAAAGCCCTGGAGCTTGCGAAGGAAAATTTGGAGGGGCCGGCAGAGGTGTTACTGTTGGATGCGGATTTCAGGGGTTCCGCATGGCAGCCGCTGCTGTTTCGGGATGGCACCGTGGCAAGCAGCGAGACATGTGCGAAGGTGTTGGAGGATATGAAGAAAAACTCCGGGCCCGTGCTCCATGGCAGCGGCTTGAAACACACGATTGCTATTCCGGACGGATACCGGGAGGAAGACAATCTGAGCTGCTTTGTGCAGGATATGGACTTCCTTCCGGAGAAGCTGGTGCAGAATACCTTTTCCTATGCAAAAGAGGCAGATCCGGCGGCTGAGTCAGGTGTGGCCTACACGATGAACGGATCTCTGGATTTTATTCTGGCCGGTGCGAAGTCAAAGGATAAGATATGGTTTCCGCATCAAAATTATACGGGGAAGTTGGCTGCCGGTATTTATATTTACCGTCTGGAGCGGTTGCTTGATTTTATTTTACACAGGAATGCGACTTATGCACCTGACAATGACAGAGGAGAGAAGCCCCTGGGACAATATAAAAACGTGGTGATCGATATGCCGCCCGGATATGATGAGTATTCCGACATGATTCTCAATCTGCTTCGCGCGATGGCAACTAAAGACAGCAAGAAGATAAAGATGCATTATTACCAGGTGACAACGGAGGATATCGGGCATATGGCCCTTGCACTGGGGAATATCAGGGAAATGAATAGGTGTACAACGAAGCTTAAGGATTTCGACACGGTGAACTCCATATTGAATAATCCTTTCTTTTCGGAGTCAAAAGATTTGACCGCATATGAAGACCGGGTAAGACAAAACGTTTCGGAGCTGTATAAGGTAATGATGGAACAAACGACACCGGGAAAAGTGTACCGGAACAAGTATAATATTTCTTACCATGAGTACAGTACAATTACGGAAAGAAACCGGTTTGAAATCGAAAAGGACGATACGTTGAAGGAACAGGAGAATCCATGGGAAAAATGATTTTTAACGGAATGACAATGCAGGATTATCTTGCTGATTTTGACGTACTTAGGCATAAGTTTTTGTATACAAAAGCGCCGGGAGAGACTGTGTCCGTATCGGTACTGGAGGAGCTGCTGAAAAATTTCTATCCGGGAGAGGACGGGCGCTGGGATATGGATCGGGCGGTGGAAACCTTTCTGACCGTAGATAAGGTTTATCATTACGGAAGCGCCCGCGACACTGAAAACACAAACATATTGGAGCTGGTGACAGAAAAATTCTTAAGGGAATATGTAAACATAGACGGACTGGAGGAGCTTTTTCAAAGTTCCTACTTTTACTTTGAGTGGATGATGCATCTGGAGTATAAAGAACAGCAGCATGATTACAGTTATTACCGGGATCATTATCTGCATCAGGTGCGTAATTTGTATGAAATGTTTATGTTTCTGGATCAGGATGAACTCTGGCGCACCTGTATGGATATTTACAGCAGGGAAAACAGCAGGGTAGCTGTGGAAATGCAGCGCAGCGTTCGCGAGCAGAGGGAGAAAACCACGATCCGAAAATGGGATTGCCTGAAGGAGATTATGTACGACGATGAAGGGGTTTCGGAATGCTGCTATCATTATATTATTTTTGCTACGGCAGCAGTTTCCTCTCTGGTGCATGATATAGGATACCCTGTTGTATATATGCGCCGCAATATGGCGAGAATGCAGAGTTTTCTGCCCATGTCGCATATTTTTATGGACGCGGGGAACTGCATGCCGCACGTTAAAAGCCTGCTGAGCAACAGTCTTCTGTTTTCTACGGTTCCGGAAGAGGAAATCAGGAAACGGCTGGAGGACAGCGATCACGGCGCGTATTCGGCAATTATCCTGCTGATGCAGTATTATGACAACGGCCGGATTTTCAGCCTGGAGCCGGTCAAACGTATGGTGCTGGAGCTGTCGGCGCTGGTAATATATAATCATACTTTGAAATATGAATTTCAGGCTAAAAAGAAGTATGACCGCTATCACAGCGTATTTACGGAAAATCCTATTTCCTATCTGTTTCGCCTGTGCGACGATCTTCAGGAATGGGAGAGGGTCTATTTCCTGATCAGCGACAAAAGCGCGTTTTTTGTCTGTGATAAATGTAAGACGCCTATGATTCGCCGGAGAAACGAAGGGCATGTCTATGCCTATTCCTGCGTCTGCGGCGCCAAGGGCTGGAACAGCCTCTGGTTTCCGAACCGGCGCATGATTAATGTGGCGCCTTTCACGGAACTGGAAATTGCCTGCGTAGAGAAGACAGAGAAAGAGAAAAGAGGAAGATGGATTCTCGATCTGAAATGTGACAGAAAGGCGTTACTGCAGCTGGCACGGTACAATGATACGTTTGCTTTGCAGCGGCTGCGGGGGATCCGGGAGCTGCGGGAGATGGCAAAGAAGCAGGAGAGGGTTCCGGATATTTATGTGAGGGCTTTTCTGACGAATAATCCGGTGGCTGTTAAGGTAAAGATTCTGGAAGAATTTGCAGCAGCATCAGGCAGGGAGAAGGATATAAGCGCGGTTATCGCAGAACCTGTTGATCTGGGAAAAAAGCTGGTATATTTATGGGATGAGAGGAAATTTTTAGAAAAGTCTACAGCGTTTCTTACTTTGAAAAACCGCATTGAAAAAAAGAAATGCAGGAAAAGCTTTTATGATATATTAATAAGCAAGATTTCTCCAAATTACAGTGAGTTAACCTGCCGGACGCCGGACGGTACTATGAAAATGCAGACAACCACTGAAACAAAGCGACTGTTGCTGCAGTCTCTGGATTTTTACCTGTATTTACTGATACTCGGCCGTATGGCCTGCAAAAAGAAGCTTGCGTTTTCCGTGGAGGGGGAGAAAGAGGAGAAAGGAAAGAAATATGAAGAGGAGCTTTCTGTATATTGTGAGCAGCTGGCAAAGATGACGGCGCAGGTATGGAATATCAGGGACAAAAATATGATAGCCTTGATGGCAGACTGCTTTGCACTGATGCACTGCGATTTTTCTTCGGAAGAGTCGTTTTGGGAGGAGGATACATATCGATATGAGGTTCACTATCCCTTGCGGGGGGATATATGTGAGGTGGTGCAAAGCTACACGGAAGAAAGGGATTACCTGACTATCTGTGAAAAGAGAAAAAGGAAAAGAGATACCGGTGAAATGGTATTTGATTTCTATTCCGACTACTTTTTATATTTTATAATGGATATCTGCATTGATGAAATTATGTAAGGAGGACGGAGACTCGAAAGAGTCTCTTTCCTTTTGCAAATTTAATGTTTGAGTGGAAATATTTTCTATTGGTAAAAAAGCATATGTTATGGTATTCTTAAAGCAACAGATGTAAAATCCGACAGACCCGGCGGTCATCTCGGCGCGAGAATACAGGAGCGGAATGAAAAAGCAAAAACAAAAGCAAATTCAAAAATACATATTGTGCTTTCTGGCTTTAGTGCTGCTTTTGGCAGGGATGCCCGGGACAGGCGCTGCCGTCCGCGCGGCAGGCGCCCGGTATTCCGCCGATATGGAGGCAGAGGCCGCCCTGCTGATAGACGAGGCAGGAGCTGCATTGGAAGAAATAGCGGCGGAGAGAGAAATTATGGCCCTGGTGTATCTGGCCGACGAATACCCCGTACGAACCACGCCTTCCTATGAGGGAGAGATAGCGGTTACGGTACTCAGCGGCCAGCAGGTCAACATTCTGGACGTATATCTGGATGATAATTATGAGGTTTGGGAATATGTGTGGCTGGAATATGAGGGGAATGAATATTACGGTTATATTCCCCGAACCTGTCTGGCTGTTTCTGACGCCCGGTTTCTAAGCTGGGAGGAGACATACGGGATGAACCCGAAGACTTACGTTTATGGGATTGATGCGGGCGGCCAGACGGTTTATGCCGATATTGAGCAGTTCCCGGCCAGCTACAGGGCTGCACTGACGGAGTTGAAGCAGCAGCATCCCAATTGGACTTTTGTAAAAATGAATACCACTCTGGACTGGAATGACGTCATTTATAATGAATTGCAGGGCGGAAAGAGCCTGGCACACAAGAGCCTTCCCGACTGGGCGAAAAACGGGCTTTATGATACCGGGAACTGGTATTATGCCACGGAGGCGGCGGTTAAGGTGTATATGGATCCCCGGAATAACCTGTCGGAAAGCGCAATTTTTCAGTTTGAGCAGCTGACTTATAACGAGGAATATCACACTCTGGAGGCCATGCAGAGTTTTTTGAACAATACCTTCATGAATGACAGCAAGCCCGCGCCCGGAATGAGTGCGCTGACTTTTGCAGAGCTGTTCTGGCTTTTCGGAAAAGAGGAATGCAGGAAGGTCAGTCCCTTTCATCTGGCGGCCAGGGTGCTGCAGGAGCAGGGACAGGGTACGTCGCCTCTGATATCGGGCACTTATCCCGGTTATGAGGGCTATTATAACTATTTTAATATAGGGGCCAGCGGAAAGACCAATCAGGAAGTCTACGAGAACGGCCTGAAGTATGCCAAAGATCATGGTTGGATAAACGCCTATTTTGCGATTCGGGACGGGGCGGATTTTATCTCTGCCAATTATATCAGAAAGGGACAGGATACGCTGTATCTGCAGAAATTCAATGTGAATCCAAAGGGCAGCCATGCGGTATATACCCATCAGTATATGCAGAATATTTCGGCGCCAAAGTCCGAAGCCCAGAGTATCAGGAAGCTGTATGCCGACGCCAATGCTCTGGACAGCCCGTTTGTGTTCAAGATACCTGTCTATTTGAATATGCCCGGGGCGCCCTGCGCTGCGCCCGGAACGGAACCGGAGGATCCGGTGGTGGAAACACTGGATATTTCCCTGAAGCTGCCGGAGGGTTACAACGACAGTACCGTGTGGCTGGACGGCGTGGCATATCAGGGAACGGCGGAAGAAGGAACGGTCACTGTCACCGCATCAGACAAAAGCGCGGCAGCGGCGGTTGTCTATCGATATAATGAGTCGGGAGTCCCCGTGGGGATGTATGTGTGGAGTTTAAGCTACGGCAGCGGCGCCTACATTGCCACGCCGGAACCGGAGCTTGCGGATTTGCTGACCTACCACGGTTTTTCCATCAGAATCACCGGAAAGCCGGGAATCCGGTTTAAGACAGGAATATCAGCAGAACTGAGAAACAAGCTTGCGGGCGGTGGCGTAAACCGGTATCGGCTGCGGGAGTACGGCACCCTTGTGATGAACAATGCCAACAGAGACCGGTATCCCATGGTGAAGGGCGGTGAGAAGGTGCAGAGCGGCATGGCTTACGGGGCGGACGGAAACGGCGGCTTTACGGATGTGGTGTATGAGACTGTGGACGGCAGGTACCGATATACCTCTGTGCTGGTGGGTATGCCTGCGGCACAGTATAAGACAGAGTATGCTTTTCGGGGATATATTATCCTCGAAAAAGACGGAAAGAGCATTACCCTGTATGGCCCGCCGGTGGCGAAAAGCATTTATTCTCTGGCAGAACAGCTGTTGGAGCGTGGGAGTTATGACCCGGGAAGCGCCACCTATGAATTTCTGACAGGGCTGATAAACGAAGCGGAGGGAAACTGAGCTTATGCGGGCTGCCGTCCGGAGACGGCCCGTTTGTATGGAGGAAGTATCTATGAGGAGACGGATATATGGCCTGATGGGAATAGGGATGATTTTGTGTCTGGCTTTGACCGGCTGTGGGGAAGACGGCAGGACACGGGTTAATATGCCGTCTCCGCAGACGATCTCCAGACTTGCTGAGGAGATTGCCATGGCGGAGAAAGCCACCACTGTGGAGGGTCAGGCGCTTATGGCCGGTGCAGAACCACAGGATTCGGGCCGGGAAATCGAGCTGATTTGTAATACGGGAAAGCAGGAGGAGGAAAAGAGAGCACAGGCCCAGAAGGCCATGATGGAGCTTTATCAAAATATAGAGCTGGAGGAATACGTTGGAGAATGTATTCACATTGTGAACAGTGACGCCTGGTATGAGACCATGGCGGATAATATGATTGAGGGAGCAAGATCCTATACTCTGCAGCAGGGTGAAGAAATTCTTCTCAGTGTGCAGATAGGGTCTGATATATCGGGAGTGATTTATACGAATGTATGGTATCTGCAGGAGGGCAGCATGATACTCCTGAAGCAGCAGGGAAGTGTGGTGCAGCTGACATTGGCCGGGGTAGCGGATGGCGTTTATGACGGCAGCTTTGAAAGGTGTACCATTGACGGCGCTACCGGAGAGATACGGAGAGAGCAGGGAACCTATTCCCGGGGACTGCCGGTGGGAGAACATTCTGTTATGGTAAAACAGGGAAATGGGGAAGGAGATACCTATGACCTCTGGAACATGCGGGACAGCTTTGATTATGAGATCGTCGTAACGGAATATGACGAGCAGGGCAACGTCGTAGAATCGGCGCCTGAGCCCACACCGGAGCCGTCTGACGCGCCAAAGCCGTCTGCTGCGCCGAAGCCGTCAACCACTCCAAAGCCGTCAACTACGCCAAAACCCTCTGCCACGCCGGAACCGCAGGAGCCCTCTGTACCTCAGCCGCCTGCGTCCCAGACGCCGCAGTCCACACCTGCACCGGAACCGACGCCTGCGCCGCAGCCGCAGCCAACACCGGAGCCAACCCCGGAACCGCCGTCCGAGCCCAGTTCAGGCGAGGTAGACATTGAATGGTCGGATGACATCCTGTGACTGCCCTGAATATGATTTGACAAAACGGAGACTCGAAAGAGTCTCTGTTTTTTACGCAAATTTAGGCACAAGCAGGAATAAGGCAGCATATAATTTACATAATATAAAATATTACCGGACACGGACATATATTTTATTGGATTCATAAAATACTATTTTACGAAGTATGAAAAGAGATAAAATGAAAAAAGAGATAGAATGAAAAGAGATAGAATAGATAAAATAGAAATTACAAAGGAGATGAACGTATGACAACAGGAGCAATTCTTACCCGGCTGCGGGCAGAAAAGGATGTTGGACAGAAAGAAGTCGCAACCTATCTGAAGGTGTCCGTCTCTACTGTTTCCAACTATGAAAATAACGTTCACTCCCCTGATTATACAATGCTTTGCCGGCTGGCTGACTATTATGGCGTAACCACGGATTATCTGCTGGGGCGTACCGACTATCGCGATGATCCGAAGGTGTTGAATCTGCGTGTCTCTGAGGAGTATACAATAACGGATGTTATAGATGTGATGCTTACCTTTGACAGCGCCACCGCAAATCATTTTATGGAATATGCAAAATTTCTCCAGAATAAGCCCAATTGAGCGATAGCGAGGGCGATATAAAAGCCGTTTGTCTATTGAATTTTGGAAGTGATCTGTTTTAACTGGAAGAACCTTGAGCGGGAGCTTCAGAACGGAAGTTAACAGAGTAACAGGCAATAGGGCAGGACTAAGCGGAGGGAGGAGGAATTGAACTAAGAAATTTCACGAAAAATTCAGTTTTCAAAAGCTATTGTCCGATGTATAATAGTACTTAGATAACAGGGTTCGCGAAGCGGTTCCTGTTATAGAATTTAGACAATAGAATCGTTTTTTTGATTCTATTGTAGTGATAAAAGAGGGTGATATTTTTGAATACGGCAGAGCAGACACACCAACAGGATTTAGAGCGCCTGAGATCGTTCCGCTATATGGACGACGATTTTATGACCGCCTGCCTTGCGGATAATTTT
>JAMPFR010000025.1 GCA_023664365.1 Acetatifactor muris | reverse complement strand
TTCCGGCAAAATGAAAATAGACGTTTGTTTACTGTTGGATATTATAACATACATTTCCACACTGCACAAGACCTGATTTTTATTTTTACAATTTCCTTTTTCCGTTTTTACAATTTTAATTTTTTTCAATTTTTTATTTGCAGACTATTTTTACAAAATACGCCGCAGAAAACAATTATAAAACCATTGCTTCCTGCGGCAGCCTGTTTACCCTGTCTCTTCTGAAGTTATGAGTTATGCCTTCACCACAATATTCACAATCCGTCCGGGTACATAAATTTCCCTGACAATGGAGCCGGTGAGCTTCTCTCCTAAAGCTTCCTTCGCAGCGGCAATCACAGCCTCTTTTTCCATATCTTTTGGAACGGAGATGGCAGCGCGCACCTTTCCGTTGACCTGAACCGCGATTTCCACTTCCGCTTCCACCGTTTTTGCCTCGTCATACGCAGGCCATGCAGTCTGGTAGACTCTTCCCTCAAAGCCTGCAGCCTGCCAGAGTTCCTCCGTAATATGGGGCGCCACAGGATTCAGCAGGATCAGCAGCGTCCTGTACTCTCCTTCGGTAACGGCATTCTTTTTATAAAATTCGTTGATTAACGCCATCATGGCCGCAATGGCTGTATTGTATTTCAGGCTCTCATAATCGCCGGAAACCTTTTTGATGGTCTGGTGCATTTTTGTTTCCAGATCCCTGCTGTAACCGCCGCCCTCCACCAGCATATCCTGCAGCTTCCAGACTCTCTCCAGGAACCTGCGGCAGCCCTTTACACCGTCTTCACTCCAGGCGGCGCTTAAGTCAAAGGCACCGATGAACATCTCATAGGTGCGCAGGGTATCCGCGCCGTAATCCCTCACAATATCATCCGGATTCACCACATTACCCAGAGATTTGGACATTTTTACCACAGGATGCTCGGCCATCTCGCCAAACTGTGCCACCAGCGCTTTTCTGGCTTCCTTCTCGCTGCCGTACTGCTCCACCAGACGCTTCTGCTCTTCTCCGGACTGATTCACAAAGCTGTGGGGATTCAGGCCCAGAATCATGCCGTGGCTGGTTCTCTTCTGATAAGGCTCCGGACAGGGCACCACTCCCTGGTCGTAAAGAAATTTATGCCAGAACCGGGAATACAGCAGATGCAGTGTGGTATGCTCCATACCGCCGTTATACCAGTCTACCGGCATCCAGTATTCCAACGCCTCCTTACCTGCAAGCGCCTCTTTATTATGAGGGTCAATATACCGCAGGAAATACCAGGAGGATCCTGCCCACTGAGGCATAGTATCCGTCTCCCGCTTTGCGGGGCCGCCGCAGCAGGGACAGGTGGTATTTACCCAGTCCGTCATAGCCGCCAGAGGCGACTCGCCGTTATCCGTAGGCTCATAGGATTCCACCTCCGGCAGCTGCAGAGGAAGCTCGCTCTCGTCCAACGGAACAAAGCCGCACTTTTCACATTGTACAATGGGTATGGGTTCTCCCCAGTACCGCTGTCTGGAAAATACCCAATCCCGAAGCTTGAAATTGGTCTTGCTGTGGCCGATTCCCTTCTCCTCCAGAAAATTGATGATTTTTTCTTTAGCCTCCGCAACAGACAGTCCGTTCAGGAAATCGGAATTCACCAGGGTTCCTGTGGCCACGTCCGTAAACACCTGCTCCTGTACACTGACAGGGCTGCCCGCGACCACCTCGATAATGGGCAGTCCGAACTTCTTTGCAAATTCCCAGTCCCTCTCATCGTGAGCGGGAACCGCCATAATCGCTCCGGTTCCGTAGGTCATCAGCACATAATCGGAAATCCAGATGGGAATCTCCCTGCCGTTTACGGGATTTGTAGCGGTAAGTCCGTCAATCTGCACCCCCGTCTTGTCCTTGGCAAGCTCCGTGCGCTCGAAATCGGATTTTTTTGCCGCCTGTTCCCTGTAAGCCGAAAGTTCCCCGTAATTTCTAATTTCATCCCGATATCTTTCTATCAGAGGGTGTTCCGGGGACACTACCATGTAGGTAGCTCCGAACAGTGTGTCGGGCCTTGTGGTATAAATCCGCAGTTTATCTTCCTTCCCGGTAATGGAGAAATCCACCTCCGCGCCGGTTGATTTGCCAATCCAGTTTTTCTGGGAAACCTTCACCCGCTCAATATAGTCCACAGTGTCAAGTCCCTGAATCAGCTGATCCGCATATTCCGTAATTTTCAGCATCCACTGGCTCTTTACCCTGCGGACCACCTCCGCGCCGCAGCGCTCACAGACGCCGTTTACCACCTCCTCATTGGCAAGTCCCACCTTACAGGAGGTACACCAGTTAATGGGCATCTCTGTTTTATAGGCAAGCCCCGCCTTGAAAAGCTTTAAGAAAATCCACTGAGTCCACTTATAATAGTCCGGATCCGTAGTGTTGACTTCCCTGTCCCAGTCAAAGGAATAGCCCAGGGAATGAAGCTGCTCCTTAAAACGCTCCACATTATTCTTCGTCACAATCCTGGGATGAATATGATTCTTAATGGCATAGTTCTCCGTGGGAAGTCCAAAGGCGTCCCAGCCCATGGGATACAGCACGTTATAGCCCTGCATTCTCCGCTTTCTTGCCACAATGTCCAACGCGGTGTAAGGTCTGGGATGTCCCACATGCAGCCCCGCCCCCGAGGGATAGGGAAATTCTACCAATGCGTAATATTTCGGTTTGGAATAATCGTCGGAAGTCTTGAACGCTTTCTCGTCATCCCAGACCTTCTGCCATTTTGTCTCCACCTCATGGTGGTTATAAGGTACTGCCATTCTGATGTCCTCCTTCTCTGACACTCTGTAAAACAAAAAGCCCTCTCGTCCGCATAGAGACGAAAGGGCTTTGTTCCGTGGTACCACTCTACTTCATGTGTATTCTCTCCAAACCAAATACTGCCTGCAGCGGTTCTTTTACACATGCACTTTTAGGATAGATAACGGTATCTGCCGCCCCTTACTACCCACAGGAACGCTTACGCTCGGCACATGCATAATCCGAACAGACCGCGCTCCCGCTTCGCCGGGGGAACTCCGAGGCCAGTTGGGGAAATCTTCCTGCTGCCTCACACCGCCCGGCAGCTCTCTGAAAGTCCGAAATCCTTAATACTCCTCATCAACATTTATGTCAGTTTAAAGTTTTAAATTTTATGACATTCTAGCCCATTTTAACAAAGCTGTCAAGCATTTTAACCCGATTTATTCCTGCGGATTATTCCTCCGTGTCATTCTCCGCAACCTTGGCTGCCCTTGCGGCAACCTCCTTCTCCTGTACATCGGAAGGCGCCTGCTCATAGCGGACAAACTCATAAGCATATTCCCCGCGGCCTCCGGTCATGGAGCGAAGGTCAGTGCAGTAGCCGTACAGGCAGCTTACGGGAATCTCCGCCTCTACAACCTGCTTTCCGCCGGAAGCGGGGTTCATGCCCAGGACACGGCCGCGCCTCTTATTCAAATCGCCCATAACATCCCCCGTGTATGCGTCGGGAATAGTCACCTTCAGGCTGGCAATGGGCTCCAACAGCACGGGATGCGCCTCCATAAAGCCTTTCTTGAACGCCTGCACGGTAGCCATCTTAAACGCCTGCTCGGAGGAGTCCACCGGATGATAGGAACCGTCGTACAGAACCGCCTTCACACCCACCACGGGGTATGCCGCCAGAGGACCCCTCTGAACGGATTCCTGCAGGCCTTTTTCCACTGCGGGATAATAATTCTTGGGAACTGCTCCGCCTACTACTTCCTGTTCAAATACATAGGGCTGCTCCAAATCCTCCGAGGGACTGAAGCGCATCTTTACATGGCCATACTGGCCGTGCCCGCCGGTCTGCTTCTTATACTTGTATTCCACATCCGACTGCTTTTTAATGGTCTCACGGTAAGCCACCTTGGGCCTGGACAACTCTACCTCCACCTTGTATTCGTTCAGCAGCCTGCTGACAATAATCTCAAGATGCTGGTCACCCATGCCGTAAAGCAAGGTCTGACGGTTCTCCGCGTCATTCACTGTCTTCATGGTAAGGTCTTCATGACCTATCTTCTGCAGCGCCTGGGAAATTTTGTCCACATCCGCCTTGTTCTTCGGCTTATAACGCATGTATGTATAGGGCGTTGAAAGCTCGAATTTCCCGAATTTAATAGTAGTAGCCTTGGTGGACAGGCTGTTGCCCGTTCTGGCTGCCGTCAGCTTCGCCAGTGCGCCGATGTCTCCGGCGTGAAGCTCCGGCACCTCAATGGGCTTGTTGCCCTGGAGCACATACAGCTTTCCGATTTTTTCCTCAATATCCTTGTCAACATTGTAAATCAGATCATCCGTCTTCAATACGCCGGAGTTTACCTTAATCAGGGAATACTTTCCGATAAAGGGATCTACAATGGTCTTCCAGATATATGCGGATTTTGCCTTGGAGAAATCATAGTCCGCATTGTAAATCTCATTGGTCTTCATGTTGATGCCGGCTACCTGCCTGTTCTCCGGGCTGGGGAAGTATTTTATAATGTCATCCAGCAGCGTATAAACACCCTGGCACAGTACATTGGATCCCATTGTCATGGGAACGATGCTGCAGTCACAGACATTGGTGCGAAGGGCTGCGCGGATTTCCGCTTCCGAGAAGGTCTCTCCGCCGAAATAGCGCTCCATCATCTCCTCGCTGGTCTCCGCCACTGCCTCCATCAGCGTATCCCGGCATATTTGCAGATTTGCCTTATTGTACTCGGGCACCTCGCAGGGAACCACTTCCTTGCCCTGCCAGCGGTTTCCCGTCTCGGCAATGACATTGACGTAGCCTACGAATTTCTCACTCTCACGGATGGGCAGATTAAAGGGCGCCATCCTCTTTCCGTAAGCGGCAGTCATGTCCTCCACCACCTGTCGGAAGGAAGCATGATCCACATCCATGTTGGACACATAAATCATTCTGGGCAGCTTGTATTTCTCACAGAGTTCCCATGCCTTCTGGGCGCCCACCTCAATACCCGCCTTGCCGTTCACTACGATAATGGCCGCGCCCGCAGCGCTGACTGCTTCCTCCACCTCGCCTACAAAGTCAAAATATCCGGGAGTATCCATGATGTTAATCTTGTACCCATCCCATTCAATCGGAACAACGGAGGTATTGATAGAGAACTGACGCTTCTGCTCTTCCTTGTCGTAATCGCTTATGGTATTCTTATCAGCCACCTTGCCCATCCTCGAAGTAATTCCGGACAGATAAGCCATGGACTCCACCAGGCTGGTCTTCCCGCTTCCGCCGTGACCTAACAGTACCACATTGCGAATCTTGTCGGTTGTGTAAACTTTCATATAGGTTCCTCCAATTATGCAGTATTTTGGGCATTTGGTACATCCTGTAAACAGACTGTAAACTCCCATAGGTCTATTTTACTAAACAATTATCTATTTTACAAGCTATTGTTAAAACATTTTCAATAACCCTTCCGCCGGGCGGAGCCGCTCTCCTTTTTCATCCTTGAATTTTCCCTGTTGAAATGCTATAGTAGGGCATGAATCCCGTTAATCTGAAAGGAGGCACACATGTCTGAACTGACCTGCGGATTTATCGGCCTGGGACTGATTGGCGGTTCCATAGCCAGAGCTCTGAAGGAGTACAACCACCTTATTAAAATTGTAGCTTATGATGTAAATTCCGAGACCCTCCGCCTTGCGAAGCAGGACGCCGTGGCGGATGTAACTGCTCCCGCCATCGACGAAAGCTTCTCGGACTGTGATTATATATTTCTGTGCGCACCCGTGCAGAAAAATGACGGCAATCTTGCCGCCGTAAAAAAGGTGCTTTCCGACAAATGCCTGCTGACGGACGTAGGCAGTGTAAAAACTACCATCCACAATGCCATCCGGGAGGCGGGTCTGGAGCACTGCTTCATCGGCGGCCACCCTATGGCAGGCAGCGAGCGGACGGGCTATATCAACTCAAAAGCCGCCCTGCTGGAAAATGCCTATTATATTCTGACCCCCACCCCTTCCGTCCCGGCGGAAAAGCTGGAAGCATACCGGGAATTGACACTACGGATGGGGGCCATTCCCCTGATTCTGGACTACCGCAGACATGATTATGTCACTGCGGCCGTCAGCCATCTTCCCCACGTCATTGCCGCATCTTTAGTAAATCTGGTGCGGGACAGCGATTCAGAGGACGGCACCATGAAAATGATTGCCGCAGGCGGCTTCAAGGACATCACCAGAATTGCCTCTTCCTCCGCCGCCATGTGGCAGCAGATCTGCCTGACTAACACGGAGAATATTTCCGCTCTCCTGCAGTCCTATATTGATTCTCTCACCGCCATCAGAGATGAACTGGCTCAGGGCAGCGGGCAGGAGCTCTATGACCTGTTTGACAGCGCCAGAATCTACCGGGATTCCTTTATCAACGCTTCCAGCGGTCCCATCAAGCGTTCCTACAGCTTCAATGTGGAGATCGCGGACAAGACGGGAGCCTTGGCACATATTGCCGCTCTGCTTGCAGAACATGAGCTGAGCATCAAAAATATCGGCATCACTCACAACCGGGAATCCCAGGACGGCGTACTTTTAGTAGAGTTCTATGACGAAGCTTCCCTGAATGCGGCGGCTCAGCTTCTGGAAACGGCGGATTATACCGTTCATGTCCGGCGCTGACCGGATCTGCGGTTCACCGCTTCCCTATCTGCTGCCGACGACGGCTCACTGCCTTCGCCCCTGCTGCCCATTGACGAGCGTCTGCGGTGCCGCCGCTCTCTGATTTTCCCCATTCCGGCACAAACCAGCATTCCGAAGGCGCCGCCGCAGGTATCCAGCAGCACGTCTGCAAAGCTGCCGTAACGTCCCGGCACAAACAGCTGATGAAACTCGTCCAGCCCTGCGGAGCAAAAGACCCACAGCACAATCAGCACATACAGTCGTCTGCCTTTCTTTATCCACTGGCTCCACAGTACATACAGCAGGATGCCCATGCAGGCGTACTCCGAAAAATGCGCCAGCTTCCGCAGCGGATGTTCAAAGTACTTCGCCAGACTCTCCATGAAGCTTTCCGTCCAGTGGCCGCCGGACAGATGATTAAAGAATTCCACACACTTCTCGGAGATCAGCTGGCTTATGGAACCGGAGGTTTCGCCGTCCTGGGCGGAGAAACCGAATATTAACATATAAAGTGCCAGCAGCAGGATTGCCGCCGGCACCGTTATCCCGATTTTTTTCTTCATTTTATTTGCTCATCTCACTGACAGTCTGATAGGTCTCGATTCTGGATGAATCCGTTTCCGCCATGCCGATAAAGACCGCGCCGTAAGCATATCCGCCGGGACGCAGTTCAATTCTCACAATCTGCAGCAGCGAATGCAGAACCTCCTGCGTCCAGATGGTGAGATAGGCTTCGTATACCTCTCCAATCTGCAGTGCTTCCGCACATTCAAAACCGATTCCCGTCTTGGATACATCCACAATATCAATGGCGGCTTCTTTTCCGGCATTGCCGTCAATCTGCTTAATGACAATCCTTGATGGCATAGTGGTTCTTTTATTTTTTCTTCTCTCCATCATGTGCTTCTCCTCCCGGCTTTGCAACCGCATTGTTTTCCTCTGTGCATATTATAGCATTAACGCCCGGTTGTCACAAGAGGAAATCAGCAGATAAACATAGCATCTCCGAAGCTGAAGAACCGGTATCGCTCCTTCACCGCCTCCCGGTAGGCGTCCAATACCTTCTCCCGGCCTGCCAGCGCGCTGACAAGCATTACCAGAGTAGATTCCGGCAGATGAAAATTGGTAAGCAGCGCATCCAGCACCTTAAAGCGGTATCCCGGATAAATAAAAATTTCCGTATTACCGCTTCCGGCATGCACAATGCCCTTATCGTCCGCTCCGCTTTCTACGGTACGACAGCTGGTGGTGCCCACACAGACGACCCTGCCTCCGGCACGCTTCGTCCCGTTAATGAGCGCCGCCGCTTCCTCCGAAATCTGATAATACTCAGAGTGCATATGGTGATCCGTTATATTTTCTTCCTTCACCGGCCGGAAAGTGCCAAGCCCCACATGCAGCGTCACATAGGCTATATTTACGCCCATGGCCTGAATCTGCTCCAGAAGCTTCTCTGTAAAATGCAGCCCCGCAGTGGGCGCGGCGGCAGAGCCTTCATATTTTGCATAGACGGTCTGATAACGGTTTCCGTCCTGCAGCTTATGGGTAATATAAGGCGGCAGGGGCATCTCCCCCAGGCGATCCAGAACTTCCTCCCAGATTCCCTGATATTCAAAGCGAATCAATCGGTTGCCCTCTTCCACCGTCTCCAGTACCTGCGCCTTTAAAAGCCCTTCACCGAAGCTTAACCGGGCGCCGGGCCTGCACTTCTTCCCCGGCTTTACCAGCGTCTCCCAGACGTCTGCCTCCCTGCGTTTTAAGAGCAGAACCTCCACATGGGCGCCGGTGCCCTCCCGCTCTCCCAGAAGACGGGCCGGAATTACTTTTGTATTATTCAGCACAAGACAATCTCCCGCCTTCAGGTAATCCACAATCTGCCGGAAGACCCGATGGGATACCTGTCCCGTATCTTTATCCAGCACCAGCAGCCTGGAAGCGGAGCGGTCTTCCAGCGGATCCTGTGCAATCAGCTCCCGGGGCAAATCATAATAGAAGTCACTCTTGTTCATCACAGCTCACAATGCTCCGCAAACACCTTATATCCCCGGTACGCCTCGTAAATATCCGCCTTACTGGTAGCCTCCCAGGGAGCGTGCATATTCAGCACGGGCACACCGCTGTCAATAACGTTCATGCCGTACAGCGCCAGAATATAGGCAATGGTTCCGCCGCCGCCCACATCTACCTTGCCAAGCTCTGCGGTCTGGTACACTACTTTTTTCTCGTCCAGGATCTTCCTTAGATGGGCAATGTACTCCGCATTGGCGTCGTTGGAGCCGGATTTTCCCCTGGAACCCGTAAACTTGTTAAATACCATGCCCGCTCCCAGCCATGCCGCATTCTTCAGTTCAAAGCAGGAACGGAAATTAGGGTCAAAGCCTGCGCTGACGTCTGAGGACAGCATACAGCTGTGGGACAGACATCTCCTCACATTCATCTCGCTGTATTCCCCTGTCAGGTTCATCAGCTCCGCCACTGCATTTTCAAAGAACCGGGACTGCATTCCCGTTGCACCCACAGAGCCGATTTCCTCCTTGTCCACCAGAATGCAGCATACCGTTCTGTCCGTTTCCTTCAGATCCAGCATCGCCTTCATGGACGTAAAGGCACAGACCCTGTCGTCCTGTCCGTAGCCGAAGATCATGCTGCGGTCAAAGCCCGCTTCCCTCGCCTTCCCGGCGGGAACCACCTCCAGCTCCGCGGAGAGGAAATCGTCCTCCTCTATATCATAAGTCTTTTTCAAAATATCCAGCACCCCGGATTTTACAATACTTTTCGCCTTTTTCTTACCTTCGTCTGTCTCCTTCTCCTCCGCGCTTAAGATCAGCGGTTTGGATCCCGCAATCAAATCAAGGGCCTCCCCTTCGATCACCTTTGCCGCCTTCTTTTCCAACTGCTCTCCCGCCAGATGAATCAGCAGATCCGACACAAAGAACACCGGGTCGTCCTCATTTTCACCGATACTCAGCTCCACCGTGGTTCCGTCCTTCTTCACCACAACGCCGTGAATGGCAAGGGGCAGCGCCACCCACTGGTACTTTTTCACGCCGCCGTAATAATGGGTGTCCAGATAGGCAAAAGCGCCGTCGATATCCTCAAACAGAGGATTCTGCTTCACATCCAGCCTGGGGCTGTCAATGTGAGCGCCCAGAATATTAATGCCCTCCGCCATGGGTTTTTTACCCATCCGGAACATGACGATGGACTTGTTCATCCACACACTGTAAACCTTTGCGCCCCTGCTTACGGAACCGCCCTTCTTCACCAGCCCTTCCAGCTCCTGATAGCCCTGAGCCTCAATGGCGTTCACAATCGTATCGATGCACTCCCGCTCCGTCTTGCCGTTATCCAGGAACTCCCTGTACTCTTTGCACAGCTTTTCCAGCTTCTTCTGATGCTTCTCGTCATAAGTCTCCCATGCACATTTTTTCAACATATCCCATTCCTCCTCACTCAGCTCCTCAACTCTATATCCAGATGGAACTTCAAATTCTTCAAAATTTTCTTCACAAACCGATCCACGGAATCCGCCTCAAAGGCTTCCTCACCGGGAATGAACTGAACCGTGAACGCCATGCTCTTCTTATCCTGGGGAATCTGGCCGCCCTCGTATACGTCAAACAGCCTTATTTCTCCCACATGGGAGCAGGCGCTTCGGATGGCCTCCTCCACCTGTCCGCAGGTCACATCCTTGCCCATGACAAGGGCCAAATCCCTCTTCTCCTCGGGGAATTTGGGAAGGGGCGTGAACACCTCCTTCTTATCATACAGGTTAAACAGCTTCTTCAGATCCAGCTCCAGAAGATAGGCGCTGCTTCTCAAATCCAGTTCTTCCGCCACCTCATAGGCCACCTTGCCCAGACAGCCCACCGGTTCTCCCTCACAGAGAATAGCGGCCGCCTGATAAGGATGCAGATAGGGCCGTTCCGCCGGCTCATAGGAAAAATGCCCGAACATTGCCCCTGCCAGCTTCTCTGCCATGCCCTTCAGGGTAAAAAAGCTCTCCTGCTCGCCGAAAATACCGATGCACAGGGTTTCCCGCTCATCCGGATAAGCCTGCAGCGGCAGCGCTTCCGGGATAAATATCTTTCCAACCTCAAACAGTCTTCCCGACAGATTCCCCTTCTTCTGATTCCTGGCCACGGCGTTCAGCATAGACGCCGCCAGGGTGGTACGCATCAGGGAAAGCTCCTCGTTGATCGGGTTCAGAATACGGATTGCCTTGCGCTCCGGGGCATCCTCCGGCAGGCGCAGCATATTCAGATCCGAGGGGGAAATAAAGGAGTAATGGATACACTCGTATGCCCCCACGCTGCACAGAAGCCTCTTCAGCCTCAGTTCCTTTTTCTGTTCCCGGTTCAGTCCGCCCATGGTGACTTCCGCCTCCGGCATAAATGCAGGCACCACATGCTCATACCCGTACATGCGGATGACCTCCTCCGCCACATCCTGATACGTCTCCATATCCTCCCGATAGGCAGGCACCCGGAGGACAAGCTCATCCCCGTTAATCGCAGGAGCAAACTGCAGGTTCTTCATAATATGCAGTATTTCCTCATTGGGCACTTCAATTCCCAGCACATCGTTCACACGCCGGATACTCACCTTCAGTTCCCTGGGTTCCACAGAATTTCCCGTGTTTACGTCCACATGGGTACAGGACACTCTGCCACAGCCAAGCTCCTCAATTAAATGCAGGGCCCGCTTCATGGCATGGATGGTGGCGTATTCGTCTACTCCCTTCTCATATTTCGCGCTGGCGTCGGTACGCTTGCCCAGCGCCCTGGATGTCTTGCGGATGTTGTCCCTGGCAAATTTTGCCGACTCAAACATCACTTCTGCCGTGGTATCCCGGATTTCGGAATTCAGGCCGCCCATGACGCCTGCAATGGCTACCGGCTTTACACCGTCACAGATTACAAGGTTATTGGACGTCAGAGTATACTCTTTGGAATCCAGGGTGGTAATGCGCTCTCCCTCTGCCGCTCTCCTGACCCGGATGGCATTGCCCTCCAGATAGTCGCAGTCAAATGCATGCATGGGCTGCCCCATCTCCATGGAAACATAGTTTGTAATGTCCACAATGTTTGAGACGGCCTCCTGACCCACAAGAGCCAGTCTGCGCCGCATCCAGAGGGGCGATTCTCCGATTTTGACATCATATACATAGTGCCCGATATATCTGGGGCAAAGCTCCGGTGCGTCTACGGTGACGGAGAAGCCTTCTTTTTTTACTTCTGTCTCCGTGTAGTCCATGGCCGGCAGCTTCAATTCCTTATCCAGAGCAGCCGCCACCTCTCTGGCCAGCCCTAAAATGCTCTGGCAGTCAGGCCTGTTGGCTGTGATGGAAACATCAAAAATCCAATCGTCCAGTCCCAGCAGAGGCTTTACATCCGCCCCGGTATCCGCGTCCTCCGGCAGTACCAGCAGGCCGTTATAGCCTGCTCCCGGATACATATTTTCGGTGACTCCAAGCTCCACGCCGGAACAGAGCATGCCTTCGGAATCATAGCCCCGCAGCTTTCCCTTTTTGATAGTCATGGTGCCTTCCACTGTCTTGTGGTCTTTTGCCGTCATAAACACGGTGGCCCCCACCAGGGCCAGGGGATATTTTCCTCCTGCCCGTACATTATCCGCGCCGCAGCAGACCTGAAGGGTGCCGTGTGCACCGGCATTTACCCTGCATACATGCAGATGGGTCTCAGGTATGGGATTGCACTCCTCCACAAGTCCCACCACCACGCTGCTGATTTCCTTTCCGACCTCTGTCAGCTCCTCCACCTCAAATCCGCAGGAGAACAGCTTCTTTTCCAGTTCACCGGGTGTTATATCGATATCTACATATTCTTTTAACCAACTCAGCGGTACTAACATTTTCTTCCCTCCGTTCCCTTATTAATTGTCGTTAATCTGCTTCAGCACCCGCAGATCGGATTCAAAAAGAAGCTTGATATTATTGATGCCGTATTTCAGCATGGCTGCGCGTTCAATGCCGATGCCAAAGGCAAGTCCGCTGTACTCGTCCGCATCAATGCCGCAGTTCTCCAGCACCTTTCGGTTCACAACACCGGCGCCTAAAATTTCAATCCAGCCGGTGCCCTTGCAAAGCTTACAGCCGCACCCGCCGCACTCAAAGCAGCTTACGTCCACCTCCACGGACGGCTCCGTAAAAGGGAAATAGGAGGGCCGGAGCCTGGTTGTGGCGCCCTCTCCGTATATCTTCTGTACAAACACGTCCAGCATGCCCTTCAAATCGCACAGGGTAATCTTCTTATCCACCACAAGCCCCTCCAGCTGATGGAACATGGGAGAATGAGTGGCGTCGTCATCCGACCGGAACACCTTTCCCGGCGCCGCCACCATCTTGATGGGCGGTTTCTTTTTCTCCATGGTGTGAATCTGGGCCGCGGATGTCTGGGTGGCAAGCAGGAACTCAGGGGACAGATAAAAGGTGTCCTGCATATCTCTGGCCGGATGATCCTTGGGAGTATTCAGGGCGGTAAAATTATAATAGTCCGTCTCAATCTCTTTTGTCTCCACCACCTCAAAGCCCATGCCCGCAAACACGTCAATCAGCTGATTGCGCATCTGTGTAATAGGATGAAGGTTCCCTACCTCTCTCTCCTCCGCAGGCATAGTCACATCAATTTTTTCCCGCTCATAGCGCAGACGCAGTTCCCGGGCCTTCATCCTTTCATCCAGCTCGGTAAACTTCTGCTGCGCCCACTCCTTCAGCTCATTCACGCTCTTGCCGAAGCCGGCCCGCTCCTCCGGCGCAATATTTTTCATTTCCTTCATCATCTGCCCGATTTTTCCGGTCTTTGAATCCAGAAACTGCTTTCTCAGTTCGAACGCCGCTGCCCTGGATTCGGCACGCTGTTCCATGCCCTCCAGGATTTCCTGCCGGATACCGGCAAACCTGTCACTTCTCTCACTCATTCAGCAATCCTCCCTTTCCTGCTTCTGTTATCGAATACGGAATCCCTCTGCCTACAGGTCATACGCCTGCTTCCGCAGCCGAATTACTCCTCACAAGGACTCCTCCGCGCCGCAAAAAATCCCATGCACAATACTGTGCATGGGACGAAATATTTTCCGCGGTACCACCCAGATTCTCCGCTCTTTAAAAGCGGAACTCTCATTCTGCGCATAACGCGCGCCCTGCGGCCGAAGCTACTCCGCTAAAAAAGCTTTCCCGTTCGGCGGCTCCGGTGGGAAATTCGGGGCTTCATCTGAACTTAAGGAAGCTTGCAGCCGGCGGCCTCCTCTCTCTGAAAGAAAATGAATCCTTACTGTGCACCATCAATGCCTTTATCAATCTTTTGCAAATCAATCTTTTACTAATTGATAAGTTTAACGACATTGCCGGAAAATGTCAAGTGCTTCTTTCGTTTTCCTTTTTTATTCCTTTTTTATAATCTCATAGTATTTCGTATGGCCTTCCCCGGCTGACTGTGAAAAGACCCACATGTGCTTAATCTGTTTCTCTATTTCGGAATAGCTCCACTGTACCCTGCTGCGCGCGACACAGTTAGGATCGTTTACCATAAAGCCGCTGCCGTCATATCCGTACACCACGATAAAATGTCCCGCCGCCGTAAAATCTCCGGGACCCATGGACAGAATAATGACCCCGCCTTCATCCAGCGCCGCCTTCATTTCACTTTCCGAAGCTGCCGGCTGCCTCACGCTGATTCCGTATTCCAACGGCAGTATCTCCAGCAGCACCCAGGCCGTTCCCGTTCCTGCTATGTAACAACCGTTCTCCATGCTGTATTCGCTCACCCTGTCCGGCGTAATGCTCTCGTCGCCGGTCAGATAATAGAGCGCCATGGATAGACAGGTAGGGCCGCAGCCCGCAAGACCGATGCAGCTCTCCTCCCCGTACTCCACATACCCCCATCTGGGATCCCATTGTAAGAAAAGGGGGAAATCCTGACCCTTCTCACTGTCCGTCAGGCCTCCCTGCGCCTCCTTCTGCAGACCCTGCCAGCGGGACACGAAATCCGCCATCTCCGGATTATTGGCCAATGCCTCCAGCAGCTTATCCGGATAGTCTGAACGGTTCTGCAGAATGCCTGCGATCAGTGCGCTGTCTTCTCCCAGCTTTTCCAGTCTTTTCAGCACTTCTCTCCGGCTTCTCTTTTTCGGAGGGTCAACGCTGTCCAGCCCGCAGCTTGCAGGATAATCCTCCTCCCCCGTCTTCCGGCTTTTGTCCGGCACAGTCTCCTCCGCCCTGCCCCCGGTCATCCCTGTTGTCCGTGATATATCCGGTATTCCGGCTGTTTCCACCCCCCCTGAATCCGTCACTGCAATTTCTCCGCTCCGGCCGAACAGCCTGTCCCGATCCCTCAGTGCCGCCCGCAGCCGGAAGATTTCCACCCCACAGATTATCAGTAAAAAGCAGGACAGCACGCAAAGTCCCAGAAAAACTGATTTTCTGTTCCTGCACCTGTCCCGCTTACTCTTTTTTCCTTTGTACTGCATACATCTTCCCATGCCTTTCTCGTTTTATAACGATCCGCCCCCGCAAAGCAGACCTGTATCGAACCCTTACCTGTTTCAAGTCTAGCATGAAAATGTATCAGTTTTATGCAGATAACTATAAATAAATATTAAGATTTTCTGTACCCTATACCAGCTGTACGGTTTCCCTGGCAATGGCAAGTTCCTCGTTGGTGGGAATTACCATAACTGTGGTTTTGCTGTCAACGGTGGAAATCACCGTGTCCTCTCCCCGCTTTCCGTTGGCCTCCCGGTCAATCTTCACTCCCAGATAGCCCAGATATTCGCAGATGAAGGTGCGGACCAGAGCCGCATTTTCACCCACGCCTGCGGTAAAGCAGACCACGTCCACTCCGTTCATTGCTGCCGCATAAGCGCCGATATATTTTGCCACGTTGTAGCAGAAGGTCTTCACGGCGCGGATGGCATTTTCATCCCCCTTATGATAGCCCTCCTCCAGATCACGGAAGTCAGAGGAAAGGTTGTCGGACAGTCCCAGCACCCCGGATTTCTTGTTCAGCACATTCATGATTTCGTCAATGCTCTTATTCTCCTTATGAGCAAGAAACTCTATGATTGCCGGGTCGATATCGCCGGAACGGGTTCCCATGATCAGACCCTGCAAAGGGGTCAGGCCCATGGAGGTATCCACGCACTGACCGCATTTGACGGCGGATACGCTTGCCCCGTTTCCGAGATGGCAGACCACGATTTTCAGATTATCATAGCTCATGCCCAACACCTCTGCCGCCCTCTTGGACACATAGGAATGACTGGTGCCATGGAAACCGTATCTCCTGATTTTATACTTTTTGTAATACTCATAGGGCAGGCCGTACATATAGGCCTCCTCCGGCATGGTCTGATGAAAAGCGGTATCAAACACAGCCACCATGGGAGTCTCCGGCATCAGCGCCTTGCAGGCATTTATGCCGATCAGGTTGGCCGGATTGTGCAGCGGCGCCAGATCGTTACACTCCTCAATGGCCTTCATGACCTCGTCGTCTATCACAACGGACCGGGCAAACTTCTCGCCGCCGTGCACTACTCTGTGCCCCACTGCCCCGATTTCATCCAGGCTCTTTACCACGCCGGTTTGGGGATTCGTCAGAGCCTCCAGCACCAGACGGATGGCTTCCGTATGATCCGGCATGGGAGTGACTTGTCTTTCCTTTTCACCGCCCTCCGGGGCATAGGTAATCATGCTTCCCTCTATGCCGATTCTCTCGCAAAGGCCCTTTGCAAGGCAGCTCTCGGATTCGGAGTCAATGAGCTGAAATTTCAGGGAAGAGCTTCCGCAGTTGATAACTAATACTTTCATTTCCGTCTATCCTCGTCTTTCTTAAATCTATATCGAATCTATATTGATTTATACCGTTTATACCAGCTGTGCCTGCACTGCCGTCAGGGCCACAACACCCACGATATCCTGCCAGGAGCAGCCTCTGGACAAATCATTCACCGGCTTTGCAATTCCCTGCAGCATAGGGCCGTAGGCTTCCGCGCCGCCCAGTCTCTGAACCAGCTTGTACCCGATATTTCCTGCGTCCAGATTAGGGAAAATCAGCACGTTTGCCCTGCCGCCCACAGGACTGCCGGGGGCTTTTGTCTTTGCAACGCCGGGAACCAGCGCCGCATCCGTCTGCAGCTCTCCGTCGATAGTCAGGTGGGGATACTGCTCCCTGGCAATCTCCGTTGCCTGCACCACCTTGTCCACCAGCGGATGCTTTGCGCTGCCCTTGGTAGAATGGCTCAGCATGGCAATAACCGGCTTGGGGCCAATCAGCGATTTAAAGCTTCTGGAGGAGGTATCGGCAATCGCCGCCAGCTCCTCAGCAGTAGGGTCCTGGTTCAGACCGCAGTCTGCAAACAGGAGAGTGCCGTTCTCTCCCTGATCCTTAAATTGGGTGTCCATAACGAAAAATGCGGAAACCAGCTTAACCCCCGGGGCAGTCTTTAAGATCTGAAGGGCGGGTCTTAAGGTGTCTGCCGTGGAATGGCATGCTCCGGCCACCATACCGTCCGCATCATTTGCCTTAACCATGACAATTCCGAAGGTCAGATAATCCTTCAGCAGAATCTCTCTCGCCATTTCCTCCGTCATACCCTTTGCTTTTCTGGTCTCATATAAGAGTGTTACATATTCCTCCAGTTTATCGGTAGTGGCAGGGTTTACCACCTCCACGCCGGTCAGGTCCACCTCCAGCCAGCCGGCGCCGTCCATAATCTTTTCTTCGTTGCCTATCATGATAATATCGGCGATTCCCTCCTCCATTATCTTTGCTGCGGCAAGCAGAGTTCTCTTGTCGTTGGATTCCGGCAGTACAATCGTTTTTCTGTCCAGCCTTGCTCTTTCTTTGATTGTGTCAATATAGGACATTTTATACACTCCTTTCGTTTTCTTTTTGTATTGTGAAATTTAACTGTTTGTATTATACTAATTATAAGTAATCATGTAAACGTTTTCAACTAATGTTATTTTTTTCACATTGTCGACCGGCATTTTAACCAATCTGTCTACAGTTATCCGGAGGAGGCGCTTATGAAAGTCAACGGAATTATTGCGGAATACAATCCCTTTCACAACGGACATAAATACCACCTGGAAGAGTCAAAGCGCCTGACCGGTGCAGACTACTCGGTTGCGGTCATCAGCGGCAACTTTATTCAGCGCGGCGATCCCGCCCTGGTGGACAAACATACCCGCGCGGAAATGGCTTTGAAAAACGGCGCCGACCTGGTGCTGGAGCTTCCCACCGTATATTCGGCTTCCAGCGCGGAATATTTTGCCACCGGCGCAGTGTCTCTGCTGGATAAGCTGGGGGTGGTAACTCATCTGAGCTTCGGCAGCGAGTGCGGCGATACTGTCCTGCTCAGCCGGATTGCCGCCATCCTTCTGGAAGAACCGGAAGACTATAAGGCGGACTTAAAGGCAAAGCTGAAACAGGGGCTTTCCTACCCCTCCGCCCGCAATTCCGCTCTGATACGCCATTGTCCGGAACTGGCCGAAAACAGTAAAATTTTTTCTTCTCCAAACAATATTCTTGCCATCGAATACATAAAGGCAATCATGAATCAGAACAGTAAAATGGAGCCTGTCACCGTGAGACGGCTTGGGGCGGAGTACCATGACCCTGCCCCAAGCTCCGGATACTGTTCCGCCCTGGCCATCCGCCAGGCCCTGGCCGCCGGCCGGGGCCTCGGGTCAGTTGCCCACTATATGCCGGATTCTGTAAGAGAACTCCTCGCCGAAAGGCTGGTTCTGGACAGAGGCATCTGTGCCAACGACTTTTCTTCCGCCTTATATTATAAGCTGTTGTCGGAAAAGGAATCCGGATTCGACAAATACCTGGATGTATCCGCAGATTTATCCAACCGCATCTGCAAACATCTTACGGAATACAAAAACTTTGATGATTTCTGTGATTTACTGAAAACAAAAGAACTGACCTATACCAGAATCAGCCGCTGCCTGCTGCACATTCTGCTGAATCTCACAAAGGAAGACATGGCGGTCTGTTCCGAGCTTAAACATACTCCCTATGCGCGGATTCTGGGATTTCGCAAAGATGCGGAGGACTTGCTTGGCACAGTCAGGGCGCAGGCTTCCATCCCTCTGGTAACAAAGCTTGCGGACGCAGAAAAGATTTTGCCCACAGATACCTATCTGATGTTGAAGCAGGACATCCTGATCAGCCAGCTTTACTACGGTGTGGCCGCCGGCCTCGCCGGGCAGCAGCCCGCCAACGAGTTCAGCATTCCGCTTGTCATAGTGTGAGGCTTAGTTTTTGAAGCTGTGGATCGGCGCGGGAATTCTGCCGCCCCTGTTCACAAATGCTTCGCAGGAAAAAGAATTCACCGGCATAATCGGCGCATAGCCCAAAAGCCCGCCGAATTCAACCGTCTCTCCCACGCCCTTTCCCACGACGGGAATAATGCGGACAGCCGTGGTCTTCTGATTTACCATGCCGATTGCCATTTCATCCGCAATGATACCGGAGATGGAGGACGCCTTTGTGTCTCCGGGAATGGCAATCATATCCAGCCCCACGGAGCACACGCATGTCATGGCCTCCAGCTTTTCCAGCGTAAGCGCTCCCGCCTGCACCGCGTTAATCATGCCCTGATCCTCGCTGACCGGGATGAATGCGCCGCTTAAGCCTCCCACATAGGAGGAAGCCATGACTCCGCCCTTTTTCACCTGATCGTTTAAAAGCGCCAAAGCAGCCGTTGTGCCGGGCGCTCCCGCATACTCCAAACCCATCTCGCAGAGAATATCCGCCACACTGTCGCCGATGGCAGGCGTAGGCGCCAGGGACAAATCCACAATGCCGAAGGGTACCCCTAAACGCGTGGATGCCTCCCGGGCCACCAGTTGTCCCACCCGGGTCACCTTGAAGGCTGTCTTCTTGATGGTTTCGCACAATATTTCAAAGCTTTCTCCCCGCACCTGCTCCAGTGCAGTCTTGACTACGCCGGGGCCGCTGACCCCCACATTGATAATCTTGTCAGCTTCCGTCACTCCGTGAAAGGCTCCCGCCATAAAGGGATTATCATCCGGTGCGTTGCAGAACACTACCAGCTTGGCGCAGCCCAGAGAATCCTCTTCTTTCGTATACTCCGCAGTAGATCTGATGATTTCTCCCATCAGCTTTACCCCGTCCATATTGAGGCCGGTTCTGGTAGAACCCAAGTTCACCGAGCTGCATACCCGTTCTGTGGCGGAAAGCGCCAGAGGAATGGAACGAATCAAAAGCTCATCCGCCGGGGTCATTCCCTTGCTCACCAGCGCGGAGTAGCCGCCGATGAAATTCACATCAATATCATGAGCCACCTTGTCCAATGTCCTTGCCAGTCCCGCATAATCATCCGTTGTCCTGCAGGCAGCGCCGCCCACCAGTGCAATGGGCGTCACGGAAATTCTCTTATTGACAATGGGAATGCCAAACTCCCTGGAAATCTCCTCCCCCGTCTTCACCAAATCCTTTGCCGCCTCATATATCTTCTGATATATTTTTTCATTCAGCCTCTTCAGATCCGAATCAATACAGTCCAGAAGGCTGATGCCCATGGTGATGGTACGCACATCCAGATTTTCTTCCTCAATCATCCTGTTTGTTTCAGCCACCTCGTATAAATTAATCATATAAAGTCTTTCTCCTTCTCCCTGTTACACCCTATAGAAAGTCTGCCGTGCGCGGTGCTCTGTGAGCAAGCTCACTCGCCCTTCTGTCTGGGCTTACGCCTTATGGAAGAATGGCTCGCCAGAGACATTCTTCCGTGTGCAACTTAGATTTTCTTAACCAGTGTACTTACGCCATGCCATCCGCAAGCGTCCCCTTGGGGCCGCTTACGGATGCGGGCTTGCGCCCTATAGAAAGTCTGCCGTGCGCGGTGCTCTGTGAGCAAGCTCACTCGCCCCGTGTACGTCAGACTTTCTGCATGGCTTAAATGCGGTGCATCTTGTCGAATATTTCTTCCTTCTGGCACTTGATGACAACGCCGATTTCCTCCCCCAGCGCCGCCAGCTCGTCCGACACATCTCCAAACTGTCTTGCGCAGCCGCCCATATCCACAATCATCATCATGTTAAAATACCCCTGCACTATGGTCTGTGAAATGTCCAGAATATTGATGCCGTTATCCGCCAGATAAGTACATACCCTGGCAATGATGCCTACAGTGTCTTTTCCCACCACAGTAATAATCGTCTTTTTCATATTCCGCTCCCTTTCTATATTCACACTTCATATCTCTGCCGCCGGAGTGACCTCGCCCCGCTTTGCCACCCGGATGTCAAAATCTCCCGCCTTATAAGGATTCTCTCCCATATTAATCTCCATCCGCACGGACTCAAACGCAAGCTCCGGCAGATTATTCTCTTTGCTCAGATGCCCCAGAAACACCGTCTTCAGCTTGTCGTGCAGTATTCTGCACAAAAGCCGTCCCGAATTCTCATTGGACAGATGTCCCCGGTCGCTTAAGATACGTTGCTTCAGATAATAGGGATAGGGCCCCACCTGGAGCATATTCACATCATGGTTTGCCTCCAGCAGCAAAGCGTCCATGCCCTTCAGACACTCCACCGTGTAATCATTATAGGCTCCCAAATCCGTGCACACCGCCACTCTCTTATTTCCGTATGAAATGCGGTAGCCCACAGGCTGGGCCGCATCATGGGAAATGTGCATGGGATTCACCGTCAGATCCTTGATGATAAACTTCCGATCCTCCTGTACCTCATGAAACAGTCCTTCCTCCAGAGAGCCCAGATTTCCGGTCTTCCGTATGGCCCCTATGGTTCCGGCCGTGGCATAGACAGGTATTTCGTATTTCCTGGCAATGACCCCCAGCCCGCTTATATGATCCGCATGCTCATGGGTCACCAGTATACCGTCAATATCCCTTAACGTAAGTCCCAGTTCCTCCAGCCCGCTCTCCGTCCGCTTGCCGCTGATACCTGCATCCACCAGTAAATGGGTGGCTTCAGAACCCACATAAATACAGTTGCCGCTGCTTCCGCTCGCTATACTGCACAGCCTCATCTTCCGTCCTCTTCCCAGTAAATATCAATCACGTCTCCCTCCGTCAGGGGCTCCATGTACTCCGCCCTGCGGGCATTCAGCTGTGTCACGATGGAACGCCCTCTGGAGTCGTTCAAGTCAAAGTTAATAAAGGAGAATACATCCACAAACACATAACTGCTTTTTCCCTTTAAGGTCACAGGAAGCTTGTTGACAATCACCGTTATTTCGTCAATCCCCTTAAACTCCCCGCCGGAACTGCCGCCTGCCGCTCCCGCGCTTCCCGCTGCTCCGCCGTTCTCCGCAGCCACCTGCCCGGCAATCCGTCTGGCGGCATCATCCGCCGCTTTGGCTACTGCAGCCTCCTTCGCTGCCTCCTTTGCCGCCATTCTCTTTGCAGCGTCCTCCTCCGTCTCTTCCTCCAGATCTGCAAAGGTGGTCTCCCCGTTCACATCCCAGTTCAGGGTAAAATTCTCATAAACGTTTGTATTCTGCTTTGCGGGAGTATCGTTTACAAGTATCCGGCCTCCCAGGGGCACATCCATAAATTCCGCAATTTCCTTCACGGTGTAGGAATTCTGTACCTTGATGTCATCCCCATCCTTTATCAGGTAAAACTCATTTTCCCGCCGCCCGTTTACAGACGCCGTTTTGGGCAGACTGATCCTGGTTCCGTTTACCACCACATGAAGCTGTTCTCCCAGCTCCGGCAGCTTCCCCAGCTCCATGGCGGCAGGCGCCCCTGCGGTGGAAGGCGTCACCTCCACCCGATCCCCGTTATGTACCTGGCTGTATATATCCGCCGGTTCCCCGTTGACATGAATCACAGCGGCCTCTCCCTCTACGCCTCTCACAATCCGGCTCTTTCCATTGACCAGATAGGTCAGCGCCTGTCCTCTCTTGGGGAACAGATCCTCGTTGGAAAAGTCAGACTGCACCGCCGCATCCGCCACGGAAAGCCTGCCGTTATCATACAGCTTCACCCGTTTGCCGTTGAAATCCACAAAGATAAAGTTGTTGCTCTGGACATAATAGCTTAAGCAGATACCGATGGGCGTTACCATCATGGAATCCCTTCTGGGATTCACATTTTCAAACTCAATGGTCTGCATGACCTCCTGTCCCCGGATGGCCACACGTTCCTTTACAATATCAAGTTCCTCCGACAGAGCCTCCGTATAGCCGGGTATGATTCCGCCGCCGCCCACCACAAACACGGCGCTGACGGACTTTTCCCCGTTCAGCTCCCGGATGCAGTCCGCTACCTGCTTTGCCATTTCTTTTACATGCTCCGCCAGAACCGCCGCCACTTCCCCTGCGGTAATGGATTGGGTCAGTCCCATAATATCCTGATATTCCACCGTTTCCCGCTCCCCGGCCTGCCGCTTGATGCGCTCCGCAGTGTCAAAATCCACCAGACAATGCTGTACGATAATATCCGTCAGACTGTCTCCCGCCACGGGAATCATGCCGTAAGCCGTTATGGTTCCGTCCTTTGTAATGGAAATATCACTGGTGCCTGCTCCCACGTCCACCAGAGCCATATTCAGCATCCGGAATTTTTCGGGAATGGCCAGCTGGATTGCGGCGATTGGCTCCAGCGTCAGATTCGCCACATGCAAATCCGCAAGCTCCACCGCCTTGTAAAGCCCGTCCACCACATCATCCGGAAGAAAGGTTGCAATCAGATCAACCGCCATGGTCTTCACCTTATGGCCCTCCAGATTTCCAATCTGATAACCGTTCATATAATAACGCATGGGCGTATATCCCACGCAGTAAAATTTCATTTCCGTCTCATTGTTTTTCTGGAACTCCTCGTAGGCCTGCTCCACTCCCAGAGTGGAAAGAGAATATACATCCTCCTCCGTGACCTCATGCTCCTCTTCAAAATTCTGCTCCGCATGAGTGGTAACGGTACGCAGCACCCGGCCTGCCGCCGCAATGCACACCTCTGTCAGCTTCCGGTTTAAGTCCATTTCCAGCTGCTCCTTCACCTGGCTTATGGTCTGCCCCACCTTCCCGATATCATGAATCTGTCCGTCCAGCATGGATCTGGTCTCATGCTCTCTGGAATGCTGTGCCAGCACATGAAATTTTCCGCCGCTGAGATATCCTACCGTACCTACAATACTTCTGGTGCCAATGTCCAGCCCGAACACCAGCTGTCCCTGACCTTCTCTTACTCCCGCCATGTAAAAGCCTCCAGTTTTCTGTCTATTTGTGCAAAACTCTCCGCCAGCGTTCCGCTGTTGTCTATTACAAAATCACAGTTTTCTCTGAACTGTTCCTCAGACAGCTGGCTTGCCATGATACCGTCAATGCGCTCCCCGCTGTATCCTCTGGACTGTCTCAGGCGTTTTTGCCTGGTTTCCCGGTCCGCATAAATATACCACATCTCATCCACCAGCGCCCCGTAACCGCACTCGATGAGCAGCGCCGCCTCCACGAAAAACAACTCCGTCCGGCCCTGCTGCCGCGCCTGCTCCAGACGCTCCAGCAGATAACTTTTCACCGCCGGATGAAGGATGCCGTTGACCTGCTCCAACAGCTTTCCGTCGAAAAAGATTTTCTCCGCCATACGACTCCTGTCAATCCGTCCGTCCGGCCCTGTAATATCCTCCCCCAGCAGCGCCACCAGCTTCCTGAAGCAGTCCGTGCCCGGCTCCTTCACTGCATGGGCTATGCTGTCCGCAAGATAGATTTCACAATTATAATGCTTCCCGATATACTGCAGGATTTCTGACTTCCCCGCTCCGATTCCTCCGGTTATACCTATAAATATCGGACGGGTCAGGCTTATCGTTCCGTCTCCCGGGCTATTTGGCTTCATACCAGTTTTCCCCCGTGTGCAGGTCTATTTCCAGTGTCACGGCCAGGTCTGCCGCCGCCTTCATATTTTCCGTCAGGATCTGCCTTACCTGCTCCTCTTCTTCCAGCGCCGTCTCGATCACAAGCTCGTCATGCACCTGTAAGATCAGCCGGGATTTCAGCTTTGCATCCCGCAGCGCCTTCCACACCCGTATCATGGCAATTTTGATAATATCCGCCGCCGTTCCCTGAATAGGTGAATTCATGGCTACCCGTTCTCCGAAGGAACGCTGCATAAAGTTGGAGGAGGCCAGCTCCGGAACAGGCCTGCGCCTGCCGAACATGGTGGTGATATATCCCTGCTCCCTGGCGTCTTTTACCAGTTTATCCAGGAATTCCTTTACCTTCGGATAAGTGGTAAAATACTGCTCAATATATTCCGCCGCCTCTTTCCGGCTGATACTCAGATCCTGGCTCAGCCCGAAGGAGCTGATGCCGTAGACGATGCCGAAGTTTACCGCCTTGGCGTTCCGGCGCTGTAAATCCGTAACCTCCTCAAAGGGAGTGTGAAATACCTTTGCCGCCGTAATCCTGTGAATGTCCTGATCCATGCGGTAGGCTTCAATCAGCTGCTCGTCCCCGGACATATGAGCCAGCACCCGCAGTTCAATCTGGGAATAATCCGCATCCATAAACTCATACCCGGCCCCGGGTACAAACACCTTGCGAATCCGCCTGCCCAGCTCCATACGCATGGGAATATTCTGCAGATTCGGCTCCGTGGAGCTGATACGCCCCGTAGCCGTGATGGTCTGATTAAAATTCGTGTGGATACGGTTGTCCTCTCCGATATACACTGCCAGCCCGTCGGCATAAGTGGATTTCAGCTTTGTCAGGGTTCTGTACTCCAGAATATCATTGACAATGGGGTAATCCTCCGACAGCTTTTCCAGCACGTCAGCCGCCGTGGAGTATCCTGTTTTCGTTTTCTTGCCCCCGGGAAGCTTCATGGTGTCAAACAGCACCTCTCCCAGCTGCTTTGGAGAATTGATGTTAAATTCCACACCCGCCTGGGCATGGACGGATCTTTCCAGTTCCTCAATCCTCTCCACCAGTGCGTCGCCGTAAGCCTTCAGCTCCGCCCGGCGCACCTCCACACCCGCCCGCTCCATGTCGTACAGCACCAGGGACAAAGGCATCTCCATCTCCCGCATCAGCCTGTCCATGCCTGCTGCCTGCAGCTTCTCCGCCAGCACAGGGGCAGCCTGCAGAGATACATACGCACTGTAACAGCAGTACTCTGCAAATTTATCCGGCTGTTGCCCGGACGCTTCCCGCAGCCCGGCTTTTCCAAGCAGCTCCCCCCGGCCGGGAAGCATCAGTCCAAGATGCTCCGATGCTATGGTCTCCACATCATAGTCACTCTTTAAGGGATTCAGAAGGTACGCGCCAATCAGAATATCAAAATACCGTTCCGTGGTATCCTGGGCCAGGAAGCGATACTGACCCTTGATGTCAAAGGTGGAAATCCTGACTCTGCGGGACAGCTGCTGCAGCGCTTTCTTCAGCTTCTCCCCATCTGTGCCGCTTTCTGCCATTCCGTCCCCGGGCAGGGACAGCTGCCCGTCCTCCCCGTTTCCGAACAGGGACAGCTGTTCGTTCTCCGGCTCCCGCACTGCCAGGAAGAAGGTTTCTCCCTCTCTGACACTGACCGCAATGCCCAGAAGCCTTTCTCCCTCCGCCGCCAGGAACAGTCCCGTCTCCGCCCTGTCCCGAACGGACTCCAGCCTGTCCAGAAGCTCCTTCTCTGTATGCAGCCGCACAAAGGTTTTTGCCAGTTCCCGGCTTTCTTCTCCTTTTTCCCCGCTTTCAAAACGGTTCAGCAGGTTTTTAAATTCCAGCTGCTTAAACAGCTGATAGGCCTCCGGAGTATAATAGCCCTCCGCCCTGGCCGCCTCATAGTCCAGCTCCACCTCGCAGTCAATCCGAATGGTGGCAAGGGTTTTGCTTAAATCCGCCAAATCCCGGTTCTCCATCAGGGAATCCCGGATGCTTTTCTTGGTGATTTCCTCCGCATGGGCATAAATCTCATCCAGGGAGCCGTACTGCGCCATCAGATCCCCGGCGGTCTTCTGCCCCACCTTGGGCACCCCCGGAATATTGTCCGCCGTGTCCCCCATAAGGGCTTTCAAATCAATAAACTGCAGGGGCGTCACGCCGTATGCCTTCTCCACATCCGCCGGATAATAATTCTCAATTTCCGTCCTTCCCTGCTTTGTCTTGGGAATCCGGATTTTGATATGCTCATCCGCAATCTGCAGAAGATCCCTGTCTCCGGACACCAGCGATACCTCCATGCCGGCGCTCTGGGCCTTCTTTGCAAGAGTGCCCAGAATATCGTCCGCCTCCAGCCCGGCCTGCTCCACGATGACGATTCTCATGGCCTTCAGCACATCCTTCAGCACCGGTACCTGCTCCCGCAGCTCCTCCGGCATCGGCTTTCTGGTCCCCTTATATGCCTCATACATCTCATGGCGGAAGGTAGGCGCATGAACATCAAAGGCCACTGCCAGATAATCCGGCTTCTCCTCCTCCAAAATCTTGAACATAATATTTAAAAATCCGTACACCGCATTCGTATGCAGCCCCTGGGCATTAGTCAGCTCAGGAAGCCCGTAAAACGCTCTGTTCAGGATGCTGTGCCCGTCTATCAGCACAAGCTTTCTGCTCTCGCCCATACCAAACTCCTCGTACTGTAATGTGCCGACACGTTCATAAGCCGTCAGGCAGACCATGAACATGCAGGTACACTAGGTGAATATCCGAAGGGCAATACCGATTAAAATCCCCGCCGCCCCGATTTCCATGACAATCCCCAGCCTTATCATATTGCCATGAACCTTTATTTTCTTCTTTATCCTGCTCAGTCTTCGGTCAAGCTCCTTCTGTAAGTCAAAGGCCCTCCCGTCCTCCAGCCTCTGGACGCCCTCCGTCACCAGAAACTGGATCACCAGTTCTTCCCTGCAGTTGTCACACTGCTCCATATGCTGACAGAACCTCTTCATGGATGAATAATCCAGCCCGTCCTGGATAAACCCCGGAATCAGCTTTTCAAACTCTTTACAATCCATAGGCTTTTCATGCCTCACACCGGTCAAGGGCCTGGGCAATATCTGCAATTAAATCCTCACTGTCCTCTATACCGCAGCTGATTCGAATCAGTTCGGCGGGAACTCCCGCCTCCTTCAGCTGCTCGTCCGTCATCTGGCGATGAGTGCTGGACGCGGGATTTAAACAGCAGGTTCTGGCGTCGGCCACATGGGTCTCAATAGCCGCCAGCTTCAGGCTCTTCATAAAGACGCTGGCCGCAGTCCTTCCTCCCTTCAGGCCGAAGGATACCACGCCGCAGCTGCCGTCGGGCAGATATTTCTGCGCTCGTTCATAGTATTTATCCCCGGGCAGTCCGCAATAATTTACATAAGCCACCTTTGGATGTCCTGCCAGGAATTCCGCCACCGCCTGGGCATTTTCACAGTGCCGCTTCATGCGCACATGGAGGCTCTCAAGTCCCAGATTCAGGATAAAAGCGTTCTGGGGGCTCTGGATAGAGCCGAAGTCCCGCATCAGCTGTGCGGTGCATTTGGTGATAAAAGCCCCCTCTTTGCCGAATTTCTCGGCATAGGTAATTCCATGATAACTCTCATCCGGGGTACACAGCCCCGGAAACTTGTCCTTATGGGCCATCCAGTCAAATTTTCCGCTGTCCACAATGGCGCCGCCCACAGCCGCGCCATGGCCGTCCATATATTTCGTGGTGGAATGGGTCACAATATCCGCCCCCCATTCAAAGGGCCTGCAGTTCACAGGCGTCGCAAAGGTATTGTCAATGATCAGCGGTACTCCATGAGCGTGCGCGCACTTTGCAAACCGCTCAATGTCCAACACCGTCAGCGCCGGGTTTGCTATGGTTTCCCCGAACATAGCCCTGGTATTGTCACGAAATGCGGCGTTTAACTCTTCCTCCGTGGCGTCCGGGCTCACAAAGGTAACGTCGATTCCCATCTTCTTCATGGTAACGGAAATCAGGTTAAAGGTGCCTCCGTATATGGTGCCGGAAGCCACAATATGATCTCCGCAGCTGCAGATATTAAATAGGGCGTAAAAGTTTGCCGCCTGGCCGCTGCTGGTCAGCATGGCCGCAGTGCCGCCCTCCAGCTGTGCAATCTTCGCCGCCACATAATCATTGGTAGGATTCTGAAGCCTGGTGTAAAAGTATCCGTCTGCCTCCAGGTCAAAAAGCTTCCCCATGTCCTCGCTGGTATCATACTTAAAGGTAGTGCTCTGGATAATGGGAATCTGACGGGGTTCTCCGTTCCCCGGCGTATAGCCGCCCTGCACACACACGCTGTTTATCTTCATCTGTCATTCCTCCGTTCTCACAATTTAAGGAACCGCACATAAAACCACTTTCCAGTATACACATTCCACGCTTAAAATTCAACAGTTTTAAGTAAAACAAAAAGGTTCCCCTGCACAGTCTGCAAGGGAACACATTTCATCTGCCGTCCGTAACGAGCGGGAATCATAACTTTGCAAACAGCAAACAGGGCAGGGAATGACGCCTGCCTCAGTCCTAGTCCTGGGCCACAACCTCCCTGTAAAATTCCGCGTAGTCATTCCGCTTTTCTTTGGTAAACTGGATGGCCGCCCTGGGATGCTGGTTTAAAAGCCCTGTCATCAGGTACTGCAGATCGTAACCCCAGACAACCCCCTCAGCCTTCAGCTTGTTCATATAGGAATCCACAAACTGGATGGCCGGATAGACGTTATACTTGGGATTGCGCAGGAATCCCAGCAGAAGCTCCATGGCGCAGTTTCCCGCCCCTCTTCCCATGGAGGCATAGGTGGCGTCCAGCCAGTCAACGCCGTCCCCCACTGCCTCAATGGTATTGGCAAAGGCGAGCTGCTGATTGTTGTGGGCGTGAATCCCTACCTTTTTACCGTACTTTGCCGCCGCATTCATATAAATGTCAGCCAGCCTGGCCATCTGCTCCGGATAAATGGCGCCGTAGCTGTCCACAATGTAAAGCACCTCCACGGGAGTCTGCCCCAGAATGTCGAGGGCTACCTTCAAATCTCCCTCCTGGGCATTGGAGATTGCCATAATATTACAGCTCACCTCATAACCCTTCCCGGCGGCATCCTCAATCATCTCCACCGCCCCCGGGATGGTATTCAGGTAAGTGGCCACCCGGATTAAATCGATAGGACTGTCCGCCCGCTTGATAATGTCCGTCCTGTAATCGCACCGTCCCACATCTGCCATGACCGCTATTTTCAAATCCGTGGCGTTCTCTCCTACAATGGCTCTTATATCCTCGTCATTGGAGAATTTCCATTTGCCGAATTTGTCTGTGTCAAACATTTCTTTGGAGGCCTTATAGCCAAACTCCATATAGTCCACACCGGCGCGCAGATTCGTCAGATACAGCGCCTTTACAAATTCATCCGTAAAATAAAAATCATTTACCAGACCGCCGTCCCGAAGCGTGGCGTCCACCACCTTCACATTGGGTCGATATTGAATCAAACTGGATATTTCCTTCATAATTATGTCCGTTCCTTTCTCATCCTGGTGCAGCTCTCTCTCCTCTTAAAGCTCATGAAATGAAGTTTAGCACTTTAAAGTGCAAAAATCAATAGTAATTTACAAAAAAAGGTGTATAATAGACAATAGTTGTTTTTTCAGGAGGATACTTATTATGAACATTGCGATTGTAACCGGCGCCTCCAGCGGTCTGGGCGCAGAATATGTGCGGCAGCTGGACTCCTTTGAATGCTTCAACGAAATCTGGGTCATTGCCCGAAGGCAGGAGCGGCTTGCGGCATTGCAGGCACAGGTAAAGACCCGCCTGCGTCCCTTGGCCTGTGATTTGACAAAGGAGGAAAGCATTCGCCAGCTGACGGCCCTCCTGCGGAAAAAGAAGCCCAATGTCCGGGTTTTGATTAACTGTGCCGGTTTTGGAAAAATCGGCAGCTACCGCCATATTCCTCTGGAACAGTGCCAGCAGATGATTGACCTGAACTGCCGGGCCGCCGTCACGGTAACACAGACCGTGCTTCCCTACATGCACCGGGGCGGACGCATTCTGGAAATCTGTTCCACTTCGGCTTTCCAGCCCCTTCCCTGCATGAACGTTTACGCGGCCTCCAAGGCATTCCTGTACCGCTATTCCCGCGCGCTGGCCAATGAACTGAAGGGCACGGGCGTCCGGGTTACCGCCGTATGTCCCTTCTGGGTCAGAGGCACGGAATTCATCAGCGCCGCCAAGGATACCGACAGCAGCCGCCAGATCAATAATTTTCCCCTTTCCTCCCGCCGGGAGGATGTTGTCCGGCGCTCCCTGCAGGACAGCAGACGGGGCCGCACGGTTTCCACCCCCGGCTTTGCCTGCACCCTGCACCGCATACTCTCCAAATTTATGCCCGGCAGCCTGATGATGGCGGTCTGGAATCAGCTCAGAAGATAAAGACGCCAAATACAAAATGCAGGAGTTTTTATATCAATGCTCCCTCTGCAGGCACAATATATCCAAAGGACGCTATGGTATTGAATCATGCGTTCTGCAGAAAGGTATGGTTATTTATGAGGCAAAAACATAAAAAAATTCACCGATGGTTTCTGTTTCTGATGATTACAGCTGCACTCATAGGATGCTGCAGCTGCGGCAGGGAAGCTGATGTGGACAGTCCCAATGTAGATTCCCGGCTTTCCGATCCGGAATCCCCGCAGACAGAGCCCCTCTCCACACATGCGGCGAATCCGACTCCTACATCCTCTCCCACACCGGAGCCCACTCCCACACCGGAGCCGGAAGTCGTCAGCCTTACGGTTTCCGCCGCCGGAGACGTTTCCCTCGGCATCCTGCAGATTCACGGCTATTCCGGCACTTTCCGGGAAATGTATGACTTACAGGGGCCGGAATATTTTTTTCAGAATGTGAAGGGTATCTTTGAAGAGGACGACATGACTATCGTGAACTTTGAAGGCGTACTGACCGAATCAACAGATTTAGTGGAAAAACAGTATAATATCAAGGGCGACCCTTCCTATATCGAGATCCTGCCGCTGGGAAGCGTCGAAGCCGTCAGCTTCGGCAACAATCACCGCATGGACTACGGCCAACAGGGGTGTGACGACACGGTGGCTCTGTTTGAGGAAAACAATATTCCCTATGCTTATGACGATAATCCGGGCATTTATGAGACAAAAGGTATCCGCATCGGCTTCGTGTCTGTCAATGAAGTTTATGACGGCGAGGCGGTGGAAGTCTGGCTGGAGGATGGGATAAAGCAGCTGCAGGAAGAAAACGTGAACCTGATTATTGCCTGCTGCCACTGGGGTATCGAGATGGAAAGCTGCCCCAACGATTATCAGCAGGAGCTGGGGCGGAAGTGTATCGACTGGGGCGCCGACCTGGTACTGGGCTGCCACCCCCATATTCTTCAGGGCATTGAGGTTTATAGCGGAAAATTTATCCTGTACAGCATGGGAAATTTCTGCTTCGGCGGCAACCGGAATCCTAAAAATAAGGAAACCATGATTTTCCAGCAGACCTTCACCTTTATTGACGGCGTAAAGCAGGAGGATCAGCAGGCAAGGGTGATTCCCTGCTATATCAGTTCTGTTATGTCCCGGAACGATTACTGCCCTACTCCTGCGGAAGACGATGATTATATCTCCATCCTGGGAAAAATCAATACTCTCAGCGAACCCTTCGGCACAAAATTTGCGGAGGACGGAAGCTATGTCGTTCCGGAGGAACAATAAAATTTGCGCTTTGCGAGTTTTGCTCGCGGAAATAAAAAATCGCCGGAACCGTTGTTTTGGTTCTCTGGCGATTTTTCATGCCGGCAGCGGGACTTGAACCCGCACGTTGTTGCCAACAACAGATTTTGAGTCTGCCTCGTCTGCCATTCCGACACGCCGGCCTGTGTGAAGATATGTGATGCTCTCCTCACAGCAAAAATAATTTTAACATAGAACCGCCTGATTGACAAGCAGATTCGCGGAAATTTTTATAAACGCATAAGTCGGATGTTTTGCGACGCCTATGTCAGTTTGCTCTCCACGCAGACTTTGTTCCCCGCTGCAGTCACCTCTGCCATACTGCCCACCACAAGGGGCATCATGGGCGGGCGATGACCCAGATCCACATCCATGAGAACCGGCACATTTTTACGTCCCGCCACCTGAAGCACGGCCTCATACTGATCCAGATTCATAATGGTCTCCCCGTTGGCCGGCCTGCCAATCAAAAAGCCCTTCACATGCTTTAACCAGCCTGCCTCCTCCATCTGCCACAGAGCCCGGCGGACGCCAAACACATTCAAATCGCAGGCTTCCAGAAACCAGATGATTCCATCCTCCCGGTACTTCTCCACAAAGGCTTCGGTTCTGTCAAACCGGGTGCCCAGCAGATTCACCAGACAGTCCAGACAGCCCCCAAGAAGCCTGCCGGAAAACCGCAGTTCCTCCGTACTTCCCACATCACCCGTTATTTCCCTGTCCCCCTGAAAGCTTCTGATTTTCAGGGGTTCTGTCAGATTATAAGGCGCCCGGGGATTCTCCTCACCCTTCAGGCTTTCCTTCTCCCAGGTTCCATAGCTGCTCACCCTGCGCACCTCCCCGGTCAGAACGCCGAAGGCATCCCGCACCGACTCATGCAGGGGATCCATGCCGAAGGTGGAAGCACAGGGACCGTACACTGACGCTGTATCCGTCAGAGTGGCCAGCGTATAAGTCAGATTGGTGTTATCCGAATACCCCATAAACCACTTCGGCTCCAGCGCCGCCAGTCTGTCAAAGTCCACATAAGGCAGGATTTCGCACATCAACTCCCCGCCGCCGCAGGAAATCAGGCAGTCCGCCCGGGAAGCAAACAGTTCCATCACTTCCCTGCCGCATTTCTCCGGTGTATTGCTGATTCCCACTCCGGCTTCCTCATAGCAGTTGGGCCCCAGCAAAATCCCATAGCCCTGCTCCTTCCAATTTTTCAACGCACAGTCAAAAGCAGTCCTGTAGGGCTCTGTGGCGCAGCCGAAGGACGGCGCCAGAAAACCGATAGTCCCGCCTGCCGGCAGATTTTTCGGGTATCTCATGCTCTTTCTCACTCCTGTTACTGCTCCGCCTTATAACCGCTCAGCATTCGCGCTTCTGCGCCAGCCCCGTCATTCGTCCGGAAACAATTTTTCAAAAATCTCAAAACCGTCAAAGGTTGCAAAATAATCCCTGGGAGTCTCCGCCCGCCGAATCAGTTCGACGCTTCCGTCCTCATGGAGCAGCAGCTCCGCAGATTTCAGTTTGCCGTTGTAATTGTACCCCATGGAAAATCCGTGGGCCCCGGTGTCATGGATTACCATGTAATCCCCAATCTCCACCCTGGGCAGCATACGGTCTATGGCAAACTTGTCATTATTTTCACACAGAGAACCGGTCACATCATACATACAGTCACAGGCTTCCCCTTCCTTCCCCAGCACTGTAATGTGGTGATAGGCGCCGTACATGGCAGGACGCATAAGGTTCACCGCACAGGCGTCCACTCCCAGATACTCCTTATAAGTATGCTTTTCATGAATTACCTTTGTCACCAAATGCCCGTAGGGCGCCATCATAAAGCGTCCCAGTTCGGTATAGATTGCCACGTCCCCCATGCCTGCGGGAGTCAATATTTCCTCATACGCTCTGCGCACCTCTTCTCCAATGACACGAATGTCGTTTTTCTCCTGCTCCGGCTTATAGGGTGTTCCGATACCGCCGGACAGGTTGATAAAGGTAATATGCGCCCCCGTTTCCTCCTTCAGCCGCACCGCAAGCTCAAACAGCTGTCTGGCGAGAACGGGATAATACTCGTTAGTCACCGTATTGCTGGCAAGAAAAGCATGAATCCCGAAATTCTCCACCCCTTTTGCCTTCAATATACGGTATCCTTCAAACATCTGCTCCGTGGTAAAGCCGTATTTTGCATCCCCCGGATTATCCATAATATCCGTACCCAGGGAAAAATATCCGCCGGGGTTAAAACGACAGCTCAATGTCTTCGGAAGACAGCCAAGGGTTTTCTCCAGGAAGTCAATGTGGGTAATATCATCCAGATTGATAATGGCTCCCAGCTTCGCCGCGTAGGCAAATTCTTCTGCAGGCGTATCGTTTGAGGAAAACATAATGTCCTCTCCCCGAATGCCGCAGGCGTCTGACAGCATCAGCTCCGTCAGGGAGGAGCAGTCGCAGCCGCAGCCGTAATCCCGCAGAATATTTATCAAAAAGGGATTGGGCGTGGCTTTTACCGCAAAGAATTCCCTGTATCCGGGATTCCAGGAAAATGCCTCCTTCAGCGCTTCTGCATTCTCCCGGATACCTTTTTCATCGTATATATGAAACGGTGTGGGATATTTCTTTACAATCTCCTCCACCATTTCCTTTGTCACAAACGGTTTCTTTTCCATAATCATACTCTCCTGCGTGTCTAAGGTATTTCCTGCAGACCGGCTTACAGAAGCCTGCTCCGCATCTCCTCCGCCGTCATGGGGCTGAGATAAGCCGGGGCCACGTCAAACACCGTTTTGCAGCCCGTCATGCCTTCTTTGCTCATACGATAGGCCGCCCTTGCATAGGCTGCCAGCACACAGGCCGTAAACTCCGGATTGGAATCCAGCTTCAGGCTGTACTCAATCACATGGTTGTGCTCGCCGTTTACGCCGGTTTTCCCTGTTCTCAGCACAAACCCGCCGTGGGGAATACCCGCGTGATCCCGCTGCAGCTCCTCCTCCGTAATAAAATTGACAGTCGTGTCATACTCTGCAAAATAATTGGGCATGGTCTTGATTTCTTCCTCAATTCCGGCCCTGTCCGCACCCTCCTCAGCCACCACAAAACATTCTCTGGTATGCTTCTGCCTGGTGGTAAGCTCCGGATTTTCACAGTTCCGCACCGCTGCAAGAGCGGATTCCACGGGAATGGTGTACTGCCTTGCGTCTTTCACACCGGGAATCCTGCGAATCGCGTCGGAATGTCCCTGGCTGACGCCCTTGCCCCAGAAGGTATAATCGCTTCCCTCCCGCAGGATTGCATTGGCATACAATCTGTTCAGAGAGAACATGCCCGGATCCCAGCCGACGGAAATCATGGCAACCTTTCCGCCTTCCTTTGCCGCCCTGTCTACCTTTGCAAAATGCTCCGGAATCTTTGCATGGGTGTCAAAGCTGTCTATTACGTTAAAAGAACCGGCATATTCCGCGGTCTGCCTGGGCAGATCCGTCGCGGAGCCGCCGCATATTACCAGTACGTCAATTTCCTCTTTTTTCTCCATTAACCGATCCACATGGTACACCGGCACACCGCTTACGGTTTTCACCGTTTCAGGATCCCTTCTGGTAAACACCCCTGTCAGCTCCATGTCCTCATTCTGGCGGACGGCGCACTCCACGCCCCGTCCAAGGTTTCCATAACCCATAATTGCAATTTTAATCATTGTCGCCGCTTCCTTTCTCAATCTCTCTGTTTTACCTGTTTTCTATCTGCCAGTCAATGGGAGTCTCTCCATGCTCCTCCAGAAAACGGTTGGTTTGGCTGAAGGGTCTGCTGCCGAAAAATCCGTTATAGGCCGACAGCGGACTGGGGTGAGGGGCTTTTAATATTAAATGATTGGGATTATTCAGCATCCGCTCCTTCAGCTGGGCCGGCCTGCCCCAGAGAATAAACACAATAGGCCTGTCCTGCTTATTTAAGGCCCGAATCGCCGCGTCCGTAAATTCTTCCCAGCCTTTCCCCCGGTGAGAATTTGCCATGTGGGCCCGAACCGTCAGAACCGTATTCAGCATCAGTACTCCCTGCTTCGCCCACTTAACCAGATAACCGTTGTCAGGGATGTAACAGCCCAAATCGTCATGAAGCTCCTTATAAATATTCACCAGGGACGGCGGAATGTCCACCTCCGGCTTCACCGAAAAACAAAGCCCGTGAGCCTGTCCCACATTATGATAGGGATCCTGCCCGATAATAACCACCTTCACCCGGCTTAAGGGCGTCAGGTGAAACGCATTGAAAATATCGTCCGCAGGGGGAAATACCTGGGTGGTGTTATATTCGTTTAAGACAAACCGATACAGTTCCTTGTAATAAGGTTTGTGAAATTCCGGCTCCAGTTCCTCCAGCCAGTCATTTGTAATCATTGCCATAATTTCCCACAGTCCTTTCCCGCATCATCAACGCCCATCCGCCCCGGCGCCCGCCGGCATATCCGTATACTTCTATTATACACACACGCTTCGGTGTATCCACAACCTTACCGTCATACCTGCACGGCAGACACAAGCACTCCGTGAGAAGAATCGCTTCCCCTGCAATTCTCCAGTGTGCAGCCTAGATGCGCACACTGACGCCCCGGCTCCGCAGATACTCCTTCACCTGGCGGATTTCCAGCTCCCCGTAATGAAACAGGGACGCCGCCAGCACTGCCTCCGCCCCGGCGTTTACCAGCGCTTCATAAAAATGTTCCAGCTTTCCTGCGCCCCCTGATGCAATGACGGGAATACCGACCCGCTCCGCAACCGTCCCGGTCAGCTCCAGGTCGTAGCCGTCCTTTGTACCGTCCCCGTCCATACTGGTGAGCAGAATCTCTCCCGCTCCCAGTTTTTCGGCCCTGACAGCCCATTCTATAGCGTCAATCCCCATATCCACGCGGCCGCCGTTCTTAAAAATATTCCAGCCGCTGCCGTCCGCCCTGCGCTTGGCGTCAATAGCCACCACCACGCACTGGCTGCCGAACTTCTCCGCCGCGTCGGAAATCAGACGGGGATTCATAATTGCGGCGGAGTTGACGGCCACCTTGTCCGCTCCCTCCCGCAGAATCGCCTTAAAATCGTCTACCGTGCGGACGCCGCCTCCCACGGTAAAGGGTATAAACACCTTGCAGGCCACCCGCCGCACCCATTCCAGCCGGGTGGCACGGCTGTCCGCCGAAGCATTAATATCCAGAAACACCAGTTCGTCCGCCCCTGCCCTGTCATAGGCCGCGGCGGCCTCCGACGGTTCTCCCGCATCCCTGGGATTCAGAAAATTAACGCACTTTACCACCCTTCCGTCCTTTACATCCAGGCAGGGAATCACTCTCTTTGTATACATTTGTCAACCTCTCACCACTTCGATAAAATTCATAAGTATCCGCATTCCCACATCAGAACTTTTCTCCGGATGAAACTGACATGCAAACAGATTGCCCTTCTCTACGGAAGCATGGATCTGCACCCCGTAGTCTGCAGTGGCGGTGACAATGTTTTTATCTGCCGCCTGCAGGTAATAAGAATGGACAAAATAGACATATGGATTCTCATTTACATTTTCAAACAGACGCCCGCGGTTGGGAAACTGCAGACTGTTCCAGCCGATATGAGGAACCTTAAGCCCTCCCTCAGAGGGTATTTTCACAATTCTGCCCTCCAGAATATGCAATCCTTCCACACCCGGAGACTCCTCACTGCCTTCAAACAACAGCTGCAGCCCCAGGCATATTCCCAAAAACGGCATATTCCTGTCAATGCAGGAGCGAACCGTCCTGTCCAGCCCGTAAGCCTGCAGCTTCTGCATGGCATCTCCGAAAGCACCCACTCCCGGAAGGATCACGCCGTCTGCGCCCAGAATCTCCTCCGGTTCTCTGGTAACTACCGGATTCTCCCCCAGAAACGCCAGCGCCTTTTCCACGCTCCTGATGTTGCCTGCGTCATAATCTATAATTGCAATCATGTATAGTATGCCTTTCCGACCTATTGGTTGTCAATAAAGGTGTCGCCGCCCAGCTCCTCTTCCTCCGGCAGAGCATCAGGCATCATGTCTTCCTCCGGCCCCTGAGCTTCCGCTCCCTGCTCCGGTGCAGCAGGCGCTGCCGGGGCGTCCCAGTCTTCAAAACTCCGTCCCCCCGCAATGGCCGTAACCATTCTGGTGTATTCCTTGTCGCTGCGCACAGCGGCAATGGTCTGTGCCTGCCCCTCCGTCAATCCGAATTCGCCTGACAGATAGTTCAAAATCACTGCATAACCTTCCGCAATTTCAGGCTCCGCGTTCCACTGCCCCGCATACTGGTACAGGTCAGGATAACTGTCTATGGTCTGTATGAGACTGTCAAGGGCGCTCACTCTGTTGCCCTCTTCCATAAACATCTCAAATTCCCGAATCCACAGCCGGATATACAGAATGCTTTCCGACTTGCCATACATAATGCTTTCCGTCTCATTCAAATCCTTGCCGAACAAATTCAGATAGCAGGTCTGATAGTCTCCCGCATAATAGGCCGCCTTTGCCGCTTTCTTGTCCGAAAAATCCGTTGCCGAATTCACAAAGACAAACAGCAGTACACCCACGGACAGACCCACCAACAGCACAGGCAGCACCTTCTTGAAGGATAACTTCTTCTCCGGTACCTTCGGCGCTTCCTTTACCGGCTTCTCTTTCTTCGGTTTTGGCGGTTTCTTGGCCTTCTTGGGCTTTTCCTTTACCTTCTTGGAATCCTGCTCTTTCTCCTTTCCTTTACCCTTCTTGCCTTTTTTGCCCTTCTTTCCCTTTTCTTCCTTGTCCAGGTCGTCCAGAATATCCTTATTTTCCTGAGACAGCTTGATATTTTCGTTTTCCTCTTCGTCCTCCTCTGTCAGGAAGTTCAAGATTTTCGCAAAAAATCCCTGTTTCTGCTTCGGCTCCTCTCCCCGGCCCGATCCTTTCTCCTCCAGACTTGCCAGAGCCGCGTCTGCATCATCCGCCAGAAAATCCGGGAAATCAGAATCCCCTCCTTCTACCTCGATACTGTCAAATAATGCCGCGTCTGCATCCCCGTCACCGAACAGACCGCCCAAATCCAAATCGCTGTCCCGGCTTTCCGCTTCCTGAGACGGCAGTTCCTCCACTCCGGTTTCTCCGGCCTCCTCCACTGTATCGACAGCAGGCGCCTCTTCCTCATCCGGCTGCTCCGGTCTCCGCCCGGCCCGGTCGGCTTCTGAAACAATAGAGTCCAGAACAGAGGGATCAAATAAATCCTGAGCCTCCGGTTCTTCCAACGCATCCGGCTTTTCAGCTTCCTTTCCGGCCTTTTTTCCGGCTTTCTTTCCCGCCCTGGCCGCAGCCTTCGCTTCCTTTGCCGCCTCCCTGGCAGCTTTCTTTGCCGCCTGCTTTTCCGCTTTTCTGGCCGCAGCCTCTTCCTTCTGCCGCTCTTTCTCTTCTCTGGCAAGTCTCTTCTTTTCTTCTTTATCAGAAAGTCCGTCCTGACCGCCTATAATTTTCGCTTCCAAGTCCTCCTCCGGGTAATCCTCAAGAAGGGCTGCAATGGAATCATCCACTGCCTCGTTATTATCCGACTTCTGTAAAAGCTCCTGAATGTCCTGAAGCTCCTCATCATCGCTTTCTTCCAGCATCTTTAACACATCCTCGTCGGAAATATCCATATCCGACGCATTTAACAGTGCATCATCCTCCTGCCCTGCCCCCGCAGAAAGCAGTCGGTCGATTTCATCTTCCGACATCTCTGTAATATCGTCCAGATCAGGCGCAGCATCTGCATCCTGCGCATCGGCCGTTCCCTCTGCAGCATCATACTCCTGTTCCGCCACAGTTTCCTGCTCTACGGCATCGTACTCCTGCTCCGCCCCGATTTCCTGCTCTGCAACATCGTACTCCTGCTCCGCCCCGGTTTCCTGCTCTGCGGTATCTTCCTGTGCCCCGCCGTTCCCTGTCACGTCCCTTAACAGATTATCCAGATAATCCTCCTGTGAAGGCATAACATCTCCTCAACTTTCCTGTTTTCTTACGCGTATTTTGCTTATGCGTGTATTACATAGCCTGCCGCGCCTTTTGCTCTGCGCTCACTACATTGTATCATAGTCTTTCCAGCCAGGCAATTGCATTCTCGGGAATTCCGTATCCTTTTCCTGACAGTTCCTCCGTCAGCTGATACAGCTTTTCATTGACCCGGATAAAAGCTGCCTTATTATTAAAATAAGCAACCTTTTCAAAGGGCCAGCGAATCACTGAAGGAAAACGCATCCCTGCGCCCAGCTCCAACACCAACAGCCTGCGGTTCAAGGTTCCCTGCAGCCATTTCGTATAAATCTGCCACTGCTCCAGATACCCCTGTTCATTGTAGTTCTCTGCAAAAATGTGATTCAGTACCATATCTGCACCACATCTGCTGCACTTTTTTAACTCCGGCATTCCGGCCGCCGGAAACCGACCCTCAAACAATTCTCCGAAAGAAGCATTCATTTGCTCCCTCTCTTCGGCCGTCACCTCTTCTATGGCATGGCAATGGCCGGTACACTGTTTCCGCCCTGCCGAACCGCAGGGCATCACAAGCCGCTCCTTCTTCCATGGCGCCCCGGCAACCCGGCTGTCAGTAGCCGTAGCTATCACAAAATAATTTTTATCTTCAAGAACGGCTGCAAACTTTTTTAAAACCGGACTGACAATATCCTCCAGCTTTGCGGAGCAATATTCGTTCCATGCAGGGATAAGCCAGGAATATTCCGACGCCTGCAGCAGTTCCTTTCCTCTTAAGTATTCCGGACAGGCCCGCAGCCGCATTATATCGTCAAAGTCTTCCCCCAGGCCCACAAGCACCATATCCGCGCCCTTTATTTCGGCAAGAATCTCTTCTTTCTCCATTCCCTTTCCCTTCAAAGCACCGCAGCCCGAACATATAAAAGAGCCGAGAAGCTTCCCGGCTCTTCCTGAAATTTTTTATTTATCCAAATGCTTCTCGTCAACAAGCCGGTCTACTATTTTTACCAAATTACCGATTTCAGGCTTGGACAACTGCGCGTCCGCCCCCAGCTCCTCGCCCTTCCGCTTCATGTCTTCATTTACCAGTGAAGAGAAAATAATAATGGGAATATCCGCTGTGGTCTCATCAGACTTCACAAGCTTTGTCAGCCTGTGCCCGTCCATCTCCGGCATCTCAATATCCGTTACAATCAGACGAACATGATCCTTAAGGCTGCCATCCGCCTTGCACTGCGTAATCACATCATAAGCCTTCTGCCCGTTTTCCGTATGAATCAGATTGTCATAGCCGGCCTTCTTCAGGCAGTCCACAATCAGCTTGTTCAGCAAAGGAGAATCCTCCGCAATCAGGATGGGAACATTGCTTCTCTTTCTCTCTCCCAGTTCGACAATCTCCGACACCTTCAGGCCTGTCTCAGGGTTAATATCCGTGACAATCTTCTCGAAATCCAGAATAATAATCAGCTTCCCGTCCTGCTTGATAATTCCTGTGGAAACGCTTTCATCCGTAGTAGAAATAGTCGCATCCGGCTTAATGATGTCCCTCCAGGATACCCTGTGAATTCCCTGCACACTGTCAACATGAAATGCCAAGTCAAGCTTATTGAAATTCGTCAGGATAAATAATCCGGACGGATCGGAAACGCCCCTGCCCAGACAATTCTTTAAGTCAATGGCGGTAATCATAATATCCCTCGGCATAAATATGCCCTCTATGCTGGGATGAGAATTAGGGACAGGAGTGACCGGCTCATATGTAATGATTTCTCTTATCTTGGCTACGTTGATACCGTAAGAATTATTCCCCAACGTAAATTCAAGAATTTCCAGTTCATTTGTTCCGTTTTCCAATAAAATTTTAGTATCCATTTTTCCACCTCATTACTTTTCTCAGGTATAGGGGAACCCAAACCCTATAGCCCCCACCATTCCCTTTCAGTTTATCATACTTTAAAAAAAAATGAAACTACTATCTGAAAATTTATTGAAAAATATGTAACGGTTCAGTTATGCACAGTCATTTCCATAGGACGGACGCCCGATATAAAATAAGTTGCCGACTATAGAATTCACCTGCCGGCGAAAACATATAGTTCGGCAACTTATAAATACATCTATGACACGGATGTCATTGTACCCTCAAAACCGAACACCGGCTCCAATCTCCTTTGGTTAAGCTCAC
>JAMPFR010000024.1 GCA_023664365.1 Acetatifactor muris | reverse complement strand
CGGTCTTGCAGCGGATATTGTATCAGCAGCTTGTACAATACATGCAATCAGGGATGTTGCTTCCACATCTCCGTGGTGGGACTCTACTGCGTTGATTACAACGGAATTCTCCTTGTACTTTCTGCACAGCTCCACACCAAGCTGAATGTGAGACCCTTCCATTTCATGGTCCACCGACTTACCGATGTCATGAAGCAGTCCGGCGCGCTTTGCCAGCCTGACGTCCAGCCCCATCTCTGCGGCAAGAAGTCCTGACAGCTGCGCAACTTCAATAGAATGCTTCAGTGCATTCTGGCCATAGCTGGTTCTGAATTTCATCTTACCCAGCAGTCTGACAAGCTCTGGATGGATACCATGTACGCCAACCTCAAGCGTTGCGGCTTCGCCTTCCTCCTTCATCATCACTTCTACTTCTTTTTGCGCTTTTTCCACTGTCTCTTCAATTCTGGCGGGATGAATACGTCCATCCACAATCAGCTTTTCAAGCGCAATTCTCGCCACCTCACGACGAATAGGGTCAAAGCCTGACAGAATCACGGCTTCCGGCGTGTCGTCTATAATCAGATCCACACCGGTCATAGTCTCCAGAGTACGAATATTTCGTCCCTCACGGCCTATAATCCTTCCCTTCATCTCATCATTCGGAAGCTGTACGACGGAAATTGTAGTCTCGGAGACATGGTCTGCTGCACATCTCTGTATGGCATTCACTACATATTCCTTCGCCTTTTTGTCTGCTTCTTCTTTGGCCCGACTCTCCATTTCCTTGATCATCACGGCCGTTTCATGCTTTACTTCATCTTCAACAATTTTCAATAAGTAGTCTTTTGCTTGTTCAGAGGTTAATCCGGAAATTCGTTCCAGTTCCTGTACACGCTGCTCATTCAGCTTGGAAACTTCCTCTTTCATCCTGTTTAAGGATTCTTCCTTCGCTGCTAAGCCTGCTTCACGCTTCTCGATAGCGTCTGCCTTTTTATCGATGTTCTCTTCCTTCTGCTGAACCCTGCGCTCATACCGCTGAGCTTCCGCCCTGCGTTCCTTGATTTCCTTGTCAAGCTCATTCTTGGTACGAATGGACTCTTCCTTTACCTCAAGGAGCGATTCGCGCTTCTTGGTTTCTGCTGTCTTAAGAGCTTCGTCGATAATCTCCCTCGCCTTATCCTGCGCATTTCCAATGGTTGACGCAGCGGACTTTTTCTGAACGTTTGTCACAATCAGAGCCGTCGCTACCGCAGATACAACAATGGCTGCCACAATGATAAGAACCCAAATGTATGGCGACAACATCTACAGGAGCACCTCCTTTATTTGATTTTCATTGTACATAAACAAGCATATTACAACAGTTAAATTTTAAACTTAAAAGCCCTTCATGTCAAGTGTCAATATCATCCGCTTTTAAAGCCTTTTTAACCGCATCGCCGGAAAAGCCTTTTCTGATAAGGAATGCGTAGGTTTTCTGCCTCTCGCGAATATCTGCATATTCAGCATCATATCCCCGCTTTTTCAGCAGCGCCTGAATCATGGCAGCCTCGTCCTGGCTTCCTCCCTGCTCTTCCCATTTAGCCCAGGCACGCTCCAGCGTAGCCCTGTCAATTCCCTTTCCAATCAAATCCTGCTCAATCCGTCTCCTGCTTCTGGAATCCTCATGATCTGCAATATAGCCGCAGGCATAGCGCAAATCATCTGTGTAATGAAATCCTGCCACATAGTCAAGGGCTTCCCGGATTATCTCCGGGGGATAAAATCCCTCTTTCAGCTTGTCATACAGCTGCTTCTCGGTATACTCCCGCTTTGCCAGCAGATTCATGGCCCGGAGCTTCGCCCGCTTCGGCAGCACCTGATTTCGGATTTCATCATAATCCTCCTGTACAATCTCCTCTCCCACCTGCAAGTGATAACGGTGCAGCTCGCCCCTGTACAGCACAAAGGCGAACTCTCCGTCAATATATACTTTACTGCGGGAACGGGACAGATCCTCCAACGCCGTAACCTTCATGAACTGCTCCTGCACTTTCTCTCCGGAGGCTTTTACCCCTCCTTATGACTCTTTCTTTTTCAAGGGCTTTTCCGTTTCCGGCGCCGCTTTCTCTCCCCCGTCCGCAGGCTTCTTTCCTCCGGCTGCTTCCGCTTCGGTCTTCGCACCGTCAAAACCGTAATGCTCCCTGACCTTTCGGCTGACCTCGCTGCACACCTCCGGGTTGTCCTTCAGGTACTGCTTTGCATTCTCCCGGCCCTGGCCGATCTTATTGCCCTCATAGGCATACCAGGCGCCTGATTTTACCACAACATTCAGATCCGCCGCCAGATCCAGAATATCTCCTTCTTTGGAAATACCCTCGCCGAACATAATGTCGAACTCAGCCTCCTTAAAGGGCGGCGCAATCTTATTCTTCACTACCTTCACGCGGGTACGGTTTCCGATAACCTCACCGCCCTGCTTTAAAGATTCAATACGGCGCACATCCAGACGCACGGAAGAATAAAACTTCAGCGCCCGGCCGCCGGTGGTAGTCTCCGGATTACCGAACATCACGCCCACCTTCTCACGAAGCTGATTGATAAACACAACCGTACAGTTGGATTTGCTGATTACGGCAGTCAGCTTCCGCAGGGCCTGGGACATCAGCCGGGCCTGCAGACCCACATGGCTGTCGCCCATATCGCCGTCAATCTCCGCTTTCGGCACAAGCGCTGCCACAGAGTCTACAACAACTATGTCAATGGCGCCGGAACGAACCATGGTCTCTGTGATTTCCAGAGCCTGTTCGCCGTTATCCGGCTGGGAAATATACAGATTGTCAATATCCACGCCGATATTCTTTGCATAGACCGGATCCAACGCATGCTCTGCATCAATGAAGCCGGCAATGCCGCCCCTTTTCTGCACCTCCGCAATCATATGCAGGGTGACGGTGGTCTTACCGCTGGATTCCGGGCCGTATATCTCCACGATCCTCCCCTTGGGAATGCCTCCCAGCCCCAACGCAATATCAAGGCTCAGGGAACCGGTGGGAATCGTCTCTACATTCATCTGTGCGGAAGGGTCTCCCAGCTTCATGACCGCTCCCTTTCCGTACTGCTTCTCAATCTGGCTGATTGCCGCGTCTAATGCTTTCAGTTTTTCATCTTTTTCCATCTGGAATCTCCTTTTCATACAGAACAAACGTTCTCTCTGTTCTAAGAATAAAACATTTGTTCTTGTTTGTCAATTACATTTTGCATTTTATCACAGTCCAAGTCCCTTAAAACTCCCTCAATGGCATTCACCTCCATTTTTTATTCATTATTTTTCTGAAACAGACGGCGAAATGCCTCTACACCGATACAGATAAGAATTACGCGAAGTATCAGACAAAAAAAGTGTAACATAGAACAAAAACTTCTGCAAGCGAAAAATCAGGTTTGCCGAAGCAAACCTGAAATAAAATTTTTGCATCACTACTGCTTACTCTGTTCTCCCCGGCATAACCAGGGAATATTCCTGCGCTGCCTGTATGAGATCCTTCGCCCTGGAGGGGTCAACCGTTATATCCTCCACCTTCCCGGCTTTCTGCGCAAGCTCTTTCACTGCCGCCATCGCTTCTTCTGAGGATTCATTCAGTGAAAACTGCAAATCCCCATGAGACGGCCTGCACATTTTGCTATAGACCTCATCCACCCTGTCAAGAAGATTCTGTCCGGAAAGCCCTATCTCCCGGAACATTTCCATCAGATTTTCCCGTAATCCTTTCGTCTCCTCCTGTTTGCTTAACGGATTACTTTCCACTGCAACGCTCTTGGTACTTTGAACGTTTGATTCGGCTTGAGCCATCTGCTGTCTGCTTAAGTTCCTACCTTCTCTGGAAATCGTTACCTTGCACTCCGGAGCAAACATATAATTGCTCTCTGCCTGCGCCTGAATACCGTTCCCCGGAATACTCTGTCTTTCTGTCATCATCTCTGCCGCATTTACTGTAATCGCTTTGACTTGCATATTTTATTTCCTCCATTCCATTGATGCATCACAGCAATTCCACTTGTATGCTATCTTTTTATGCCTTTATGGACAAAAAATCTTACTTTTTCGGAAATGCCTCTCCTTATTCCCCGGAACCATAGATTTTATCCCGTATCTCCTGCATCCGGTAATCCAACTCCTCAATGGAGTCCGCGCATACCTTCAGCTGCTGCTCAATCTCATCCGCGCCCGCCAAATCATCTTTCTTATATTTCAGCTTATGCTCCAGACTTGCCCAGAAATCCATGGCAATGGTACGGAACTGCACCTCCGCCTTCACATACTTCTTTTCATCCGGCAGGAAAAGCGGTACGCTTAAGGTGAGGTGAAGGCTTCGGTAGCCGTTGGGCTTAGGCGTCTTGATATAATCCTTTGACCTCAGCAGTATTATATCATCCTGCTCAATCAACAGATCTGCCAGCCGGTAAATATCATCCGGAAAAGAGCAGATTACACGCAGCCCCGCCACATCCGTCACATACTCCTTTATATTCTCCAGAGTAAGAGGATATCCCTTCTTCTCCAGCTTTCTGGCAATACTCTCCGGCGATTTCAGCCTGCTCCGGATAGACTCAAAAGGATTTCTGTTATATTCCTCGGAAAACACCGCGTTCAGCACCTTAAGCCTTGTCTCAATTTCCATCATCGCAGAACGATACTCCAACATCAGCTTGTTAAAGGGCTTTGCCTGGCTCAGCTTTTCTTCCTGCAGCCGGATAATCTGCGACTGCCTTTCCAGCGTTACCGCCTGCTCTTCCACCTTTTGCTCCAGGCCGTTTTTACGGCCAAACAAATCAATGGAGCTTTTAACCCTGTTCCTGACGATGGCCGCCTCAAAGGGCTTATGGATAAAATCAGAAACCCCCTGCTCAAAGCATCGGCTCTCGATTGTAACGTTTTTATCGCCGCTTATAATGAGTACCGGAATTCTGTCTATCCAGCCGTTCCTTTTCAGTTCCTCTATCACCGCAAAGCCGTCCGTATTCGGCATCTGCAGATCCAGAAGAACCGCCGCCGTTTCCTTATGATATTCCTGCAGCTCCTGCAGGGCCTTTTCCCCATCCTCCGCCGTCACCACCGTATAGCTGTCTTCCAGTATGGCCCGCAGCAACTCGCGGTTTGTTTCCTCGTCGTCCACTACCAATATCTTTTGCATCTCTGTCCAAGTCCCGTTCTATTTTTCCACATGTTATATGTTTATTTACATGGAATCTGCTGTTTTATATATTAGCATAAACGGGTGGAAAAGTCATCAGTCAATTCCCGTGCAGAATATTGATGTGCCTTTTAAGACCCATGAGGAATTCTTGACAAATCCGGAGGATTTATTTTATGATAATAGCCGTAACGATGGAGGTCCAAAATGAAAACATTATACTTAGATTGCGGTATGGGCGCTGCCGGTGATATGCTGGCTTCAGCGCTGGTGGAGCTTTTACCGGAGCCGGACGCATTTATTTCCGAACTGAATGCTCTGGGTATTCCCGATGTTCAGATCCTGAAAGAAGCTTCCGTAAAGTGCGGCATTACCGGCACGCACATTTCCGTTCGAGTTGACGGTACGGAAGAAGGTGAAGGAATACATGAACATCATCATGAACATCATCATGAACATGAGCATCATCATGACCATAAACATTCCCACCCTGGCGAAACGGCACACCACAGTCACAGCAGCCTGGGGGATATTGAATCCCTGGTAACAGCTTTACCCCTGCCCGAAACAGTCAGAAACAATGTTCTTTCTGTATATCGGCTGCTTGCAGAGGCGGAAAGCCATGTCCATGGTATGCCGGTTACAGAAATACACTTTCACGAGGTTGGCACAAAAGACGCCATTGCAGATATTGTGTCAGTCTGCCTTTTGATAGACAGACTGAATCCGGATGAAATCATTGTTTCTCCCATCCATGTGGGAAGCGGCCATGTTAAATGCGCTCACGGCATTCTGCCTGTTCCTGCTCCTGCTGCCGCCTATATTCTGAAAGACGTCCCTATCTACAGCGGTGGAATCAAGGGGGAATTGTGTACCCCCACAGGCGCTGCCTTACTCAAATATTTTGCAACCCGTTTTGGCGATATGCCCGTGATGAAAGTGCAGTCTGTCGGATATGGTATGGGAAAAAAGGATTTTACTGCTGCAAATTGTGTAAGAGCAATGCTGGGTGAATGTGAATCTGCCGCAAACACTGTTCTGGAGCTTTCCTGCAATGTTGATGATATGACGGCGGAAGCTGTGGGCTTCGCAGCGGAACGTCTGTTTGAAGGCGGTGCGTTTGAAGTGTACACAGTCCCTGTCGGTATGAAAAAATCTCGTCCCGGTACACTGATCCGGGTAATCTGCTCACCGGAAAACAAAGAACACATCATTACTCTGCTGTTCAGGCATACAACCACAATCGGTATCCGCGAAGTCATAACCCGCCGTCATACTCTCAACCGGCAGATCGAAACGCTGGATACTCCTTATGGAAGGGTTCGGCGGAAGGTTTCATCCGGATATGGCGTCACACGCTGCAAATATGAGTATGAAGACCTTGCCGATATCGCAAGGACAAGGAATATTTCCCTGGCAGAGGCACAGCGCCTGATTGAGGGATTCAAATGACCGCTCCCCGCTTTTATTAAATAACTGTCATATATCAGCCTGTGTCTCTTATCTTGCGGCCCGGAACGATGCAGCGTAATTTATTCAGTCCTTCTTCCCGAAGATCACCTTGCTGAAATATTCCAGTATACAGCCCCGCAGCAGCGCCAGCGCCGCGGACACGGCAGAATCCCGAATCTTACTGCGGCTGCCGGAAAACTGATACTTTTTCACCGTAAGCTGTCCCTTAACGCTGCAGGCAATGTACACGAGGCCCACAGGCTTTTCCTCCGTTCCTCCGTCCGGCCCGGCCAGCCCTGTCACCGCTACAGCCGCATCCGCCTTCAGCAAAAGCGCCGCTCCCTTTGCCATTTCCTCCGCCGTCTGCTGGCTGACGGCCCCGTGCTTCTGAAGGGTTGACTTCTTCACCCCTAAGAATCTGCGCTTGGCCTTATTGGAATAGGTGATAACACCGGACTTGTAAATATCCGACGCCCCCGGCACGTTAATCAGCCTGGCCGAAAGCAGACCCCCTGTACAGGACTCCGCGCAGGTAACGGTGAGACCGTTTGCCCGCAGAAGATCTACCACCGCTTTCTCCAGCGTGGTATCCTCCTCTGTGGAATATATGTCATTTCCAAACCGGCTCTTCAGCTCCTTTACCACCGGTTTAATCAGCTTCATTGCCGCTTTTTGATCCTCCGCGCCGGCGGTGACTCTGATATGTACCTCTCCTGTCTTTGCATAGGTAGCTATGGTGGGATTCGTCTGTGCGTCAATCAAATCCTTTACCATGGTCTCCGCTCTGCTCTCCCCTATGCCGCAGATTTTCACCGTCTGGGAGCAGATGACATGAGCCGTCAGTCCTGCCAGATAAGGCATGACGCTTTCCTCAAACATGGGGCACAGCTCGTTCGGCGGCCCGGGAAGCAGCACTACCTTTGCGTTTTCCAGCTCCATCACGGCGCCGGGCGCAGTGCCGTTATGATTTTCCAGCACAATACAGCCCTCCGGAAGCATGGCCTGCTTCCAGTTGTTGTCCGTGGGTCTGACGCCCCGCTGCTCAAAATATTTCTTAATGGCTTTTTTGCTGGGATTGTGCATGACAAGCTGCTTTCCGCAGACCTCCGCAGCCACCTCCTTTGTCAAATCATCCTCCGTAGGCCCCAGGCCTCCCGAAAGGATAACCACATCGGAGCGCTCCAGCGCCGTCCTCAGCACCAGGCTCAAACGCTCCCTGTTGTCCCCCACCACTGTCTGAAAATAACAGGCAAGCCCCAGTTCCGCACATTTCTCCGCAAGATATGCCGCGTTGGTATTCACAATATTTCCCAGCAGCAGCTCCGTCCCCACACAAATTAATTCTACCGTCATACGCTCCTCGTTTCCTTTATTATCCCACATGACCCTCAACCGTTCTCCCGGTTACATTTTCTCACTTCTGTTCCTTCATTACATCCTTATTTTTCACCAGATAATCCGCCAGGGAAATCACCGTCAGCGCCAGGGCTATCCACATGACAATGTCCGTCACTATCTGCACCCAGGAAAACATTGCCCCCAGATTCACAATCATAAGGCACACCATAACCATCTGAAAGGTGGTTTTAAACTTTCCCCAGTAACTGGCGGCAATCACCACATGATTGTCAGATGCTATCAGACGAAAGCCGCTGATGATAAACTCCCGGCTGATAATGATAATCACCACCCAGGACGGGATCCGCCCCATGTCCACCAGCGCAATCAGCGCCGCGCTCACAAGAAGCTTATCCGCAAGGGGATCCATAAATTTTCCGAAATTTGTTACCAGGTTGTATTTGCGGGCAATCTTGCCGTCTATCAGATCCGTCAGGCTTGCCACGGCAAAAACAGCCAGCGCAATACAGTCCGGAATCAGGCGGTTCGGACCAAACCATCCCGCTTCCCCGCCCAGCAGGATTATCACAAAGGGAATAATCAGTATTACCCTGAAAACAGTCAGTTTGTTCGGCAGATTCATTTTACTCATGATACATTTCTCCTATCAAATCATATTCATTGTAATCGGTGACAAGCACCCTGACAAAGTCTCCGGTCATCAATGAGGCTGTGGTATTCAGGAACAGGTAACCGTCCACTCCCGGCGCATCCCGGTAGGTTCTGGTGACATACACATCCTCATCCGCCACCTTGCCCTCCACCATGACCTCCAGCACTCTTCCCACCATATTTTCGGATTTTTCAAAGGAAACAGCCTGCTGCAGCTCCATCAGTTCATCCCTGCGGAACTCCTTCACTTCTTCCTCTATCTGATCCGGCATTTCCGCCGCCGGCGTGTCCTCCTCCCGAGAATAGGGGAAAACGCCCAGCCTGTCAAATTCCATCTCATTGACAAAGCGGTACAGCTCCCGGAAATCCTCCTCCGTCTCTCCGGGAAATCCGCTGATAAGCGTAGTACGCAGGCAGATGTCGGGAATCCGCTCCCGCAGTTTTACAATCTGCCGGCGCAGCTCTTCCTGCCGGGTCTTACGTCCCATGCGCTTCAGCACTCCGTCTGCGGCATGCTGAATGGGAATATCCAGATAATGACACACCTTTGGCTCCAGTGCGATGGTTTCAATCAGATCATCCGTAATTTCCTCGGGATAACAATACAAAATCCGAATCCAGTAAATGCCGCTTATTTTTGTCAGCCTCCGCAGTAATTCCGGCAGACTCTTTTTCCCGTATAAGTCAACGCCGTACAGCGTGGTCTCCTGGGCCACCAGTATCAGCTCCCGCACTCCCTGTTCCGCCAGCTTCTCCGCCTGTTCCTCCAGTTCCTCCATGGGCACGCTTCTGTAGCTTCCCCTGACCCCGGGGATAACGCAGTAGGTGCATCGCTTATTGCAGCCCTCCGCAATCTTCAGATAGGCATAATGGCCTCCCGTAGTCAGCACTCTGTCCCGCAGACCTCCGGGAGGACTGTCCGGCTCCCCATAATGATTTTGTCCGTTGCCTTCCGATGCCTCCCTGACGGCGTCCGCGATTTCCTTTATCCCGTTGATACCTACAACAGCATCCACCTGCGGTATTTCCTTCCGAATCTCCTCCCGGTAACGCTGGGCAAGGCATCCGGCGGCAATCAGCGCCTTAATCTGCCCTGCATCTTTAAGCTCTGCCATCTCCAGAAGGGTGTTGATGCTCTCCTCCTTGGCGTCTCCGATAAAGCAGCAGGTGTTTACCACCACAATATCCGCTTCCGTCTCGTCATCCGTAAAGGAGTATCCCTCCCTGCCCAGCAGTCCCAGCATCATTTCCGTGTCCACAAGGTTCTTATCGCAGCCCAGAGATATAAACAATATCTTCATCTCAATCCTGCCCCACAAAAAGCGGACGTGTCCGCTTACAAGACAAACCCGTTGTTTCTCACTTCAACAATAGAATTCACGCTTCGCGGGAATTCTATTGTCATGAAAAAAGCTGCTGCATCACACGGGATTTCTACAGGATATCGAAATCTGTCCTGCAGAAAGCCGCCGTTCTGCAACAGCCCCTCTCTTTATTCTTCGTCGCCAAGTATCTTGATCCGGCTCTGGTTCAGCTCCTCTATGGCAACGGAAAGCGGCTTCCTGTCCGTGTTCTCTACCAGTGCTTCCTCTCCTGCAATCAGCTGCCTTGCCCGCTTGGACGTAGCCATCACAATAGAATAGCGGCTGTTGACCACCGGCGCCTCGCCCTGCTCAACCTCACTGTTTACAACTTTCATTAAGTCTGAATAAGATGGATGTAACATTATAAATCTGCTCCTTTCGCGAAACCCTTCAGTTCCTCAGTGATTTCTTTTATAAATTCCTGCCTTCTGACAGGCGCTCTGCGGGCCGCGTCCACCAGGCGGTGAACCTCCTCCACGCAGACCTCCAGATCATCATTCACTACTATATAATCATAGGCTGAAATGCCTTCTGATTCCTCTGACGCACGGGCAAGGCGCCGGGCAACCACCTCCGGGCTTTCCGTCCCTCTCCCTTCCAGTCTGCGCTTTAATTCCCGGACATTTGGCGGCGTTATAAACATCAGCAGGCTCTCGGGAAATTTCTCCTTAATCTTCAATGCTCCCTGAATCTCTATCTCCAGGATAACGTTCTTTCCTGCCGCCAGCTGCTCCTCCACATAGGCGCTGGGGGTTCCGTAGTAATTGCCGCAGTAAAGCGCATATTCAATCAACCCGTTTCCCACAATCGTCTCCTCAAACTTTTCCCTTGTGGTGAAAAAATATTCCACCCCATCCCGCTCCCCCGCTCTGGGGGCTCTGGTAGTCATGGAAACAGAGAGGGCGTAATTGTCATATTTTTTTAAAAGCGTCTTTACCACTGTTCCCTTGCCTGCACCGGAGAAACCGGACAGGACTATCAAAATTCCCTTTTGTTTCATACCCTGCTCCTACTCTGCATCATCCTCTGCCCCGGGCTGGACGCCGTCCTCCTGGCCCGTCTGAACACGCCCCGCAATGGTCTCCGGCAAAAGAGCCGACAACACTACCTGGCTGTTCTCCATGACCAGCACCGACTTGGTTCTGCGTCCCTGGGTAGCGTCAATGGCCATGCCCTTTTCCTTCGCACTCTGCACCAACCGCTTCACCGGCGCGGAATCCGGGCTGACTATGGCGATAATCTTTGTAGTATTCACAATATTGCCGAATCCGATGTGAATCAGCATCCAACCGCCTCTTTCCTTTCAATTTGCCAATCACTGCCCACCGGTCACTGCTGTCCGCAGGCTTCATCTCCGACAGTCATCCCCTGCTTATTCAATATTCTGGATCTGCTCCCGCACCTTCTCGATCTCCGTCTTCAGCTCTATGGCGCAGTTTGAAATTTCCAGATCGTTTGCCTTCGAAAGCGTGGTATTTGCCTCACGGTTCATCTCCTGGGCGATAAAGTCAAGCTTGCGCCCGATGGAGCCGCCCTCCTGCAAAGCTGTACGGGTGGTTTCGATATGACTGCGGAGCCGTACAATCTCCTCGTCCACACATATCTTGTCCGCGAAGATGGTAACCTCTGTCAGCAGCCTGCTTTCGTCCACGGTGTTGTCGCCCAGAAGCTCCTTCACCTTCTCCTCCAGCCTGCGGCGGTATTCCGCCACGATCTGAGGCGACCGCTCCGCAATGAAATCCACCAGCTTCAGCATACCTGTAAGCTTTTCCAGCAGATCCTCCTTCAGATGCTCTCCCTCTTTGACCCGGCTTTCCACAAACATCTTCGCCGCGCCTTCCACCGCCCTCTGCAGTTCCTTCCAGAGTTCTTCCTCATCTGCTCCCGCCTCTTCCATGGTAAAGACCTCAGGATATCTGGCCAGAGTGGAAACCCGGACGTCATCCTCCAGTCCGAACTCCTCCGCCATCCGGCGCAGATAAAGCAGATACTCCTCCGCTACCTCTTTATGATAGCGAACCGAACAGGTATGCTCGGAAAGATCCTCATAGGAAATGAAAACATCCACCTTGCCTCTGGAAATGTACTTTTTCAGTTCACTGCGGATGGCCGACTCAAAATAGTTCAAAGCCTTCGGCATCTTAATATTGACGTCCAGATAACGATGGTTTACCGCCTTTATCTCCACCGTGAACTTTCTGTTGTTCTCCTCGGCCTCGCATCTGCCGAAGCCGGTCATACTTTTTATCATCAGTGCTCCTATCCCGACATACTGCCGTCAGACGCTTCCTGCTGCCAAATGCTGTAAGCCGTAAGCACTTCTTATTATAATGTATGTTTCGGAAAGCGTCAAGAGTGCCCCGCCATTGCTTTTTCCGAATAAATCTGGTAGACTGTGAAAACAGAGGTGTTTCAGTTACATTATAAGTTACATTATAAAAGGAGAGAGCCATGGCATTTGACGGCGTTACAATAGCAAATGTAGTAAGCGAACTTAAGCGGGAGCTGACAGGGGGACGGCTGTATAAGATTGCCCAGCCGGAGGAGGACGAACTGCTCCTGACTGTCAGGCAGCCCGGGGGACAGAAGAAACTTCTGCTCTCCGCCAGCGCCTCCCTGCCCTTGATTTATCTGACCGAAAACAGCAAGCCAAGCCCTATGACCGCCCCCAATTTCTGTATGCTCCTGCGAAAGCATTTACAGAACGGGCGCATTACTGATATTTCCCAGCCGGGACTTGAGCGTATTGTCCGCATTCACATTGAACATCTGGATGAAATGGGAGATTTACGCAGCAAAACATTGATAATCGAAATCATGGGGAAACACAGCAATATCATCTTCTGCGATGATGATGGTGTAATCATCGACAGCATCAAGCATATTTCCGCAGCCGTCAGCAGCGTCCGGGAGGTTCTTCCCGGGAAGCCCTATTTCGTAGCGCAGACCCAGGACAAGCTGGACGCCCTGAACACGGATTTTGACACTTTTTACAGCGCCCTCTCAGCAAAGCCCCAGCCCGTTTTTAAATCGATCTACGGAAGCTTTACCGGGATTTCTCCCATACTGGCCCAGGAGCTGTGCTTCGAGGCAGGCATTGACGGAGAACAGCCCACCGCCGCATTGACTGATTCGGACTACCGCGCACTTTATGCGGCCTTCTCCAAAATGACCGCCGCCGTTACAGAGGAGCGGTTCTCTCCCAATATTGCTTACGAGCACGGCAATCCGGTGGAATTCTGCGCACTGCCGCTGGCAATCTACGGCTATCCCTCAGCCCGGGGAGACATCCGTTCCCTCCCGGATCGGCAATACCCCGGAAGCTGCACCGTCCCCTGTGATTCCATGTCCGCCCTGTTGGAAAAATATTATGCCGAAAAGAACTCTCTGCTCCGCATCCGGCAGAAATCCGCGGATCTGCGGCATATTGTCCAGACCGCCCTGGAGCGCAATGTGAAGAAATATGATTTGCAGCTGCGCCAGATACAGGATACGGAAAAAAGGGACGCCTACCGGGTCTACGGCGAACTGCTGAACACCTACGGTTACGGCGTACAGCCCGGTGCAAAGACTCTGGAGGCCCTAAATTACTATACCAATGAGACCGTGACTATCCCTCTGGATCCTACCTTAAGCCCCACGGAAAATGCCAAGAAATACTTTGACAAATACAGCAAACTGAAACGCACCTATGAAGCCCTTTCGCAGTTGACCAAAGAAGTCAAATCAGAAATCGACCATCTGGAATCCGTCTCTAATTCTCTGGATATTGCCCTGCGAGAGGAGGATCTGGCGGAAATAAAGGAGGAACTCACGGAAAGCGGCTATATCCGCCGGAAGGGCGGCTCCAAAAAACAGAAAACCGCAAGCAGACCCTTCCACTATCTCAGCAGCGACGGCTTTCATATGTATGTGGGAAAAAATAACTATCAGAATGACGAACTTACCTTTAAAGTTGCCACAGGCAACGACTGGTGGTTTCATGCCAAGAAAATCCCCGGCTCCCATGTCATCGTAAGAATGGGCAGCGCAGACGAACTGCCGGATCGCACCTTTGAAGAAGCGGCCCGGCTGGCGGCCTACTACTCTAAGGGGCGGGACCAGGAAAAGGTGGAAATCGACTATATTCAGAAAAAGCATATAAAGAAGCCTGCCGGTGCAAAGCCCGGCTTTGTGGTCTATTACACCAATTTCTCCATGAGCATCGACAGCGACATTTCCGGGATACAGGCCGTGTCGGACTAAATCCGGAATACAAGGTACGCAGTATTTTACCCTCCGCAAAAGCCTGTGCCATGACCCGGCCGGTCATTGCCGGACCCTTCTCAGCAGTAATACTGCATCACATACTGCAATTCCTTCTTTCCTTTATAGGTATTCGTCCCCAGCTGGTAAACCACGGATACCTTCAGCCGCGCCTGCCCGGCGTACAGCGCCTCTTCACTCCCAGCTCCGTATTTCTCCTCCAGAAAGCGCCCGAACCTTTCCAGATCACCGAAATATACCAGCTGCTTCCGGCTTCCCCCTAAGGTCTGTACCGTGTATCTGGCGCAGTTTTTCTTAGCCCCCATTTTAAAACCCGCCAAGAAAACCAGATCCTTTTCCGCAAACAAAGGCTTGGGATTTCCCACCCCGAAGGGCTCCAGCAGATTCAGCTCCTCCGCCAGCTCCTCCGTGCCGTAATCCATGGGCATGGGCACGTCAATGTGTACTCTGGCGGCAAAGTCTTCCTCCTTCAGATCACACTTCTCATTGATCTCCCGGCGAAAGCCCTCTATGATTTTTTCGTCTCCCACTGCCGGCAGTTCCGATATCATGGACAGTCCCGCCGCCATGGCATGGCCGCCGAACTTTGAAAAATATTTCTTCACCTGTACCATGGCGTTATACATGTGATATCCTTCAATGGAGCGCCCCGATCCTTTGACTCCCTCCTCACCTTCTGTCAGGATAAAGACCGGATGATTGTACCGCTCCCTGATTCTCCCTGCAACAATTCCCGCCAGGCTTTCATGCACCGACGGCAGGAAAATAACCATCACCTTGTCCTGCTCCAGGCAGTTCTCCCGGATAAATTGCTCCGCCTCCTCCACACCCTTTAACGTCAGGTTCTTGCGGCTGTCGTTCATTTCCTTCAGCTCCCCGGCCAGCCCGAAGGCTTCCTGCTCTGTGCGGCTCTGCAGAAGCTCCAGCGCCCGCCTTGCCGTGTCCAGCCGTCCTGTGGCATTCAGGCAGGGGCCTATGACAAAGCCCAGATGATAGACATTTATGCCTGCAGGTTCCAGCTGATTGACCTCCATCAGCGCCCGCAGTCCCTGATTTCGGGTAGCTCTGAGACGCTTCAGCCCCTCTTTAACCAGAATCCTGTTCTCATCCTTCAGCTCCATCACATCGCAGACAGTAGACAAAGCCGCAAATTCCAGGAATTCCTCCATGACCTCTTCCAGGCCGGGATGCTTCGTCCGCTCCCCAATAGCCTGCATCAGCTTATAGGCCACCACGCCCCCGCAGATACCCGGGAACGGATAGGCGCACTGCGCCTGCTTCGGGTCAATGACCGCCATGGCCGGAGGCAGAAGCTCTCTTTTGACAATATTTCCGGCCTCATCCTGCTCCTCCTGAAAGGGAACCTCATGATGGTCAGTGACAATCACCCGAATGCCGTAGGTATTTGCCAGCTCGATCTGGGCTGCCGCCGCAATGCCGTTGTCGCAGGTGACAATCATTCCCACCCCGTCCTGCTTCGCCTCTTCAATCAGAGAATCATTTAAACCGTAACCGTCGTGAATGCGGTGCGGAATGGCTGCGTCCGCTTTCGCGCCAAGCAGCTGAAGCCCCTTTGTCAGAATATAAGTGGAACAGATACCGTCCACGTCATAATCTCCGATGACCCGGATAGATACCCCCTGCTCCACTGCCTGGGTTATAAGCTCCACCGCCTTCTCCATATCCTTCATGAGCCATGGGGAATAGCAGTCCTTCAGGGTTCCCTGCAGAAACTTCCTGACCTGTGCTTCCTCCGTCAAATCCCGGTTCCGCAAAATTCTTGCCAGCACGGGACTGATTTGAAATTCCGCCGCCCATTTGTCAAAGTCCGCTTTTTTCGCCGCCACATACCATTTTTCCATCTGCATCACCAATCCGATACACGCCTGCCTTATTGCTTTTCCATGCGGTCATCATACTGCCTCTTTACTTTAAGGCGGTTGATCTCTCTTGCAAGATTCGCCTGCGCCGAACGATATTCCCGAATACTTCTCTTCTGCAGGATAGCTTCCTTCGCCTCATCCGCAGCTCTCCTTGCCCGGTTGACGTCAATATCTTCCGGGCGCTCCGCCGTATCCACCAGCACCAGCACCTCATTATTTTCAACTTTAACAAGCCCCGCCGACACCGCCGCATACTGTTCCTCTCCTCCCGGTATCCGATAGGAAAGCCGCCCCGGCGCCACTGCGCTGATCATATTGCTGTGTTTTGCAAGAATTCCATACATCCCCTGTGGAGTGGGAACAACAAGAGACTCACAGGCGCCTTCATACAAAACGCTGTCCGCGGCCAGAATGGAAATCTGAAACCGATTCATTATTTCATATCCCTTTCCATTTGATCTGCTTTTTTCACTACATCGTCAATGGTTCCCACATTGTAAAATGCAGCTTCCGGATAATCGTCCAGCTCACCGTTTATAATGGCCCTGAAACCCCGGATTGTTTCCCTGAGCGGCACATAAATGCCGGGAATACCGGTAAATTTCTCTGCCACATGAATCGGCTGTGCCAGAAATCTTTGAATTTTTCTGGCATGACTGACGATTTGTTTATCTTCATCGCTCAGCTCATCCATTCCGAGAATCGCAATGATATCCTGTAATTCATTATACTTTTGTAAAACCTCCTGCACCTCTCTTGCCACCTCGTAATGTTCCCGTCCTACAATATCCGCTTCCAAAATCCGCGAAGTCGAAGCCAGGGGATCCACCGCCGGATAAATGCCCTGCTCCGCAATTTTACGATTCAATACGGTGGTAGCATCCAAATGAGTAAAGGTTGTAGCCGGAGCCGGATCTGTCAGGTCATCCGCCGGTACATAGACAGCCTGTACCGAGGTAACGGATCCGCTCTTTGTCGAAGTGATCCTTTCCTGCAAAGCTCCCATTTCTCCGGCAAGCGTAGGCTGATATCCCACTGCGGAGGGCATTCTGCCAAGCAGTGTGGAAACCTCGCTGCCTGCCTGAACAAACCGGAATATATTATCAATGAACAAAAGGACGTCCTTTTTCTCCTCGTCTCGAAAATATTCCGCCATTGTAAGACCCGAAAGCGCTACCCTCATGCGGACGCCGGGTGATTCGTTCATCTGTCCGAACACAAGAGCGGTTTTATCCGCAACACCGCTCTCTCTCATTTCCATCCAGAGTTCATTTCCCTCACGGTTTCTTTCGCCTACTCCCGTAAATATAGAGTAACCGCCGTGCTCCATAGCTATATTATGAATCAATTCCTGTATCAGAACCGTTTTACCCACTCCGGCTCCGCCAAACAGACCAATCTTCCCGCCCTTTGGATACGGCTCCAGCAAATCGATGACTTTAATTCCGGTCTCCAGTATTTCCACAACCGGACGCTGTTCCTCAAATTCAGGCGGTTTTCTGTGAATGTCCCACCATGTTTCTTCCGCCGAAATCTGAGGCTGTCCGTCAATCGGCTGTCCAAGTACATTGAACATCCTTCCAAGGGTACATCTTCCCACCGGCACCCGTATTCCATGGCCGTCTGCCTTTACCTCCATCCCCCTTGAGAGATTTTCGCTTTCAGCCAGCATAATGCATCGCACCGTATTCCTGCCGATGTGCTGGGCGACCTCCATTACCCGTTCCCTGCCGCCCACTGATACAGTCAGCGCTTCTCTGATTCCGGGCAGACGTCCCCGTTCAAATTCACAGTCTATAACCGGCCCGGATATTTCCACAATTTTTCCTACAGCCATGAATTTTCAACCTCCTCCAACTCCAGCTGCCTTTTTAGCCGCTTCTTTTTCTGTGCCATCGCGCCGGATGAGACTTCCGTAATTTCCCGCGTGATTGCAGCCTGCCTCACACGGTTATATTGGACCGACAGTTCATGCAGCATCTTTTCCGCATTTTGATTCGCCGAATTCATAGCTGTCATTCTGGCATTCTGCTCACTGCAGAAGCTGTCCACTAAAGCACTGTAAATAAAGCCGGAAACGTAGCTCTGCATCACGTTATCCAGCACCGAACCGACGGACGGAAAGAACTCAAAAGGCGACGTTACCGCTTTTTCATCCGCATTCGAAGCGAAATGCTGTCTGTGGAACGGCAGTATTCTTGTAGATTTTGCTTCCCCTTCCATATTCCCCTTCAAGTCCGTATAAATAACAAATATCTTATCCGCTTCATTTCGGACAAATAAATCCAGTAAAATGGCGCTGATCTCCCTTGCCCTGCTTAATGTCGGATTCTGCGCCGTATAAAGGAAACTGCGTTCAACAGGAATATGATGCTTCCTGAAGTACTGCCGTCCGTATTCTCCCACAACAAACAGTTTCGTATCGGGATGTTCAGACAACTGCTGTTCCGCCTTTTTTATTACATTTTGGTTATACGCGCCTGCAAGCCCCTTGTCCGCCGTAATTACCAGACAGGCATAAGAGTGATTGAGAACCCGGCTGCCGTCTGCCGGATAAAAGTATTTACTTTCCACATCACCCGCCGTACGGAAAATGCGTTTGATTTCTGCCTGCAGGGCAGTAAAATAAGGTCTTGTCCGATCCAACTCGCTTTTCGCTTTTCTCATCTTTGCGGAGGCGATCAGATACATGGCATTTGTGATTTTCTGCGTATCCCGAATACTGTTCATCCGCAACCTGATTTCTTTGGCATTCGCCATCACAATCGCTCCTTACCCTTCTTTTATCACCTTCAGATATTTCCTTGATGCTTCAAGTATTCTTTCCCTGTCCTCATCCGTAAGCGCCCCGCTTTTCTCGATTTCCGTGCAGACGTCGGGAAGCTGCTCCTTTACATATGCAATCAGACCCTTCCCGAATTCCGGAATTCCGTGAGTGGAAACATTCTGCATTACATGGTCAAGCGCCGCTGTCAGAAGGAGTACCTGATCTATTTGTTTCAGGGGATGGTATTGTGCCTGCTTCAAAAGCTCCATCAGACCCTGGCCAAAGGTAAGCTGCTTTTTTGTCACTTCGTCCAGGTCGCTGGAAAACTGCATGAACACTTCCATTTCCCGATATTGCGCCAGTTCCAGACGTATATCCCCCGCCGCTTTTTTCATTGCTTTTGTCTGCGCATTTCCGCCCACCCGGGACACGGACAATCCCACGTTGACTGCCGGTCTCTGACCCGCAAAGAAAAGAGCGCTTTCAAGAAATATCTGACCGTCCGTAATTGAAATAATATTTGTAGGGATATAAGCAGAAACATCACCCGCCTGGGTTTCCACAATGGGAAGCGCCGTCATGCTGCCGCCCCCCAGCTCCTCTGACAGATGTGCGGCTCGTTCCAACAGACGGGAATGCAGATAAAATACGTCACCCGGATAGGCCTCACGCCCCGGAGAACGTTCCAGAAGCAGACTGAGCGCCCGGTAAGCAATGGCGTGTTTGGAAAGGTCATCGTACACGATCAGTACGTCCTTCCCTTTCCTCATAAAATATTCTCCCAAAGCGCATCCTGCATAGGGGGCAATATACTGCAGAGGGGCTGCATCACTTGCAGTCGCATTTACAACAACAGAGTACTGCATCGCATCATGTTTCCGCAATGTTTCCACAAGCTGAGCCACGGAAGACGCCTTTTGTCCGATTGCCACATAAATGCAGATGACATCTTTTCCTTTTTGATTCAAAATAGTATCCAGTGCAATTGCTGTCTTACCCGTCTGCCTGTCGCCGATAATCAGTTCCCTCTGTCCGCGGCCAATGGGAAACATGGCGTCAATCGCCAAGATGCCTGTCTCCATCGGACGATTCACCGGCTGCCTGTCAATAATTCCCGGCGCAGGAGCTTCCACGGGACAATATCCGTCCCCATGTATTATCCCCCGGCCGTCAATGGGATTACCAAGGGCATCGATCACCCGCCCCAAAAATAAGTCGCCAACCGGAATACCTGCCGTTTTACCTGTCCTTTTTACGATACTTCCTTCGAGTATATCCTGCTCGTCGCCAAAGAGAATACAGCCGATTTCCCCGCGTTTCAGATCCTGCACCATGCCTCTGATATTGTTTGAAAAAATCAGTATTTCACCATATGTGGCGTTCTCCAGGCCGCCCACAGTGGCAATGCCGTCTCCCACAGTCAGGACAATCCCTCTCTCCTGCGCCATGTCAGACGGAATCCAGTTCTTTACCGCTTCCTGCATAAGAGGGATGATGTCTCCTTCCTGTGCGGTAAGCCCCGACCATATACTTTTCAGCTGGTCAAGCTGATCGTCAATCACCTTTTCATTCATGGGATATCGCCTCCCCATGAAGCATTTTTTCAGTGGCGGCTAACGCCAGCCCCACGATCTCCTCTTTTGCATCCTGAACCATTTTTTCTTTCTCGTGCCTGGCTTCCCGTTGCGCCTCCGCAATGATCTGCTCTCGCTGTTTATTGGCTTCACTCAAAATAGCTTCCGCCGCTTTTTCAGCTTCTTTTGCCGCCTGTTCTTTTTTGCGGCGTATCTCCAGATCCGCACCTTCCAAACGTCTCCTGTACTCCTGTTCACGCGCCTCCGCCTGCTCCATTTTGTCTGCGGCCGCTTTGTCCATGCCCTGATAATAAGCAGTTCTTTTTTCCATAAAGCTTTTTACCGGTTTATAAAGGAGAAAATATAATCCTCCCGCCAAAATGACAAAATTAAACAAGTGCAGCAATATCTGCTGCCAGTCAATATTTAAAGGGATATTCATAATAACAACCATGCCTTTCCGCAAACTGCTACAAAACGAAAATAATCAATATGGCAATGATCAACGCATAAATAATGGCAGTTTCAATAAACACAAGACCCAGCATCAGGTTTGTACGGATTTTCCCATCTGCCTCCGGCTGTCTGGATATGCCCTCCGAAGACTTTGAAATAGCCCACGCCATTCCGATAGCTCCCACGGCGGCAGGCACGCCTACGCACATCGCCGCGGCCCAGGCTTTATTGCCGCCGGAATCTGCGGCTTCCACCGCTTCTGCCGCCGCCTTCCCTGACGCAGCTGTATCCGCTTCTGCGGCAGATACCGAAACGGGAAATGCCAGCAACACCATAATCAACATTATCACTGCGGGAATCTTCTTAACGATTGACTTCATTCCAATAACCTCCTTTTCAGGCCAACGCCTGCTTCTTCTTTCGCTTGCTTTTTATTTTCTTGTGCGGCTCGGATACCTCTCCGTAAAAGAGCGCCGTAAGCATGGTGAGCACATACGTCTGAATCAGTGCATGAAGCAGTGTAAACATAACACCCACTGCCACGGGAAGCACAAAGCTTAAGTGAATATAAAAATATACAAGCTCCGTTACCAGCAGCCCGCTGAGCAACGCTCCGAAAAGGCGAAAGCTCATGGAAATCGGCAGAGAAAAATCTTTTAATGTACTTCCGACTCCCCGGAATCCGTTTCCGGCAATGCCGCCTGATAAAATCACCAGATAAGATAGGCAGCCAAGTGAAATCGCCCCATTGATATCAGACAACGGAGCCGGCAGGGCAATTGACGCCCCTTCCGTTGTAACGCCCTGTATCCCAAACAGTTCAAACAGCGTTCCGATGAAAATATAAACACCCGCCGCAAAAACATAAGCGCCCAGGAACCTGTTCCTATGCGGACTGTTTGACTTTGCAAGGTTGTCAAAAAAGCCCACCGCCTGCTCCAGCAACAGCTGAAATTTCCCCGGAATGTACTTAAATTTCGGAATGACAAAAATGCGGATACCCGCTGCAGTCAACAGTACGACAGCCGTGACGGTAAAGGCCGAAATAAGCGCCGGGTTTACATCCGCTGTTCCAAACAGGCTTATCTTACCTGATTCATGCAGTACGGCATCCCTCATAGCTTCCTTGATCGATTCATGCCGAACTGCCGAACCGCCGGTCAACAATACGCCAACAAGCAGCGCCAGCATACTGCCGATCCATATCGCAAGACCTGTCACACGCTTTTTTCTGCACACACGCACCCTCTCCTTTCTTATACGATGCACTTGCATGGTGCCGATATCTGAATGTATTTTTATCTGTCAAAGTATTTCTGCTCAAACTCACTGACCGGCATAGGCTTTGCAAAATAGTAGCCCTGGAAAATATCGCAGCCTATATCCGTCAGGAAATCCACCTGTTCCCTGGTCTCAACGCCCTCCGTAATTACCTCCATGCCAAGCTGTTTGGACAGAGATATAATCATTTTGAGAATTGTCCGGCTGCGCTCCTGATGATTGGTCTGCCTTAAGAAGCCCATGTCCACCTTAAGGGTATTCACCGGCATGTCCTTGAGCATGTTCAGGGAGGAATAGCCGCTTCCGAAATCGTCCATTTCCACCAGGAAACCATACTCCTGCAGCCTTTGAATCAGCACAAGCTGCTTCTCAAAATCACTCATAATGGCGCTTTCCGTAATCTCCAGCCGCAGATTTCGGGGCTTTAACTCATATTTTTCCACAAGTCCCGTAAACACTTTATAAATATCCGCAAAATAAAAGTCTTTGGGAGAAATGTTGACGGAAATATGGTAGTCCGTAAGCCCCCTGTCCTTCCACTCCCGCAGCTTCCTGCAGGCCTGCTCCCAGATGTACATATCCAGCTTGCAGATCAGTCCCGTATTCTCCAGAATTCCGATAAACTCAACGGGCGGAACCAGCCCCCGTTCAGGATGAATCCAACGTACCAGCGCCTCCCCTCCCAGAATCTTTCCCCGGACGGAAACCTGGGGCTGAATATAAAAGCAGAACTGGCCCTCCTCCAGAGCGCCGCCGAATTCTCCCGTCAGCTTCTGCTCGCTTACGGTGCTCTCTCTGATTCCCTCGTCATAATGAGCTATTGTATCCGTAAGGCTGGACTTGATGGTCTTTATAGCCATATAGGCCCTGTCGCACATAACGGAAACCGCTATGTCCCTGTCCACAATGTCATAGACTCCTACATGCATACAGATACGATAGGTGGAGGTACCGCTTTTCTCTCCTATGCGCCTGATTTCATTGGAAAAAACCTCTGGATTAAAACGTTCCCTGGGCATACAAATAGCAAATCTGTCCCCGGAAATCCTGCCGAAAACAGAACCGGAGCCCGCCATCCTCTTCAGGGTATCCGCAATGTTTATCAGCACCTCATCCCCTATGTTGATACCGAAAATATCGTTCACCAGCTTAAAGTTCTTGATGTCTGAACAGACCATGCAGTAGGAACCCGGCTCGGCCTCGCGTACCACGTCCGCTACCACATCATAGAAATGCTCTTTATTATAGATTCCCGTCAGACGGTCATGAGTGGCCCGGAAACGCTCCGCCGCCAGCTTTTCCACCTCTACCGTCTCATCATGCATCTTGAAAAAGCAGCCCACACAATTATCATTACTGTCGCACAGCCGCTTAAAGCTTACGTCATAATATCTCTTTGCGGAATTTATCTCCCTGGTCTCCTTCCACTCCGCATCCTCCGCATCGGCCAGCCGTCTGCCCTTCATCCATTCCCTGTAGTAATCCTCAAAGGGCGCGGAGCTCTCCGCCTTAAAAAAGCCGTAGGCCACGGAGTTGGCATAGACACAGTTTCCCTCCAGGTCAAAGCATATTACGCTGTCATCCATATTCTTGATACTGGAGGACAGCAGCCCCTCTACCAGCCCCTGGGGGACATATATCACATTGAAATAATAAATTGCCAGCGCCATGATACCGTAGGTAAGCACGGAAAAGTCTATCTCCAGCTCCATTACAAGATACAGCACATTGGCGGCAATGATAATCAAAAGACTGATCAGGGTAAGCCAGAACTTCTTGCGGTACATTGCCGGGGATTTCACAATCTTTACCACTAACGGCAGTACGATCAGCACCACCATTCCGTATATGATAAACCTGTGGAAATTATACAGGCCGCCACGCTCCGCAATGCCGTAAAAGAAAGTACCGGAATCCTCCATCAGGCCGCAGCGGAATATAAATATCTTCTCCGTAAAGACATTCAGCAGCATCAGCACACCGTCCACTGCAACTATCGAATAGAGAATCACCTTCTGCACAAGCCGCATCTCATAGACATTGGTATACTTCAAGGCGTACAGCAGCATACAAATCAGCAGCACATCCGACACCGTATAGTATATGGCGTACAGCAGCTCCGCCGTAAATAAAGCGGGCGCAATCAACGCCGCCGCATAAGCGGCCATGGTACAGGGCGCCGCAATCATTATGTATCGTATGGCCTTCGTCAGCGGCCGTTTATCCCGCCTGCCGATTACGCAGCTGCAGATAAAAATTGCTGCTGCAAAGATTAACAGCAGCGTCGTATATACATTTCTCATAGCTTATCCCCCGCGTATAAACTCTGTCCTTCAATAGACCATAATACCAGAATATGGCTTGCTTTGTCAATACAGCCCCCGGCCCCGGACGCCCTCAAAAATTTTCCTTTTCCCGGCATTCCTTTTTACACTTGCACCGGCTTGTAAAGGGACTTTCTGACAGAATATTATGATTATCCGCCTGTTTTATCCGGCAATTTCGTGCTTTCCGTGTCAGTTTGAAAATAATTTTAATTTTTTCCAAAAAATGTGTTGACAAATCATTTTGTTTAGCGTACAATAAACTCAACAAGAAGAGATAAGAAAAAATTCTTCCATCCAATTAAATAACGAATAGAATAGGAAAACATGTGCAAGTACACTAATTAAAGTAACCGATTCCTAATTAACAATCAGGAGGTTACAGTACCGGGTACAAAGATCAGTGAGAAAGCACAACGGTAGAAATGGAAGAAAAGGGCCGGGAAAAAACAGAATAAAGAAAGGAGGTAAAGTCCATTGGATCAGACAGTTTGAAAGCGCGTATTGATTGAAAAAATCGATACGCGCTTTTTCTCTACTCCTCTGTTTCGCTTTTCTTTGCCGCCTTCTTCCGCTTTGCCAGCACAATCACAATGATGACCGACACCGCAAAAAGCACAAGCCCTCCCAGCGCCCCGATGCCCAGAAACCTTTTTATCCGCAGATACTCCGCCGCCTTTGAAATAGAGTTTTCCGCCAGTTCCAGGTATTTTACGGAACGGACGAACAGACTGTAATGCACATACTGCCATACGCAGCCGGCCTCCAGAAGCCCCAGAACCACGGCGGCACATACCCACTTGGCAAGAGTCCGCTTTTTTCCCGCCGGAGCCTTTTTCACAGATGCTCCCCTTTCTTTCCTGCGCATAAACAGAAATGACAGAAGAATCACCAGCAGACTGGCCAGCAGCGCCCCGAAAAGGGGCAGAAATTCCCGCAGCGTCCGCCCTGTTCTTCCCTCTGTAAAACTGTTTCCCCTATATAAGGTCAACACCTGCATGCTGACATTTCCGTTGCTGTCCGCGGCTTTCAGCTCCACCACATTCTCTCCCGGAGACAGTGCCAGTCTGTAAGAAAATTCCCCCTGCTCCCCCGGCGCAAGTTCTTCCCCGTTCACCGTCAGGCTTCCGCCTTCCACAGAGCCTGCAATATCCACATAGTCCTCATAAAATGTCTTTCCGTCCAGATTGTCATACAGCAGTATCTCCGGCGGGAGGGCGTCATAGTAAATCAGCCTGTCCAACACATATATAACGCCGCCTTCCCCCTCGAATTCGCCGTATATCCGATTCTGTCCCGGCTGCAGGCTGACTCCCAGCAGGCCGGATGCATTCAGCAGAAACTCCCCCTCCTCGCCGTTCACGGAAAGGGTAAGCACCCGTTCGCCGGACACTGCATATTCCACAGCCAGCTGCCCTTCCCCGGTGACCTCCGCCCCGGAAGCGCGCAGCGCCTCCCCCTTCTGCAGATCAATCTCCCACACAAAGGGCTCCGACCACAGACTCTTTTTCTTACGGGACAGACTGATTTGTAAAACCGTTTCGTCCACAGGATACACCACCGTGGTATCTGTGACGGAGCTGTCCAGCTCGCCCCGATAAATTTCCCCTGCGCTTCCTGATACAATTACCTTATAGCTTTTATCCCCATAGTCCACAGCGTCCTTCCAGTCCAGCCTGCAGGTGTGATTGCCCATATCCAGATACACTCTGCCTCCCTGCATGGCCGACGGCAGATCCCTATTGGTAAAGTCAAATTCCTCCCCTGTCATGGAATCAAAAAGCTCTGCGTCGCCCTCCCGGCTGCTTACCTCCAGCCTGAGGGTATAATGACCGCTGTTTAAGGAGCTTAAGGAGGCTGTGACCCTCTCCTCCTGATTGGCCCGCGCCCACCCGGAGGAGATCTTCTCAGACAAACTGCTGTCCTCACCGTTCACCGCCCACAGTTCATAATCATAACGGACGTCACCGCTCTCACAATCCGTCTGAAAGGAAACCGTCAGGCTTTCCCTGTCCGTCTCCTCCAGTCTTACATACTGAATCCACAGTCCATAGGACTCCTTCAGAACAGAATACCGAATCTCGCTGTTTGCTCCTTTGTCATATTCCACCCGCCAGACGCCCTCTTCAGCGTCAGACACCCGGTAAGTACTCCAGAGCTCCCCGTCGGCAAACTCCAGCCCTTCATCCCCTCTGGAAAAACGGCTGCCGGAAGGAGAGATAAAGGTAATGTCCACATTCTCCCGGTCAAAGGAAAACAGCACCGTCAGATCCTGTCCGCCGGGCATTTCGGCGATCCGTGCGCTCTCCGTCTCCGCCTTTACTTTTATTGTAAACGCCGCCGACAGCGCCAAGCACAAAAGCAGCGCCTGTATCGGCCTTAAAAACTTTTTTTTGCTTTTCATGATCCTATTGCCTCTCCTTACGCCTGCGTACTTTGTACCTGCTTTTCCTTCGCTGTGCAGACGCCGAACCCGCCTTTACCGGCACAGATACCCCTTATCTTCGCCTGCATAGCCATTCTCGTCGATATAGTAGAAATTACCTTTAATCTTTCCGCCGGATTCCTCATATTTTGTCACCAGCACAAACTCCTGTTTCCCGGCGTGGGTTGTGTACAGTCCCAGACAAATGTCTCCTTCCTTTTTGCTCTCAAAATTAAAGAGCCACCACTTTACATCCACCTTGGCGGTACCGTTAAGGCACACTCCCACAAACCTGCTGTGGGCGTCCAGTTCCCCTCTGCCGGACACATCTACCTTGACACGTCCGTCTGCACTGTCCCACAGAAGGCCCAGCTTCAGACTGGCGTTTACCCCCTGTACCTCCTCATCCTCCAGATCCAGCATTTCATTGGTATATTCAAAGCCGCCCAGCTTCAGCCCCGCCTCCGCCAGCGTGATCTCGTCCAGGAAAACCAATGTTGCTCCAGCCTCCACCCGGAAGGGCGATATACGGAAGGATGCGGTGGTATCCGGCATGGCAAGCACAGTGATATCTCCCACAAAATCTTTCAGTTTCGGGAAATAATGGCTGAGCTTTTCGCTGCTTAATGACACGGAGCCCTCAAACACCAGGCTTGTAAAACGTCCGCTCTCCAATGCCTGCTGGATATCCGACACCTGAAAGCCGAAATCATTTGCCGTAATGGGAATAGTCGTAGGCAGCTTTATTCCCTCCGCCAGCTTCGCTTCCAGCTTTACCGCGTCCACGGTAAGGCCCTTCCAGGAAATCTCCGCGCCGATTCCCGACTGTTCGGCAAAAAAGGCCAGATGCACCATAGCGCCCAGGGTGTACTCGTTTTTAATGGTGTCAAGCTTCACCTTCACGGAACCGTTAAAGTATACCGGCGCGTTAAACAGGTTCAGGGTACGATTATAATTTTGGGAATCCGCATCCTTATAGGATGCATCCAGAATCAGGCCCACATTTCTGTCCGTAATCTGCGCCGTCCCGTCCACGGAAAACTGAAACAGCTCCTTGGCGCCGCAGGCTTTCAGAATATTTTCCTGATAGGGCAGTATGGTGCTTCCCGTCTTATAATTCAGCCGGATACTGTCCGGATGCAGCTGCACGCTGGGGCTGTCAAACCGCAGCACCTGAAATACCGCAAGCGCTCCTGTCTGTATGTCATCAACCATCTCCCCGTCCCTGTACAGCGTAAAGCTGTACAGCGCCGGAATATCCAGGGAAACTCCCTTACGGGCAAGCAGCGCCCCCAATCCTTCCGCAGTGGCAGTGTGGAATTCCACATAGGAACCGTCATTCTCCGTTACACGGATAGAACCGCCGTTTTCAATGTCTCCCGTCAGCCGCACGTCTCCCTTAAAGCGCAGCCAGCCGTTCATCTGTACCCCGTCCCGCAGCAGCCAGGAGCCGTCGGCATTCTCAATCTTTTCTCCGGAAGTAAACACATATTTTCCAAAAGCAGTGGTCTTTTCGTTCCCCCTGGTTATCACCGAAAAACCGTTCTGCAGCACTGTCCTCTGTCCGTCTATGGAAACCTCCACGTTATAGCTTCCCACCGCCACTTCGGCAGGGATCGTCAGGGCATAGGCCTCCTCCGAAACATATTCCGCCGATATCGTGTAATCCAGCGTACCATGCAGCTTCACGCTGACCGTGGATTCCTTCCGGAAGCCCGTGCCCCGCAGCTCCACCCGCACATCCTGCAGACCCTTATACAGATATCTGGGAGACATTCCGGATACGGAAATTCCCCGGGTGATACTTAATGCTCCTCCTGCGTCCCCATCCTCCGTCAGGTGATAGGTTCTGGAAGCCCGGACGTTTTCCTCCGGCAGCGCCACCTCCAGCGTCCTGCCCCGCATCGTCATGGTATCCTGCGCCTGATAGGTAAGCCGATACCGGTTATAAAGCTGCTCGTGAAGCATATCGTAAAAACTGTTTAAGCTGTCGCTGGCGGATACATAGACAAAGGAGCCGCTGCCGCTGTCGGCAATGGTTGTCAGATATTCCGTGTCCACAGAGGTTCCAAGCCCTATGGTATAAATGGTTACGCCCTTTTCCCGGGCAAGCCCGCCAATCTGTTCTTCAATCTCCTGACTGCTGTGCATGCCGCCGTCCTGTCCGTCCGTCATCAGAATCAGCACATTGTTTTCTCCACGGCCGCCCGGGAAGCCCCCCAGACAGTTCATCACTGCGGAAAACATATCCGTACCGCCGCCTGCCCGCATATCTTCGGCCAGAGCCAGAATCTCCTCATCGGTGGCGCCGAAGCCTCCGGACGCTGCAATCTCACTGTGAAAGGTCACTACCGCCAGCTGTTCGTCCTGATTCCGATCCCGGATAAACGTCTTCACCGCATCCTTCAAATCTCCCATACTGTCCGACATACTTCCGGACACATCACAGCACAGCAGGATATTGGAACCTGCATACTCTATCTTCTCCAGGGAAAACTCCGTAATCTGCGCTCCGCAGTCATATACCTGCAGCGCATTTTTCAGTTCTTTCGTATCGTTTATATAATCGCTGGATATCTGCACCTTTGCCGAAATCCGTTCAAACTGCTCCGTATCTATAGAGCCGATACTGATGGCGCTCCTGGCACGGCTCACATAATCCGCCACCGTCTGCGGAAACCCGTGGTAGCCGGCCATGCCGCCAACCGCGGCGCTATCCTCCTCTTCCGTCTCCCTTCCGGCGTCCTGTCTCCCGTCAGCATCCGCCGCTTCCTCTTCCGCCGCCTGTTCAGCCATATTTGCGGCCGTATTCACAGCCAGAATTTCCTCTACATCCACCGTCAGGGCGTTGCGCATCACCGTGTCCACATAGTCCGGCACACACTTAATGTCCTCAAGATCTCCCTTGCCTTCTATCACACCTGCAATCTGTCCCATGGCGTAGGCGTAATTGTCATCCCCGCAATTCTGAGACGCATAGACCGCATTGCCCAGACAGGTATCGGCTGCCGTTTCGTTTCCGAAATAGGTCTCCACTCTGGCAAGCTCCAGATAAACCTTGCTGCTGTCTTCTCCCGCCTCGGCAGCCTGCTCCTGCAGCCTGCTTTTCAAAACCGCCAGCTCCGGCGCCCCCAGCTGTGTCTCCAGAGCGGCCACCCTGGCCTTCATGGCCTTACGTTCCTGGACGCTTGTGCCTTTCCTGTTTGCATTCAGCACTGCCTTCAGCTGCCGCTTCACTTCCCGGGCCGCATCGGAATCAACGCTCTGAAAGGACTCCGGAAAATCGGAAGCTTCCACCATCCCGCCCATGTACAGCTCGGCAGCCAGCATCAGTTCATGGTAGGTAGAAGTCTCTCCCAGGTTCTTCGTCACTTTGTCGAAATCTCCGTCCCGCACATATATCTCCAGACGTGCCCGTCTCACACAGGACAGCTCCAAAAGTCCGGCAGCTTCCTCCTCAAGCCCGGAAAATACACGGCGGCAGCGCCTGGCCTGCTCTTCCTCCCATACACCGGCCTCCTGATCTTTCATATCCGCCAGCAGCGCCGCGCAGTCACGGATGGCTCCCTCCTCCAAATCATAGGCGTCTTCCACCTCAATCCGAATATCTCTCAACACAAGAGACAAATCCATATCAGCCGCAGCAGAAAGAGTCCGATAACTGTCCTCTGCATAGCCATAGTCCCCGGGATTCTCTCCCATGTCCTGCAGATACCGGAGCATGGCCAAAGCAGCCTCACTGTGGGACGCCTTTCCCCGGGCGTACTGCACTTCTCTTGCAGATACAGACAGATCCTCTTCGTCCTCCAGACAGGCGTAAAGCCCTGCAGCCCGATCATAACTGCCCTCTGCAAGAAAGATCCGCGCCGTCAGAAGCCGGCACTGGTTGTCATAACCATAGGCCCGGCTGTATACCTCCAGAACCTCCTCTGCGCTTTCCCGATCTCCTTCCAGATACAGCGCGTTGGCAAATGCCAGAAGCTCCCGCTTCGAAGCCTGCCTGTGAGGCTTCTCCTGACCCGGAAGCTGCAGCACTCCCGCCGTAATCATACCGCCGCTGAGCCCAAACAGCAGCAATACCGTTACTATCTGTCTGACGCCGAAGGCTCTCCTGCGCACCAGAAACGCCAACGCCCCCACTGCCCCCGGAAGCAGGCCTAATCCAAGCTGTAATAAAATCCCCATCTGACGCTCTCCCCGTATTCTTCAACCTTCATTCATTTTCGCCAGCTTTGCCGCCTGGTCCGCCGCGATGCAGGCGTCCAGAATTTCCTGAATGTCTCCGTCCATCACCTTGTCCAGCTTATAGACGGTAAGCCCGATACGATGATCCGTGACCCGCCCCTGGGGGAAATTATAGGTTCGTATTTTCTCGGAACGATCCCCTGTGCCGATCTGGCTTCTTCTCATTTCCGCCTCCGCATCATGTCTCTGCTGCTGCTCTATGTCATACAGCTTTGCCTTCAGCAGGGCAAAGGCTTTGGCTTTGTTCTGTATCTGGGACTTCTCGGTCTGGCTGTACACCACGATGCCTGAGGGATAATGGGTCAGACGTACGGCGGAATCCGTCGTATTCACGCACTGGCCGCCGTTGCCGGAAGCCCGCATAACGTCAATGCGGATATCTTTGTCGTCTATCACAATGTCAATGTCCTCATCCACCTCCGGCATTACGGCCACACTGATAGTAGAGGTATGAATGCGCCCGCCGCTCTCCGTCTCCGGCACACGCTGCACCCTGTGCACGCCGCTCTCATACTTCATTTTGGAATAAGCGCCCCGGCCGGTAATCATAAACTGCACTTCCTTCATGCCGCCGATACCGATTTCATCCGCATTCATGGTCTCCACTTTCCAGCCCTGGCTCTCCGCATAATGCACATACATGCGGTAAATTTCCGCCGCAAACAGAGCGGCCTCATCTCCCCCTGCGCCCGCACGGATTTCCACAATAACATTCTTGTCGTCATTTGGGTCCTTTGGCAAAAGCAGAAGCTTCAGCTCCTGCTCCAGCTCCTCCACCCGCTTTCTGCTGTCATTCAGGGTTTCCTTAATCATCCCCCGCATTTCTTCATCGTTCTCTTCCTCCAGCATTTCCAGGGAATCCCCGATGTCCTGCTTACACTTCTTATACTCCTTATAGGCGTCCACAATAGGCGTTAAATCGCTCTGCTCCTTCATCAGCTTCCGAAACCGCTCCTGGTTATTCGTCACTGTGGGCTCGTGAAGCTCTCCCATAATCTCCTCAAAACGGATTAACAAATCCTCTAACCTGTCAAACATACAGTTCTCCTACTCTGCTCTTACGCAATTTGTTCCATGCACCGCCGTCTGCGCTCCGGTTCGGCGCCCGGCGGCATCCGTCTGCGCCATGCCTTCCTTCCCGGGGCTCTCACCCCGTAGTTACGGCACGTCCCCAAACCCCAGGGTTCCGCACACCACCCTGTCCATCCCTGCGTAATCACTGATCAGCATTACCTGCAGGAAACCGGCCTGCTCCATCAGACGGCTCACTGCCTCCCCCTGGTCATAGCCTATTTCAAAAAAGAGCATACCGCCCTTTTTCAGGTATACGGGGCATTCCTTCAGAATTCTCCGGTAAAATATAAGCCCGTCCTCACTGCCGTCCAGCGCCAGGCGGGGTTCATAATCCCGCACCTCCGGCATCAGGGTATCAATGACCCCGCTTTCTATATAAGGCGGATTTGAGACGATCATATCGAACTGTCCCTGCACCTTCTCAAACAGATCACTCTGCACAAAGCTGACATGGGTTCCCACACACAAATCCGGAAGCTCCTCTGATTCTCCGGACTTTTCCGGAGCCGTCGTTTCGTCCGAATTTCCCGGCCTGTTCCGCACTGCCTGCTCTCCCAGCAGCTTCACCGCATTTTTCTCCGCTACCTTCAGCGCCTCCTCCGACACATCCGCCCCTACGCCCTCGCAATTATTGGAATAATTCAGCAGGCTGAGCAAAATACAGCCGGATCCGGTACACATGTCCAGCACCTGCATCCCGTCGTGAAGATACTGCAGCGCTTCCTCCACCAGAATCTCCGTATCCTGCCGAGGGATCAGCACATGCTCGTTCACGGCAAACTCCAGCCCCATAAAATCCTGCACTCCCGTAAGGTACTGGAGCGGAACCCGCTGTGAACGTTTTTCCACCAGATCCCTGTATGTGCTCTCCTGATCCTTCGTCACTTCTCTGTCGCCGTGAGCCAGCAGCGTGTTTCGGTTTGTACCGCAGACAAACTCCAGCAGCAGCCGCGCATCCGTATCCGCATCCGGAACGGACGCCGCCGACAGGACAGCCTTTCCCATGTTATATGCTTCCCTGTACTCCATATTTCCTCTTATTCTGCCGTCCGTCAGGCGGCGCAAACCCTAGAAGTTCTGTTCCTCCGAAAACTCTCCCCCGCCGTACACAGGCTGCTCCTCCGGGAATTCCTCCCCTTCATACACAGGCTGCCCCTCAGGAAATTCCTCCCCGTCGTATACAGGCTGCTCCTCCGAAAATTCCTCCCCCTCGTACACAGGCTGTTCTTCCGAAAATTCCTCCCCCTCATACGCGGGCTGCCCCTCTGCGCCGTCCGCTCCCATCCGGCCGTCCGTATCCTCCTGCATCCAGGTTTCGTCTACCTCATAGCCGAAATTGTCGTAAAGAAAGGTTCTCCAGTCAAACACCGCCTCCACTGCGGCGATTGCCACTTCTGCCATCTCCCTGTCCGGCTCCTTGGTGGTCATTCTCTGAATCCACATTCCCGGCAGGGAAAGAATCAATACAAATATATTATTGCTGCGGCCTGCCAGCCGTATAAGCTCATAGGAAATCCCGGCCACCACCGGCATCAGAAGAATACGCAGAAGCACCCTCTGCACCGGATTGTCCACCCTGATAAAAAAGAACAGCACAACGCTGACAATCAGCACAAAGAAAATAAAGCTGGTTCCGCATCTCCTGTGCAGTCTGGAGCTTCTCATAACGTTATGCACCGTCAGCGGACGCCCCTTCTCAATACAATTGATACACTTGTGCTCCGCGCCATGATAACGGTACAGTCTGCGAATATCTTTCATAAGACCAATCAGGCAGACATACAAAATAAAAATGGCAATACGGATTCCGCCCTCAATAATCGCCATCAGAGATTCATTACGCACAAATCCTCTGAAATAAGATGCAAGGTAATAGGGCAGCACAATAAAAATGCCTGCCGCCAACACTATGGAGAAAACCGTCACCAGCGCATTCACCAGCTTTTCTCCGCCCCCTGAAGCCTTTTCGCCCTTCTGCGCCTTTTTCTCCTCCCCCTCGTCATAAAGGGAGGCGGAAAAATTGATACAGCGCATTCCAAGTATCAGCGAATCTATAAAATTAAAGACGCCCCGGATAAAAGGAATCTCTTTAATCCTGCTGCCGTGAAGCAGTCCCTGATAATTTTCCAGCTCCACGGCAATCTCACCGTTTGACTTCCGCACGGCCACCGCATATTTCTCCTGGTTTTTCATCATAATGCCTTCCAGCACCGCCTGTCCGCCGATACCGGAATAGCATTTCTTTCTTCTCTTTGCCATAATACTTCTTCTCCGTCCTGACCTTATGAACAGAAAAGGTTGAGATACAAGCACCTCAACCTTTTCTGCGATTCTTATTTAACGCCGTATTTCTTGTTGAACTTCTCAATACGTCCATCGGCTCTTGCTGTCTTCTGCTGGCCGGTATAGAATGAATGGCACTTGGAGCAAACTTCTACATGAATCTCAGGCTTTGTGGAGCCGGTCACAAAAGTGTTGCCGCAGTTGCAGGTTACAGTTGCCTGATAGTACTGGGGATGGATTCCTTCCTTCATCTTCTCTCACCTCTCTATATAATTACATACTGCTATTCTTCGTTCTCATCCGCACTGCCTATGGAACCACAAACAGCGGTATTATTGTAACACAAGGTTTCTACACTTGCAACCCCTAATTTAAAGAAAAAACTATATAAATTTATTCTTCGAGAAGAACAAGTTTATATAATTATATAAACTTGTTCTTCTTTACCATCTGCACAAATTCAAAGTTGCTTCTGGTCCTTGAGAACATATCCAGAATCCTGTCCGTGGCCTCATCCGCCTTCAGGCCGTTCAGGGCCTTCCTCATAATATTGATTGCATCCAGCTCATCCCGGTTCAGAAGCAGATCCTCTCTTCTGGTGCCGGATTTTGCCAGGTCAATGGCCGGGAATATCCTCTTTTCCGAAAGCTTGCGGTCAAGCACCATCTCCATATTGCCCGTGCCCTTGAATTCCTCATACACCACGTCATCCATTTTACTCCCCGTTTCAACCAGCGCCGTGGCAAGGATGGTCAGGCTGCCCCCTTCGCGCATATTTCTGGCTGCGCCGAAAAACCGCTTGGGCATATGCAGGGCTGCCGGATCCAGACCGCCGGACAAAGTACGTCCGCTGGGGGGAACTACAAGATTGTAAGCCCGGGTCAGGCGGGTAATGCTGTCCAGAAGAATGACTACATCCTTCTGATGCTCCACCAGCCTCTTAGCGCGCTCAATCACCATCTCCGACACCCGCTTGTGATGCTCCGGCAGCTCGTCAAAGGTGGAATAAATAACCTCCACGTTTTCCCCGTGAATGGCTTCCTTAATGTCCGTTACTTCCTCAGGACGTTCGTCAATCAGCAGAATCAGCATATGCATCTGGGGATTGGTGCGCAGGACAGACTTTGCCACCTCCTTCAGCAGCGTTGTCTTTCCTGCTTTGGGGGGAGATACGATCATACCGCGCTGCCCCTTGCCCACCGGACTCACCAGATCCATAACCCTCATGGCTACGCTGCAGCCGGGCATTTCCAGCCGGATGCGCTCATTGGGGAAAATAGGGGTCATATCCTCGAAGGCCGTCCGTTTGGCGGATTCCTCCGTGGTATATCCGTTGATTGTACGGATAAAAAGCAGGGCGCTGAATTTCTCCTGCTGGGTTTTGACCCGCTTGTTGCCCCGGAGTATGTCGCCGGTCTTCAGGCCGAACCGGCGAATCTGGCTGGGGGCCACATAGACGTCGTTTTCCCCGGGCAGATAATTCTCACAGCGGATAAAACCGTAACCATCCGGCATAACCTCCAGAATACCGCTGGCTTCCTCTCCGCTGTCCAATTCTCTGGGATAGGTCTTTTCATCATAGACCTCGTTGCTCCTGAACGTGCGGGGCGCTGCTGTGCCTTCTGCCCCGGGGACGGCATTTTCCGGCTTTACAGGCGCACTCTCCGGCTTCGGGACATTTTCGCTTTTTGCCGCAGCCGGGGTATGGGGATTCTCTGCACGGCCGCTCCCTTCGCTCCGGCCCCCGCTTTCGGTATGGGACGCAGCCTCAGCCCGGGCAGCGCCCTGGGTTCTCTGGGCAGCCGGTCTTCCCGGCCCTGGCTGACGCTTGTAAGCAGGCCTTCCCGTACTGCCGGATGCCTGGGGCGCCGCCTGGACCGGAGATGCTTCCCGGGCCTTTGCCGCCTTTTCCTGTTCCTCCAGCTTCTTCAGCCTCTCATCCTCCGCCAGCATAGCCTCTACAATCTCAGCCTTCTTCATGGTTGAAGTGCCTTTCAGCCCGCGCACCTTCGCAAGCTCCTTTAACTGTACAAGCGCCAGTGATTCATATTTCTCTCTCATAAACTCCTCCTCAAAAACACATAAAATAAAAGCAGCTTTCCTATCCACAATACAAAAACGGGAATTACGGCAAGACGGTCATCGACAGGGTTCATCGACATGATTCCTTGATACTTTGATTGATTTCACTCTTTATTATAATACACTTTTCCTAAAATAGGAAGTCCTAATTTTTTGTAAATGTAAACAGGCAAATATAAACGTTACAGTTCACACGCGCCATTTCCTGCTTGCATACAATCACGAATTATTATATGATAATACATATTCGGGAAAAGAGGTACAGCTATGACAAACAATGAAAAAGCACTGCTGATGCATGAAAAATGGAACGGAAAGCTGGAGCTTGTCTCCAAGGCCCCTGTGAAATCCAGAGAGGATTTGGCCGTGGCATACACTCCGGGCGTGGCTGAGCCCTGCAAGGTCATTGCGGAGGACAAGGAGGCGGCTTACAAATATACAATGAAGGCCAATACCGTGGCTGTGGTCTCAGACGGAAGCGCCGTCCTGGGGCTTGGCAATATCGGCCCCCACGCCGCTATGCCCGTTATGGAGGGAAAGGCCGTTCTCTTTAAGGAATTCGGCGGCGTCAACGCAGTTCCAATCTGCCTTGACACCCAGGACACCGAAGAAATTATCAAGGCCGTCACCTGGCTGGCTCCCGGCTTCGGCGGCATTAATCTTGAGGATATCAGCGCCCCCAGATGCTTTGAAATCGAGGAGCGGCTGAAGGAAATACTGGACATTCCCGTGTTCCATGACGACCAGCACGGCACAGCCATCGTGGTTCTGGCCGGTATTATCAACAGCTTAAAGGTGGTAGGCAAGAAAAAAGAGGACTGCCGGATAGTGGTAAACGGCGCCGGAAGCGCAGGCGTCGCCATCACAAAGCTGCTTTTGACTTACGGTTTCCCCTATATTATCATGTGCGACAAAGTGGGCATTCTGTCCAAGTCCACGGAGGGCCTGAACTGGATGCAGCAGAAAATGACAGAGGTGACAAATCCGGAAAACAGAATGGGCACTCTGGCGGACGCACTGAAGGGCGCCGACATTTTCGTAGGCGTTTCCGCTCCCAACATTGTTTCTCCCGATATGGTGGCTTCCATGAACCATGACGCCATCCTGTTTGCCATGGCAAATCCGGTGCCGGAGATTATGCCCGACGCAGCAAAGGCTGCCGGCGCCAGGGTGGTAGGCACAGGCCGCAGCGACTTTCCCAATCAGGTCAACAATGTGATAGCCTTTCCGGGTATCTTTAAAGGCGCTCTGGAGGGGCGGGCTCCGCAGATTACGGAAGAAATGAAGCTGGCGGCGGCGGAAACCATAGCAGGCCTGGTGCCCGACGACGAGTTGAACGAAAATAACATTCTGCCCGAAGCCTTTAACCCGAAGGTGGCGGAGCTGGTAGCCCAGGCAGTGAAATCTCATATCCGATCGTAAAAAAGTGCCGCGTTAAGTTTCCTAATAAAGTAAAAAGCGGACGTTGTCCGCTTAGAAGAATGAGGGGAATTATGATACAGGATCCGCTGACTCTTTATAAACTGATTGTACTGTATATGCTGAATCGGGTGACCTTCCCCATGACTGCCGCCCAGGTCAGCGACTTCATTCTGGGCCGGGACTACACCAATTTTCTCACGCTGCAGCAGGTCATCAATGAATTGACGGATGCAAAGCTGATTTCCCCGGAAACCGTCCGCAACCGGACCCACCTGTCCATCACGGCGGAGGGACGGGAGACGCTGAACTTCTTCCAGAACCGCATCAGCGACGCCATCAGGCAGGACGTCAACGCCTTCCTCCGGGAAAACGAATACTCCCTGCGCAATGAAGTATCCGTTCTGGGCAACTACTACAAGTCAACCTCGGGAGAATATGAGGCACATCTGACGGCAAAGGAGAGAGACGTCCGTCTGGTGGACATCACTCTGTCAGTGCCTGACGAAAGCACTGCTGCCGCCATCTGCGACAACTGGCAGAAAAAGAACCAGCAAATTTACCGGCTGCTGGTACAGGAGCTGTTCTGAAAACGTAACTGTATGCCGCTTCCGTTTATTTTTGAAGCTCCTCCGGAGCTTCCTTCAGCTTTCTCATGTGCTCCCTGATTTTCACCTCATATCCGTTTCCCGTAGGTCTGTAAAACTCCTTCCCGTCCAGTTCATAGGGCAGATACTGCTGCTTTACATAATGGTTCGGATAATCGTGGGCATACTTATAGCCTGCCCCGTGTCCCAGCTTTGCGGCTCCCTTGTAATGAGCGTCCTGTAAATGTGCCGGGATCGGCAGGCTGCCTGTCTGCTCCACGGTCTGCATGGCTTCAAAAACAGCGTTACAGCTTGCATTGCTCTTGGGTGCACAGGCCACATAAGCCGCTGCCTGGGCCAGGATAATCTGAGCCTCGGGCATTCCGATCCGCTCCACTGCCAGGGAAGCATTGACAGCCACTACCAGGGCCTGGGGATCCGCATTGCCCACATCCTCCGCCGCACATATCATGATGCGCCTGGCAATAAACGCTGCCTCTTCCCCCGCATAAAGCATCCGCGCCAGATAATACACCGCCGCATCCGGATCGGAGCCTCTCATGCTCTTGATGAAGGCCGAGATTGTGTCATAGTGGTTGTCTCCCGTCTTGTCATACCGGACAGCCCGCTTCTGGATACACTCCTGCGCCACCTCCAGGGTAATATGAACTTTTCCGTCCTCACTGCGGCTGGTAGTCATGACGCCCAGTTCCACAGCATTCAGGGCATGCCGCGCATCTCCCCCGGAGAGGTCTGCCAGAAAATCCAGAGCCTCCTCGTCAATCTCCGCATTGTAAGCCCCCATCCCCCGATCCGTGTCATAGACTGCCTTTCGGATGAGCTCCTTTACCGCTTCCACGGGAATAGGCTTCAGTTCAAAAATAACAGATCGGGAAATCAGCGCCCCGTTTACTTCAAAATAGGGATTCTCCGTAGTGGCGCCGATGAGGATCAGGGTTCCGTCCTCCACGAAGGGGAGCAGATAATCCTGCTGGCTTTTGTTAAAACGGTGAATCTCGTCTATAAACAGAATGGTGCGCTTTCCGTACATTCCCAGGGTATCCTTGGCCTTTGCCACCACCTCTTCCATATCCTTCTTGCCCGCCACGGTAGCGTTAATCTGGGTAAATTCCGCGCTGGTGGTATTGGCAATCACCCGTGCCAGGGTAGTTTTCCCCGTTCCCGGCGGCCCGTAGAAGATGACGGAGCTGATTTTATCCGCCTTGATAGCCCGGTACAGCAGCTTGTCCCTGCCGATAATATGCTCCTGCCCTGCCACCTCATCCAGGGTTCTGGGCCGCATCCGCGCCGCAAGAGGGGATTCCTTTTCCATACTGGTGCTGCGCATATATTCAAAAATGTCCATGCTCCCGCCCTCTGTTACCTTTCGCCGCGCAGCGTCACCTGGTTTTCATGAACCGTCACGGATCTTAAGCTGCGCAGGAAACTGGAAATACGGCTGTATCCGAACTGCTTGAAATCCAGCTGCTTATACTTTTTGTGCAGTTCGTCGTTCAGCGTGGAAAGATTGTCAATCATGCCGCCGCTCTGCTGAATCATGCTGCATATCTCCCGCTCCAGCTCCGCCTTGGTAAGGGTGGAACGCTGCTCCACATAGTACTGGTTGTTCACCTTCTTTACGCTCAAATCAGGCAGTTCCTGGGTTACCATGGTGCTGAGCTTGGTGTAACCGTAGTTTCGGACGTCGAAATCGGAAAATCTGTCATTCAGCCGGTTCCCAATCTGCGCCAGGTCAATCTGCTTTCCGTCGTTCTCATTAATCAGCGCCAGAATCGCCTGCCGCACCTCCGTAACGGAGGTAACGTTCTGCTCCTCGCTCCCCTCCATATTGTCGCTGCCCTCCAGCGCCTTGTTCTGCTCCGCCACCAGATTCAGGTGGATAAACCTGTTGCAGGCTCTCGTCAATGCCGGAGGCGTCTTGGACTCCCCCATCCCCAGGACGAACATACTCTCCTCCCGAAGCCGCATGGCAAGCCTGGTAAAATCACTGTCGCTGGTCACCAGGCAGAAGCCCTGCACCTTATTTTTGAATAAAATATCCATGGCGTCTATCACCATGGCCATATCCGTGGCATTTTTCCCCGTGGTATAGGAAAACTGCTGCACCGGCATAATGGAATGCTCCAGCAGCATCCCTTCACTCCAGCCGTTGGCCCTGGACCAGTTTCCGTAGATCCGGCGGTAAGTTGACAGCCCGAACTTGTCCAGCTCCTCAAAGATGGTAGCCGCATACTTGGAACTGATATTGTCCGCGTCGATCAGCACCGCAAACTGCATCCTGGCACTTGTGATATTTTCAATATTTTCTTCCATATTCCGCTCCTGTTTTATACTAAGACTCCTTACTCAATAATGATCATACTTCCACTTCAGGAGATCGTCAAAGGGGTCTCTTCTGACATTTCCCCGCTCCGCATACGATACACCCGATCGCAGAGGATATCAATGTCCTCCCTGTTGTGGCTGGCAATCAAGATGGTCTTGCCCTCCGCCTTCAGCTCCAGCAGAAGCTTGCGGATGTCCTCCACTCCCTCCTCGTCAAGCCCGTTCATGGGCTCATCCAGCACCAGCACATCCGGATCCTCCATAATGGCCTGGGCGATCCCCAGACGCTGCCGCATCCCCAGGGAATACTTTCCCACCGGTTTCCGACTGGCAGGATCCAGGCCCACCCTGCGGATGGCCTCCTCGATCTCCTGCTTCCCGATCCGGTGATTGATGGCCGCCAGCTCCCACAGATTCCTGTATCCGCTCTGGAAAGGCAGGAACCCCGGCACCTCAATGATAACGCCGATGCTGGAAGGGAAATCCCTGTCCGCGCCGATATGCTCTCCGTTCACCCACACGTCGCCGGAGGTGGGCTTCATCAATCCGCAGATCATCTTGAACAGAACCGTCTTCCCGCTGCCGTTCCGCCCCACGATCCCGGTTATCATTCCGTCCTGAAATTCTGCAGTGACCTGCTTTACCGCGGAAACCTTTCCAAATGTTTTCGTCACGTTCTCCAATCGAATCATCAGCGCACCTCACCGGATCTCAATTTTCTTGGCTCTCACCAGTAATCTGTTAAAAATATAAAACAGCAGGATCAGTCCCCCCATCACCAACAGCACCCTGCCTACCCGTACCGGATTTCCGATATACCGGGAAATGTCAAGCCAGCTGACGGGAGACAACATCCGCAGGAACCCGATCTCCGACAGATTTCCGAAGCTGGCGATCAGCAGATTCCCAAAGCCCCACACCGCCAGCAGGATCTCCCCGATATAATTCCGGCACAGACCGTCCACACAGAAAATAAATTCTCCGAACAGGATTCCGGTGAGCCATACAAACAGCATACTCATCAGAACCGCCTGCAGGGGCGTATATCCCAGAATGATCTCCATGGAGATATCAGCGTAGCTGTCAAAGCCCAGATTTCGGGCCGACTCTCCCCCGAAGCTGCCCCACACCTTGCCCCAGCCCTGAAAAGAGAGCCGCCCGCCGATGATCGCGCAGATGAACAAAAGCATTTCTCCCAGCCAAAGCAGCACCAGCGTTATGTCTGTCAGAAACTGTCCGTTTACCCAGCACCGGTTTCCGCTTCTCATCAGTATCCCCTGCTGAATATGACCGGTGATGGGAAATACGCTGGTCATAAATATCAGCAGCAGCATTCCCAGACTGCTGAACACGGAATCCCCGAAAAAGTGGGGAAAGACGGCGGGACAAAGCTTCAGATCATAGACCTCCGCAAACTGAAGTATCGGCTTCAGATAAAACCCCATCAGCATAAAGGACACCATTGTAAGCACCACCCAGCGGCCGGACAACAGTACCGTCCTCAATTCGAACCACCATACCCGCAGAGATTTTCCAATCACCTTCAGCATCCCTGTCACCTCCTGTACCTTCGCCTGATCAGCACATACAGCAGAAGCGAGACAATAAGCGCTGTCAGAAGCAAATGTCCCAGGGCAAACCCAAGCATCAGCCCGTCTGTCCGGATAGGAGACCAGCCGAACTCATAGACAAATTTGGGACTGAGCCATATGGGCAGTCCTGCCGTAAGCGTAAAAACCGCCCAGCTGTATGTAAAGAAAAACTGCAGGATCATTGGCAGGATCACCACAAACTGAGCGTCCCTGACCAGCCCTGCCACGGCCGACGCCAGAAGCGTCAGGAAAGCCCCATGCATACCGTTCATGGCCTCATAGACCAGCAGACCTCCCCAGTAATTCCCCGCTTCCAGCAGGCTGCATGTTACCTCCGCACTACAGCTGCTTCCTACGGGAAGTCCCACGCCGAAATGTCCCGCCAGAAAAAACAGGACGTCTCCTCCCAGCATACAAAAGAAAGCTCCGCCTGCGGCGCTGAAAGCCTGGGACAGCGCATAGCGCCCCCAGCCCACTCTGGGAAGCAGCACACTCATCCGGCCGCTCCGATCGTCCTGAATATAGAGGAGGACCGCAGGAAGGGCCGCAAGACATAAATTGATATAGGGAAGAAGGCTTGTGCTCCATCCGTAGGACAACGTCAGATACAACATATCCAGCTGCCAGAAGCGCTCCGTCAGAACCATCCGATAAATCTCAGGATCCCCGAAGGTATAGACAAATCTGATCAGGCCGATCCCGAAGGCAGCCCCCCAGAAGAGGGGCTGTCTCACCATCCGCAGCAAATTTACCTTAAACAGGCGAATTCCCGTCATTTTCATAGTTATAATCCTCTTTATGCCTAGGGCTGATAGCCTACCTGGTGAATCAACTGCCCGGAAAAGGCGTCAAATATCAGCATCATCTGCATTTCCGAGGCGGGATCCCAGTACTGTACCACCCAGAAGGGAGCCGCAATATTGCGCAGCGGCCCGTCCTCTGCATCCGAAAACCAATAGGAATATGCTATCTCGATGCGGTTCACCGTCACGGCAGCGGGAAGCAGGATGCTGTCGAAATACTGCTTCGCGTTTTCCAATATCCTGTTGATATCGCAGACGCTTTCCCTTTCCTTATAAGCTTCCATGATACAGGGTTTTCTGTCCGTGCTTAAATACCGAAGTCCTTCGGTCTCCCCAAAACTGACAAACTGCTTATCTGCTATAAGCGGTATCAGAAGATCCAGATAGCGCTGAGCGTCCAGTTCCTCGTCCCAGACGGTATTTTCCGTCAAGATCATCGAGAGACTCAGATATCTTAAAGGGAATCCGTCTATATTCCGGTAAAATATATATCCGTAATAATCCTCCTCCAGATACGGCGAATTGCTGTCAGCTAAATCTCCCGGAATCTCATAGCCGCAATCTTTCAGCTTCTGCCTGTTCGTCTCCCCCATGGGAACACAAATAACTTCCGAGTAATATTCCTCCCCTGTCACGGTCATAAGGATTTTTCCCGCCTGTGCCGCCAGTTCCTCAGAGGACGCAAAATCCAGTTCAGACTCGTCTGGAACAGCATGGCTTAAAAGATTACAGGCTGCATTGTGATCAAAGCTGTCCCATTCATAATTATAGAATACGACATTCGGATTCGACTCCACCCAACCTCCCTCATCCATACGCCATTCGCACCATAATGTCCTCTCAACTCCTGCCTGATCCTGCATGACCAGATATCCTATCGCCTCTCCCGGATTAAGACGTACCTCCCATGTATATTCCGGCGAGAACCCGCCCTGCTCCGCCAGAAGCCGGGCAAACTCTTCCACAGAATACCCATAGATAAGAGGGGAGGCTATGAATTCCTCCTCTGTCACTAAATTTTCTTCCTGAGACTTCTTAGATACATAATAAGCGCTCAGGCCGTTCTCATAGCGGCTGTAGGGCGTAATCGCGGCATCCACCAGCACCCCTTCTGTCAGTTCCATCTCCAGGTGCGCAGCCTCCATCTTCTCCGGGCTTAAGATCCCTCCTTCGGAGGAATCGCCGGAACAGGCCACAGGCCAAAAAGAAAGCACTATCAGTAACAGGGCGCAGGTGATCCGTTTTTGCAATATTCCTTTACCTCCGCAAATATCCTCAGAACAGTTTATATGCTACAGTTATATTGTAGTATTTTATGCCTCTCTTGTCAACAAGCCCTGCAAGAAACCAGCCTTGAAAGGAAAATTCTGTTATGGCCTGCTCCGGATGCCTCATATCT
>JAMPFR010000023.1 GCA_023664365.1 Acetatifactor muris | reverse complement strand
AAGAGCCTATTCATCAGCAGAATTTGTGCGAATTATTTTCCCTTTCAAGGCTGGGGAAAATGATGCAAATATTATGCCTTAAAGGTCTATACTGCTTCTATGGAAAATAGTTGTGGCTGATAGGAGGGGGCGCAAAGGATGACAAAGAACAGAAAATACGGCAGAATCATAGCGTGTGGGATCGCATTGGCGCTTTTGCTGGGTGATTACGGCAATGTGTATGCGGCTTCCGGCACCCGGCAGAACGGGCGGAGAGACCGGTCGGAAACCGGCGGGCAATCGGAGAGTGTTGTCCCGGCGGAGAGCGAAGAAGCGGCGGAGGGCGTGGAAAGCGAGGCGGCAGACAGCAGTGTTCCTGCGGAGAACGAAGAAGCGGCGGAGGGCGTGGAAAGCATAGAGTGGGCGGAGTTCGGCAGCGTCCCTTATTTCAGGGATGATTCCGGCAGCAACACCCAGTATGCAGACGGCTGGATATACGGTTACTGGAGCAGACAGCTGTGCAGGGTGAATGCAGAGACGCTGGAGGCGGAGGTGCTGTTTGAGGCGGCTTCGCCCCAGGCGGGAATTTTTGCCATATATGACGACAGGATTTACTTTATAGAGCAGAAAGGAGTCAGCAATCCGGCGGGCGGGAAGGCAAATCTCTGGCGGATGAGCTGCGACGGCTCCGGCAGGGAGCTGATGGCGGAAGGCTTCGATATGCCGGAATACATAGAGGCCTGCATGGAGATCTATGACGATATTCTCTACCTTCTTTCAGGCTGGGACGAGGAGAATAACCTGTATTTCCGCCTGAAGAAGGACGGCGGCGCAGAACAGATAGCAAGAGAGGAGACTCTGTACGGCATGATACCGGACGGCTGGCAGGAGCCATGGGGATGGTACAGCGGGCTGAGAGATATTGTCTACTGTGTGAGAAACTTCGGGTATGCTTTCCTTCTCGATGAATCCGGCGATTATTTGTACCGGTGCAATCTTAAGACGGGTGAAACGGAACGGATAACGCTGCAAAATGGGGTTTTTGCAAGGAATATTATATTGACAAACAATGCGCTGGTGTACAGAGACAAAGACGGCAGCCTCTGGTATTCTACAAGCCTGGATGATCCGGAAGATATTACGGAGATCGGAGAGATGGACTGTTCGGAGTTTGATATTGCCTTTTGGGATGAGAAGGGTATTTACAGCATTGACCGCTCCTATGGGCAAAGCGGCTTCAGCATTGAACGTCTGAACTGGAGCGGAGAAAGAGAAACATTGGACTATTGGGTGCGGAATCCCAGACTGGATGACTCTGTTTACGGGGATCATCTGACGGTGCTGTATTCAGACGGTACCTATTTATATTATGACAATCTTTCGGAAGGAGATGGGGTAATATGCCGGAAACTCCTGGAGGAAGATGAGGAGGAAGCGGTTCCGGTCTTTGTTTATTATGACAATCCGGTGCAGGAGATCAGCACCCGTGAGACCTTTTCCACTACCTTTACCGTAGAGGACACCGGGCAAAGGGGAGAGTTTTCCATGACCAGGGTATATATGACGGAGAACACCGAAGCAGCCGCCAAAATTAATGCTTTTTTGGAGGAAATCTACCTGTCGGAGGAGGAATACATGGCTGAACTGCGGGAGGATGTAAGAACTGCCGCATTGTCCGATTGGGAGTATGAATGGGGTATGACGCTGATGCAGGATGAATTGAACGCTTCCATAAGGTACCTGGATGACAGCTATATCGGCGTCAGCTTTTTCTGGTATGAGTATTGGAGCGGCGCCGCTCACGGAATGTACGGAACTGTGGAATATGTGTTCAGCCGTCTGTCGGGGGAGCAGGTGCTGCTGACGGATATCGTAGAAAATTCCGAGGAGGAAATCTGTGCAATCATTGCTCCCTATGTGGAGGCGGAAGCGGAGTGGGGCACCGGCGAAGAAGGCTGGGAGCGGATCATCTTGGAGGATGGACGCTTTTATCTGACTGCGGAAGGAATCGGCGTCCACTTTGACGCCTACGAGTTGACCTGCTATGCATCCGGCGGCCTGGACGTGGTGGTTCCCTATGAGCTGTTTCAGCTGCGGAAGCCGGAAGATGTGGGACTGACCAGCTCATAGGCGCGGCTTTATCGGGTTTCATCCAGATACAGCTGTACCCGATTGGAAATGAGCGCCGTTACCTCCTCCACCGTTTTGCTGCCGTTGAAATAGTCCTCCGCCTCCTCCCGGATGATGGCAAGAACAGGGAGGGTGCGGAGGGGATAAGGACGGGCTTCCTCCAAAGCCTGGGTATACTCTGCCGCCTTTTCCTCCGTGATGTCCTCCGCTGTGTAGATATTCACTGTGATAGATATTTGAACCTGCCCGCCCGTAATATATTCATATGCGGTGCCGATCTCCTTCTCTTTGCCGCCGCTGACTTCTTTCAGCTGCGCATTCAGCCAGGCGTCGAAGACTTTTCTGTTTACGGGGACGTAGAAGGAATCGGAGGTCTGCGCTTCTTCACCCAACAGAAAGCAGATGAATTGCCATGCGCCTTCCTTGTGGGCGGAATTGGCATTGATTGCCATAGTGGAATCGGAAGTGACTGCAATATGGCATCCGTCGTCAAATAAGGTTCCGCAGGTTACTGTTCCGGCCTTTTTCTGATCGTTTTCACCGTCAAATTCAAACAGATTGAGGAAGGATCGCGGTTCGATCAGGCCGGGAAACAGGCTGTTTCTCTCTGCGTCCTCATACCGCGCCGCAATTTCCAGTATTTGTGCAAAAAGCGTTCCGCTGAAATCACAGGTGCCTTCCTCCCAGTCAATCATTCCCCAGAGAGTTTCCGTACCCCTCAAAAAGAAATCCAGTATATTTTGAGAAGAATATCCCTGTCGGAATATCCGCTCCTCCCCGCAGGAAAGCAGGGCGGCGGTCAGAGTATGGATGTCGGATTCCGTATACCCGCCCAACAGTGCAGCATCCGTTCTGTAACCATACATACCGCTGATCCTGACATTTATGCCGTATATCCGTTCCCCCTCCCTCCAGGTGCTGAAGGTGAAGGGAAAAAAGTCCTCCTCCCTGAGGCCGCTTTTTTCCATATACGGGCTTAGATCCTCAAGAGCGTTTTTTTCCATCATGCCCACGATATAATCCTGCATCAGCCCTCCGTACAGGATGTCAGGCCCTTTTCCGGCGGCGATCTGAACGCTGGTCAGTCTGGCAAAGTCATCCGGATCGTTTCCTCCGCCGCAGTCCTCCAGTATCACATGGTACTCGCTGTTGCTCCGGTTAAAAAGGGAGACCTGTTCGGTGATCCAGCTGTCACCGTTAAACTTTCCCCGAAGAGTAATAGGAGTTTTTTCCACCCTGGACATTCTGAGCTTTTCACAGATTGCCGAAGTCCCGCCGCTCTCCGTCCACAGCATCACTATACTTTCATCTGCCGGCATCCGAAAATCCTGCAGGATCATTCCGGGATGGCGGAAGGAATAGGATGTTCCGGTAAAAGAGAGAATGTCGGACATGCTGCCGTCGGTTATATTAATTTCAGATATTTTGTTGCTAATGAGGGGATTCGTGTCCAGCAGGAACAGAGAGTCCGATCCTGAGGCCAGTATTTGCCCGCTTGTATAGAAAGAATTCTCCAGCGAAACCTTGTCCTGCTCGGCAGTAACGCCGGTGGAAGGATCCAGCTCCAGAAGCTTTCGGGAACCTGCCTCCTTATCCTCCATGATCAAATAGATCCTGCCGTCCGGCAGCTGGCAGAAATCCGTGATATCATGTCCGTATTCCCATTCTTTTGAAAAAACCACTTCTCCGGAGCTTTGGAGCTTCTTAAGGGAGGTTGGCAGTATCTCTGTCAGGTTTCCTTCCGGGTCACTGATCTCTGCGGAATTTATCCAGTAATAATAATTGCCGTCCTGATCAGGATACCACTCTGCACTGAAGATATAGTCTTCGGAGATTTTTTGCAGCAGCAGTTCCCGGCTTCCGTCGGATCTGTAAAGCCAGATATCTATAGTTCCATCGTTAGTTCCCTCGTGCGCAGCAGCCCAGAGCTGCACCGGCTCCTCCCCGTAAAACAAGGTACACAGAAAGATGCAGCTTGAGCCGTCCGGAGCGTCCATACTCAGCCCCTGTGGGAATACCTGCTCCGACTCCGCGATTATGTCGTAATACTCTGTTCTTTCAGTGACGGCGGACATATCTGCGCCCACCTGAATGCCCCGCCAGGCTTCATCATTGTTTCCCTGTTTCCCGCAGCCTGCCAGGAGGATACAATATAGGATAATAAATAAAAGTGTGTTGTAGACTTTGTTCATAGAATAGTTCCTCTCAACGGTTTCCGTTTATGAATACAGACAAATATGCATAAGTAATGTGTTCCATTCACAAATTGGTATCTTGTAAATTTATTAAAAGGGGATATTAATATTATCCCCTTTAGCGTTGCGTTGTATAATAAAATGACAGATTTGGTTATTTGCTGCAAACAGGAAAGTAGTGATCTGGTTCATAAAAAGGAATGGATTAACCGGGCAAATGTAACACTTAATAATATATTCTTATTTTCCTATAATTGCAGCCGGGTGTAGTACAGTTGGTATAAAAATATTCATTTCCGTTTTCATCCGTTGTACGATACCACGCATCATTGTTCCAATGATGAGTTTCATGTATATATTTTAAATCTGTAAAGAATCTGTAACCACAATTGCCACAGATGTTTTCTATACCATATTCTATTTCGTGTCCACTTTCGTTATAGATTATATTTCCTGTTAGACGAACAATATCATCAGTACGGCACAGTGTGTGCGGACAAAGTGCAGTTTGTGCAGCCTGCACAGGTAATATGCTATAAGCAAATATACAGATACAGATGAGGCCGGATAATAATATACTGGTTTTTCGTTTCATATTTTTTCCCTTTCTTGTTTTCCTGATTATTATATATAGTATAACATGTTGGTTTGTGATTGTAAATAGGAAATTAAAATAAGTGACAGCCGCAATAAGTACATAGCATTAATGAAAGTTATTTTTAAAATCTGAACTCTTTATTACAATATCTATCCAAAATTTGCAGGGTGTGTTATACTATTTGCAGATGAGACAACCGCGCGAAAGCAGGAGGCAGGGACATGAGGCAGGAAGATTTCAGCAGTCCTTTGGACTTAAAACAGGTACGGATTACGGATGCATTCTGGGGCAGGGAGCAGGAGCTGGTGCGGAAGGAAGTGATTCCCTATCAGTGGGAAGCGCTGAACGACCGGATCCCGGATGCGGCGCCAAGCTTCTGTATGCGCAATTTTAAGGTGGCAGGGCGGCTGATGCGGGAGAAACGGGAGCAGGGGGCAAATTTTGCGGCCCCGGCCTATACCTTCCGGGGCTTTGAGGCGCTGCCTGAAGATCCGCAGAATCCTGACCCGGATAAATTTTACGGATTTGTGTTTCAGGACAGCGATTTTGCAAAGTGGATTGAAGCAGTGGGCTATTCCCTGATAAACCATCCGGATCCGGAGCTGGAGAAGACAGCGGATGAAGCCGTTGACATTGTGTGCGCTGCCCAGGCAGAGAACGGTTATCTGGATACTTATTATATTATCAACGGTATGGACAGGATTTTTACGAATCTTCGGGATCACCATGAGCTGTACTGCTTCGGACATCTGGTGGAAGGAGCGGTGGCGTACTGGCAGGCGACGGGCAAGGACAAGCTGCTGAAGGCGGCGGAGCGATACGCGGATTTCATCTTTTCCCGGTTCGGATACGAGGAAGGAAAGTGTAAGGGCTATCCCGGACATGAGATTGCGGAAATGGCGCTGGCCAGGCTTTATGAGGTCACGGGAGAGCAGAAGTACCTGGAGCTTGGAAAGTTTTTCCTGGATAGGAGGGGGACAAAGCCCTATTATTTTGATCTGGAGGAAAAGGAACGGGCGGAGCATGAGGGCAGAAATTACAGGACGCCGGATCCGGAAGAAACCAGACACTGGTATCACCAGGCCCACGCGCCTGTGCGGGAGCAGTCTGAGGCCACGGGGCACGCGGTTCGCGCCGTCTATCTTTACAGCGGTATGGCGGATGTGGCAAGGCTTACGGAGGACGAGGCCCTGTTTGCGGCCTGTGAGCGGCTATGGGACAATATTACAAAGGAAAAGCTGTACATTACCGGAGGAATCGGGGCTACCCACATGGGAGAGGCGTTTTCCTTCGGCTATGACCTTCCCAACGATACGGCTTACTCAGAGACCTGCGCGGCCATCGGGCTTGCCTTTTTTGCCAGAAGAATGCTGGAGATCCGGGCGGACAGCCGCTACGGGGATGTGATGGAGCAGGCCCTTTACAATACGGTGCTGGCGGGCATGGCCCTGGACGGGAAAAGCTTCTTTTATGTGAACCCGCTGGAGGTGCTGCCGGAGGCGTGTAAACGGGATGAGCGGAAGTATCATGTGAAGCCGGTCCGGCAGAAATGGTTCGGCTGTGCCTGCTGTCCGCCCAATATTGCCCGGATCGTCAGCTCCTTCGGGGCTTATGTGTACACAAAGAGCGAGAGCACCCTGTACACCCACCTGTACGCAGGCAGCAGGGTCAGCTGTACCTTAAACGGGGCTGTACTGGACATGAAGCTGGAGAGCGGCTTCCCCTGGGACGGAGATGTGAAGGCAGTTCTGCATACGGAAGGCGGAGTCCGGGGAACCTTGGCGTTTCGCGTACCCGGCTGGTGTGGAAAAGCCGATGCGGAGGTTCGCAGAAACGGTATGACTCTTTCCGGCTGCGGAGTGGAGAAGGGGGTTTTACGGGACACGGCTCAGCAGTTTATGCCGGAGCAGGGAGTGTCAATCCGGTTGGAACGGGGCTATTTGTATCTGACCGGAGAATGGCGGGACGGTGATGAGATACGCCTGCATTTTCCCATGGAGGTACGCTGCATGGCGGCGAATACAAAGGTGCGGGAGGATGCGGGAAAGGTGGCCTTTACCAGAGGCCCCATATGTTATTGTATGGAGGAAATTGACAATGGCAGGAATCTGCATCTGCTGAAGGCGGATATGGAGAAAATCTGCGGCACAGACCCGGAAAGCGCCGGGCAGGCAGGAGCAGGGCAGGACGGAGCCAAGCAGGCCGGCGTTTCCGGCGCGCCGAATGGAGGTGCGGGGGACGGTCTGCCCGGCGTGACGGTGGAGGCTTCCCGGGAGCTGGGACATGAGATGCGGATTTTGAAGGCGCCGGGGAAACGGCAGGCGGACAGCGCCGAAGGAGAGGGGCTGTACAGGGAGTATGCCGCGCCCGCGGAAGAGCCGGTAACCCTGACCTTTGTGCCCTACTACGCCTGGAACAATCGGGGAGAGGGCGAGATGACGGTATGGGTCAGAGCCTGAAGGAATGAAAAGGAAAGTATTGGGGGCCGGGAATCATAATACAGATGCTGGAAGGGGAAGCGGGAATGCTTTTTAACTCTTTGAATTTTTTAATCTTTTTTCCGATTGTTGTATTGATTTATTTCATTGTTCCAAAGAAAGTGAAATATATCTGGCTGCTGATTGCCAGTTATTATTTTTACATGTCCTGGAATGCAAAGTATGCTTTGCTGATACTGTTTTCTACGGTCATTACCTATTTCAGCGGGCTATTGATCGGCAGGCTGTCGGGGGTAAGGCAAAGGAAGCTGGTGGTGGCGTTTTCTTTTCTTGCCAACCTTTCGGTGTTGGGATTTTATAAATATTTTGACTTTTTCCTTCACAACCTTAACAAGGTGCTGGCAGCGGCGCATATCCGGCTGATTGACAACCCGTTCAGCTTTCTCCTGCCGGTGGGTATTTCTTTTTACACTTTTCAGGCGCTGAGCTACACCATGGATGTATACAGAGGCAAGGCAGTTCCGGAGAAAAATTTTCTGAAATATGCTCTCTTTGTCAGCTTTTTCCCCCAGCTTGTGGCAGGGCCCATTGAAAAGACAGAGAACCTGCTGCGTCAGATCAATGAATCCTGCAGGAAAAGAATGGTTTCCTTTGACAAATTTGTCAGCGGCTTTGCGCTTATGCTCTGGGGTTTCTTTATGAAAATGGTTATTGCGGACAGGATTGCCGTTTTCGTAGACGGGGTTTTCGCTGAACTATACAGGATGGGAACCGTTGAGACGGTACTTGCGGCCGTGGGGTTCGCCATTCAGATTTACGGGGATTTTGCCGGATACTCAGCCATAGCCATCGGAGCTGCGAAAATCATGGGCTTTGAACTGACCGAGAATTTCAATGCCCCTTACTTTGCAGAGAGCATCGGAGATTTCTGGCATCGCTGGCACATATCCCTGAGCACATGGTTCAGAGACTATCTTTATATTCCTTTGGGCGGGAACAGAAAAGGAAAAATCAGGAAATACTTTAACCTTATGGTTACGTTTTCGGTCAGCGGACTCTGGCACGGGGCCGCCTGGACCTTTATTATCTGGGGCGGGATTCACGGCCTGTATCAGGTGATCGGCGATCTGCTGAAGCCGGTCAGGAAAAAGGTCAATGATATTATGAAGGTCAGGACGGAGGTCTTCAGCTATAAATTCGGAAAAATAGTCACAACCTTTGCCCTGGTGGATTTTGCATGGATTTTTTTCCGGGCGGAAAGCGTGGAGCAGCTTGGATTATTTCTCAATCGGATGTTTACAAGGTTTAATCCCTGGGTGCTTTTTAACGAAAGCCTTTTCAGCTACGGAATTGACAGAAGAGAGTGGGGGATTTTAGCGGCGGCGCTGCTTATATTATTTGCAGTGGACCTGCTTCGGTATAAGAAGAATGTGAATCTTGGAGACTTTCTGATAAAGCAGAATCTGTGGTTTCAGTATGCGGTATTGCTTCTGCTGATTGTGCTGGTGCTGGTTTACGGAGAGTATGGAATTAACTTTGATTCTAATCAGTTTATTTATTTTCAGTTTTAGCGGGAGGGATGCTGCTTTGAAACGGATCATTACAAGAACGGCCGCCGTACTGGGGTTTATTATAATTGCAGCGGTTTGTCTGCATAAGGTATATGATGTGCTGAGGTGGAAGGATACCACGGGAGGCTATCTTTCTTCCATAGATCAGTTATATAATACAGATGAGGGGCTGATTGACCTGGTGTTTGTGGGCAGCAGCCATTGCTATTCGGGAATTCATCCGGAGCTGCTCTGGGAGGAGAGGGGGATTGCAGGCTTTGATCTGGCTGTTTCTGCCCAGGACAGAACCAGCGCTTATTACCAGTTAAAGGAGCTTTTAAAAACCCAGCACCCTGAAGTGGTGGTGGCGGACATATACGGAATCTGCTACGAAAAGCATATGGTGGAAAGCAACGTGTACAGAAACTATCTTTCCATGAAGGTTTCCCTGAATTCCATGGAACATATAATGACATACCCGGAACAGGAGACCAGAGAGGAGCTTCTGGCAAGGTGGCCTGTCGTCCACACCAGGTACAGGGAATTGAAGGAATTTGACTTTCTGTCCTATGAGCCTAACAGGATCGGAAGGGGCTCCCTGCTGACATGGAACGTGTATGCGGTGGAGGAGGGCAGCGGCGTGAACCGGTGCGAAACCGTGGAGCCCTTGAGCGAGCAGAACAGGGAATGGGTTGAGAATATGATTGCCCTTTCCGAGGAGGAAGATTTTGAATTGATTTTCATGCTGATTCCCTGGCCTCGGGGGGATGATAAGCAGGCGATTATAAACGGCTTCAGGGAGTATATATCGGAAAAGGAGGTCACGTTTCTGGATCTGACGGAGCTGGCGGAGACGGATATCTGCGCCGCCACGGACTGGGCGGATCCGGAGCATCTGAATGCCCGGGGAGCCGCAAAGCTTACGGAATATTTGGGAGACTATATTACGGCCCGGTATGAGCTGCCGGACAGAAGGAATGACGGGAGATATTACCAATGGGATAAGGCGCTGGAAAGGTATCATCAGATAGAGATGCTGGATCAGCTGGCCCATATCACTGACCTGGGGGAATATATTTCCCTGTTGACGGAAATTCCGGAGATAACCTGTATTTTAAGCCTGGAGGGGGCTTATATGGATTCCGGTGACAGGATTTATGACTGTGTCGCTGCGTTTGATATGTACTATGAGGATTATATGCAGGGCGGCAAGTGGCTGTACCGGAACGGAGAATTGACAAGGCTGTGCGAGAATGCGCCCGAAAGCGCATGCATCACAGACCTGAGTGAAACAGATACCTTAAAGGTATGCTGGCAGGGGGATTTTACAGACAACAATATTCTGATTGACGGAGCCGCTTATGGAAATACGGGCTCCGGCCTTCAGATTATCCTGTATGACAATATAGAGAATAAGGTGATTCTTACAAAAGAAATTCAATAAGGCTTTCGGTATCAGGCTTTAATATCCGTATATTCTTTATCTCCGTTTGCAGCCAGAAGCTTTTTCAGGCTGTCGATAGCGGCGGAAAAACGCCCGTAAATCTCAAGGGCCTTGTGGAAATGCCGCAGGGCCTCTTCTTTGTCGCCGTTGTCCTTGGCATTCCAGGAATCGCAGGCGCAGCGGTGCAGCTCCTCATGGCAGCTGACTGCCTGCTTGAACTCCCGGCTGTCGGTAATACGCCGGTCGGTTTGGGAAACTGCCCATTTGCCGAACTTACAGCCCTTCGGATTGTTGAGCTGGGTTATTTTCAGCGTCTCAAACCCGGCCAGATTGTTATACAGGCGCCAGGTGAAAATCAGGTGATCAACGGCATAGACGGTGAGCCAGTCCTGGGGGAAAAGCCTGGAGGTGCCCTTTGCCACGGCGGTTCTGATAGTGTCTATGCTCCGTGAAATGCGGTAGAGGTGCACGCCGGTGTCCAGACATTCTCTGGAGAGGGTTTCGTAATTGGAGTCAAGAGCTTCCACCGCTTTTACGAAGGACTGGGTCAGCCCGGACTGGTTGCGGATTTCATCGTTGATAAGGTCGATTTTTTCCGCGATGAAGGAAATCTTCTGCCCCATGGTATCCACACTTTCAACAGAGTGGTGAATCGCTTCGTTGCCGCTCTGCAGGCAGGCGGTGGCGGATTGTACGGAACTTGCCAGAGTGTCAATCCCGGACATCAGCTCGCCTACATACTGATTGATTTCGTCGGCGGAGGCGGAGGTATTTGCGGCGAGATCCTGCATCTGTCCCGCCACCACGGAAAAGCCCCTTCCGGCCTGTCCGGCCCGGGCGGCTTCAATGGATGCGTTCAGAGCCAGCAGACTGCTTTTGCTGGCAAGCTTCTTCACCATGTCCACAATATCGGTAATCTGAACCGCCTTTTCCTTAAAATCGGATATCTGGCCGTTGATCTGCTGGATTTGGCCGGAAGAATCATCTATTACATGAATGCTGTCGTCCAGCTGGCGGATGCAGGTGTTGGTGGTATCCGTGAGATCCCTTGAACTGTCGCGGATGCCGGAAACAGATTCCTGGATATTCAGGATAGAGTCCCCCAGCTCCTGGCTGGAGTGATTCATTTCTTCGATGGCAAGGGACTGGCTGGACACCTGATCCAACATGACCTTGACACAGGAGCTGTCCCCGATGACCGTCATGGAATCATTCAGCTGCATGGCAGATTTGTTGTTTGCATTTAAAATATACAGCATAAATTGCTTCCACTTCTGCTCCAGCTCCGTATCCTGAAAAGGAACAGGCGAGGACAGAGAACAGTCGCCCTCCATGACCTTGTCCATGCAGGCGAGAAGGGCAGCCTTGTCAGCGTTTAACAGTTGCGGGGATGTTTTTTTCTTCATGTGTAACCCTCTTTTCCGGTTTTTATCAGTATACCATATCTATACATAAAAAGCACCTATTTTCCTATTTATTTTCCCGGGACAGGCTAGTATAATAAAGCAGCATAGGAGGAAGAGACGATGAAAAATATGAAAAAACTGACGGCAGCACTGCTGTGCGGGGCGTTGCTGGCGGGTGCATTTACCGGCTGCGGCAGCCGAAACGGAGCCGGATCGGCAGGGGATGGAGCGGCCATGGACGGCACGGTCATGGACAGCATGGACGACAGTATCACGGATGACAGTGGCATCCGTGACATCGGTGCGGAAGCGGAGAGCAGCTCCGGCGCTGCAGGCAGCGAAGGGGATTCCGGTCCGGGAGAATCTCAGTATCAGATTCCGGAGGTAAACATAGAGCCTTTTGAGGTGCCGGATACGGAGGCTTTCCGGTTCGTGCGGGATATGAAGATAGGCTGGATCCTGGGCAATACCTTTGATGCCTTCAATGACGGAATCGTAAGCAGCGAACTGGACATTGAGACTGCCTGGTGCGGCATTGCGACCACAAAGGACATGATTGACGATATTCAGGCGGCGGGCTTCAACAGTGTGCGGATCCCGGTGAGCTGGCATAACCATGTGGACGAGGATTACCGGATTTCCGAAGCCTGGCTGGATCGGGTGCAGGAGGTGGTGGATTATGCCTATGATAACGGGATGTACGTTATACTGAACATCCACCATGACAACAGCGAGAGCTTCATGTATCCGGACAGCGCCCATCTGGAGCAGTCCATCCGGTATATTACCACTGTCTGGGAACAGCTCTGCAGACGGTTTGGAGAGTATGATCAGCATTTGATTTTTGAGTGCATGAACGAGCCCAGGCTGGTGGGATCTCAGTATGAGTGGTGGATTAACGCCGGTGCGGAAGAATGCAAGGACGCCATTTCCTGTATCAACCGGATTAATCAGGAATTTGTAAATACTGTCCGGGCCGCCGGCGGCAGCAACCTGAACCGCTATCTGATGGTGCCGGGCTATGACGCTTCCCCGGACGGGGCGCTGAACAGCGGCTTTGTACTGCCCACAGATGCGGAGGGTGTGGAGGATAAGCTGATTGTCTCCGTACATGCCTACACTCCCTATAATTTTGCCCTGCAGGCAGAGGGAGAGAGCGGCAGCACGGCGGAATTTGATTCCGACAGCCCAGGATCCGTAGCGGATATAAACAGTTTTATGGACAGGCTTTATACGAAGTTCATCAGCAACGGCGTTCCGGTCATTATCGGAGAGTTCGGCTCCAGGGATAAGGGGCAGAATCTGCAGGCCCGTATCGACCATGCCGCCTATTATGTGGCGGCGGCAAGGGCCAGGGGAATGAGCTGCCTCTGGTGGGACAACAATGCCTTTACGGGAGACGGTGAAAATTTCGGGCTGTATTACAGGCGCAGCGGAAGATTCCTTTATCCCGATATTGTTGCCGCGCTGATGAAATATGCGGATTAACCATTGCAAAATAAAACATGGAAACTGCAATTTTCTACATTTACACCCTTTCCCAACAGGGCTAGAATGAAGGACAAAACGCGGAAAAAGCGGCGGAGGCTGCTTGAAGGTCCGCCGGATTTTAAGAGGGACGGGACACAGATGGGAGAAAACGTGAAAAAGAAACAGAAATCAAAAATGGGATGGCTTTGGGAAAACATGAAGGGCTACAGAGTCCTGTACATTGTCGGGCTTCTGGGGACCATGGTTTACAGTGTGATGCAGCTGATAGTTCCTTATGCCACCCAGAACCTGATTGATTTGTTCCTGACCGGGGACGATGCGGCGGCGAATCTGGTAAACAGGCGCACACTGTTTTACCAGTTGATTATCGCCATGGTGGCGCTGACCTTCTTAAGGACACTGATTGTCTACCTGACCTGCATGAGTGTGGAGCATGTGTCGCAGAAAGCGCTTTATCGCATCCGAAATTATCTTTTTGAAAAGATAGAGCGTCAGGATATGAAGTTTTACAGTACCTTCAGGACGGGGGATTTGATGACCCGGCTTACGGGCGATCTGGATGCGGTGCGGCATATGATTGCATGGGTTCTGCGCACGATCACGGAGTCCCTTGCCCTTGTCTGCGCCACGGCGGTCTATTTCCTGTACATGGACTGGCGGCTGGCCCTCTGTCTGCTGGCTATTTCACCCTTTATTTTCCTGATTATCATCTTATTTAAAAATAAGGTGGCGCCCAGACATAAGGCGCTGCGGGAGAAGCTGGCTCAGATGAATACGGCAGCCCAGGAAAATATTTCAGGAAACCGTGTGGTAAAGGCATTTGCAAGGGAAGACTATGAAATGGAGCGGTTTGACCGCTGCAACACGGAGTACGCCCGCACCAACAAGCGGACGGCCATGACCTGGCTGGCTTATTACCCTTATGTGGAGTCCTTTGCGAACCTGATGCCGGTGGTGCTGCTGGCAGTGGGGGGCGTCTTCATCATAGGCGGTCAGCTTACCATGGGAGAGTATGTGGCGTTTTCCGGCCTGATATGGGCCATTGCAAATCCCATGCGTCAGCTGGGAAATATTATGAATGAATTTCAGCGCTTTTCTGCGGCGGCGGATAAGGTGATGGAAATCTATTATTCCGAACCGGAGATTGTGGATAAACCTGACGCCATCGACAGACCGGAGCGCTTTGAAGGCAGGGTGGAATTCAAAAACGTCAGCTTTCAGTATGCAGACGGCAATCTGCCGGTGCTTCATAACGTATCCTTTACCGTATCTCCCGGCGAGACGGTGGCAATTATGGGGGAGACAGGCTGCGGCAAGACCTCGCTGATCCAGCTGATTCCCCGGTTTTACGAGCCCACGGAGGGTGAGGTGCTGGTGGACGGCGTCAATGTGCAGGACATGAAGCTGACTCAGCTGAGAAAAAATATCGGCCTTGCCACCCAGGATGTGCTGCTGTACTCCGATACCATTGACGGCAACATTGCCTACGGAGACACTCACATCAAGCCGGAGGAGGTGGTAAAGTTTGCCAGATATTCGGCGGCGTCGGACTTTATTGCAAAGATGCCCGAAGGCTATGATACCATTGTAGGCGAGCGGGGCGTGGGACTGTCCGGGGGACAGAAGCAGAGAATTTCTCTGGCAAGAGCCCTGGCGGTAAGGCCCTCCATCCTGATTCTGGATGACACTACCTCGGCGGTGGACATGGAGACGGAAAAGCAGATACAGCACAGCCTGAAGGAACTGGATTTTCCCTGTACCAAGATTATCATTGCCCAGAGAATTTCCACCACCAAATCCGCGGACAAAATACTGGTGCTTCAGGACGGCCGCATCACGGAGAGCGGCACCCATGAGGAGCTGGTGGCGAAGAAGGGCTATTATTACAGTCTGGTGAAGCTGCAGACAGGAGAGGAGGACGGGAAGAATTTCTAGGGCAGGGAACCTGCCCAAGAAATTCTATGTCCCGTCCGGAAGAATTGCCAGGGCAATTCCAGTCATGCCTGCACGGCAGGCGCAAACAATCAATGAGAAGAATCGCTTTCCTTGCGATTCTTCAGTGTGAGATTAGAATTTCTTCGCGAAACAGCCTATGCTGTGAGCGATTAGAAATTCTTCTCACACTTCCTATGGAGAGGAGAGCCGCATCAAGCGGCGGGAGGAGTAATTATGGCGAGAAGGAATACATACAGGGAAGACGAAGTGCTGGAGACGCCCTTTGACTTTCATCATCTGCTGCGGGCCTCCGTTTATATTAAAAAATATCTGAATAAAATGATACTGGCTCTGGCGCTCAGCGCAGTGGGCGGCATTACGGCGCTGTTCGGCCCCATGCTGACCCAGCGGGCGCTGGACGAGGCGATTCCGGACAGGGATATGAAAATGCTTTTCATGCTGGTGGGCATATTGATTTTTACCTATTTAATCAGTGTGATTTTTACCACTGTCCGCTCCCGCATTATGGTAAATGTGAGCCAGAGCATTATATACGATATCCGGAAGGATCTGTTTGCCCATCTGCAGAAGCTGCCCTTCCAGTATTATGACGACAGGCCTCACGGCAAGATACTGATTCGTGTGGTAAACTATGTGAATTCCGTTTCCGATATGCTTTCCAACGGGCTGATTAATGTGGTGCTGGAAATCCTGAACCTGATTTTCATTGTGGTGTTTATGTTCTGTGTGGACGTAAAGCTTTCCCTGGTAGTGCTGGCAGGCGTTCCCGTCCTCATGGTGTTCCTGTTCTGGATAAAGCGCAGGCAGCGCAAGGCATGGCAGCAGGTTTCCAACAAGAATTCCAATCTGAACGCCTATCTTCAGGAAAATATTGTGGGAGCGAAGATTACCCAGATTTTTGCCAGGGAGCAGGAAAACGCGGAGACCTTTGCACTGCTGTCCGATCGGTGCAGGGGCGCCTGGATGAATGCGGTAAAGTACAGCAACCTGGTGTGGCCGGGGATTGACAATATCTCTGTCTGGGTCAGAGCGGCCATATTCATCTTCGGTCTGATTGTTTTCGGACAGGGGAACACCAGTCTGGGCGTGATTGTGGCTATATCCTCCTACGCCTCCAGGTTCTGGCAGCCCATTATGAACCTGGGCAATATATTTAACAATTTTATCAACAACATTGCCTATCTGGAGCGTATCTTTGAGACGCTGGACGAGCCGGTGACGGTGGACGACGCCGAGGACGCAGTGGAGATGCCGCCCATCAAAGGAGAAGTGACCTTCGAGAACGTGACCTTCGGATACGAGGCGGATAAAGTGGTCTTAAACAACCTGTCCTTTACCGTAAAGCCCGGAGAAAGCGTGGCGCTGGTGGGACCCACCGGCGCGGGCAAGAGTACCATTGTGAATCTGATTTCCAGATTTTACAATGTGAACGGCGGACGGGTTCTCATCGACGGACAGGATATTTCAAAGGTGACGCTGCATTCCCTGCGGTCCCAGATGGGCATCATGCTGCAGGACAGCTTTATCTTTTCGGGCACCATTGAGGACAATATCCGCTACGGCAAGCTGGACGCTGCTGCGGAGGAGATTGTAAAGGCAAGCGAAACGGTGTGTGCGGACGAATTTATCCGCAGGTTTCAGGAGGGCTATCAGACGGAGGTAAAGGAGCGGGGCTCTCTGCTCTCCCAGGGACAGAAGCAGTTGATTTCCTTTGCCAGAACCCTGCTTTCCGACCCTTCCATACTGGTGCTGGATGAGGCTACCTCCAGCATTGACGTGCAGACGGAAAGAGCCCTTCAGCAGGGGCTGAACGCCATGCTGCAGGGGCGTACCTCCTTTATCATAGCCCACAGGCTTTCCACCATCAAGAACTGTGATAAGATTATGTATGTGGATCAGGGGGGCGTCCTGGAGTGCGGCACCCACGAGGAGCTGATGGCAAAGAGGGGATATTATTACCGGCTGTATACGGCACAGATGGAGGATATAGCGTAAAAGAGCGTAGAAGGAGGATTGTGACCCATGAAATTTGAACCGAAGACTTTGGATTATGACCTGAGCCCTTATACCGGACTGACAAGAGAAAGCTGGCTGGAGGCGGGAAAGTATATGCTGGAGGGGATTTTCCGGCATATTGACGATTTTCAAAAGCCCGTTGTGATGCCGAGACAGGAGACGGAGATTACCTATCCCCACCTGAGGGATTCGGAGGAAGCGCAGCATACCCAGCGTCTGGCGGAGATTTTTGAAGGGCTGACCCGCTCCTTCTTCATTGCGGCGCCCATGATACAGAACCTTCCGGATTTGCAAATCTGCGGATACTCCATGGCGGATTATTATAAGAATCAGGTGCTGCGCTGCTGTACCCCGGGGGACGCGCTCTATATAGGCACCTATGAGGATCAGCAGGAAATTACCGGCCATGCAGACCCTTTCCGGGCATTTCAGCAGACCGTGGAGACCTGTGCGCTGGTCATCTGCCTCTGGGTCAGCAGGGCGCAGATATGGGACACTTACACGAAAGAGGAGAAGGACATCATAGCGGATTTTCTGGAGTCTTACGCCCATGAGAACACGGTGCCCCAGAACTGGCGGCTGTTCAATATGCTGGACATGGCCTTCCTGCATATGGAGGGCTATCCCATCCGGAAGGACGTGATGCTGGATCATGCCCAGGCTGTTTTAAATTATTATGCGGGGGACGGCTGGTATCGGGACGGCCATTCCTTTGACTACTATTCCTGCTGGGCCTTTAACGTGTATGCGCCCATCTGGAATCTCTGGTACGGCTATGAGAACGCCCCCTGGCTGGCAAAGCAGTTTGAGGAGCATTCCAACAGGCTCATGGAGACTTACGGGGATTTCTTTGACAGGGACGGCTGGACCAATATGTGGGGCAGAAGCAATATTTACCGCAATGCGGCTACCAGCGCTTTTGACGGCAATATGCTGCTGCGGGACAACAAAGGGGATCCCGGGCTTGCCAGACGTATTTCCTCCGGTTCCCTGATGCAGTTTCTGGGAAGAGAGGACTTCCTGTGGGAGGGCATTCCCACCCTGGGCTTTTACGGACAGTTTTCACCCCTGGTGCAGGGCTATTCCTGCGCGGAATCGCCTTTCTGGCTGGGCAAGGCTTTCCTGTGCCTGCATCTGCCTGCGGATCATCCCTTCTGGACGGCTGTGGAAAATAACGGAAGCTGGGAGAGATTACGGAAAAATCAGGTGAAGGTGACTACCCTGGACGGCCCCGCCCTCTGCTTCTCCAATCATGAAGCCAGCGGCGAGACGATTCTCAGAACGGGCAAGGTAGTTAAAAATGTAGGAGATATCCATGGTATGTGGAATTACTCCAAGCTCTGCTATAATACAAAGTACCCATGGGAATCCTTTCCCAGGGAATCCACTCCCAGACAATCCGGTTCGGGCACGGCGGGAGCGGTGTGTCCGGCGGAGGCGCAGCAGTACGTTTTATTGGACAGTACTACGGGAAAGGTATCCCGTGCAAACGTGACTTTCTGGCACGGTGAGGAAAAGGGAGTGCTGTACCGCAGGCAGTTTTTTGACTATCGTCTGGACACGGAATGCCACTGGATACAGGCGGTGAATCTGGCGGATTTTGCCGTTCCCCTGGGGATCCTGCGGGCCGACAAGCTGCGGCTGCACAGATGCCCGGTGAAGCTGACGCTGGGTTCCTACGGTTTTCCGGATAATGGGACAGAAGTAATCGAAGAGACGCGGCCATACGGCAAGGCCGTTATTTTGAAGGGGAGAGATTTCAGAGGCTGCGAGAAGCAGATGGCTATGACAATATACTATGACGGCTGGAAGGATTTGAAGCTGATCCGCAGTACCGGCACCAATCCGGATTCGGAAAAGTCCATTGTCCTTTATGCGGAGACGGAGAGGAAAAAGCAGTACGGCTATGAACCATACATTCTCATCTCTCAGGTGCTCACAAAGCAAAGTCATCAGGACTTTACGGAGGAGGAGCTGTTTCCCGTAGAGGAACTGGTCTATACGGATCCGGAGCGGCGGGGCGGCTACGGCCCTGTCATTCTCAGGCTGAAGGACGGCACGGAGAAACACATTTTATTTGAAGGAATAGAGGGAAAGCTGCTGCTGTGAGCTATTTCCCTCTGTATTTCCTGATAAATTCTTTCTGGGTGCAGGGCTTGCTGTAGTAATAGCCCTGAATGTAATCCGGCTCCAGCAGGGTGATGCGGGCCAGTTCGTCCGAGGTTTCGATTCCTTCCACCACCAGACCTAAGCCTAAGCCATGCACCATTTTAATAATGTGGAGCAGCAAATCGAATTCATAGGAGTTTTCCAGCGCCTTCAGGGTGAAGCTGCGGTCGATCTTTATGATGCTGGGACGCAGGTTCCCGATGTTGGTCAGGTTGGAGTAGCCCTTGCCGAAGTCGTCCAGGGCAATACCTACGCCGATGCCCTTCAGCTTGGACCACACGCTTCTGACGGCGGCGCTGTCCTCCAGATGACCGCTTTCCGTCAGCTCCGCAATGAGACATTCGGGGGGCAGCTGCAGTTCGTCCAGCGCTCCCTTGATATCGTCAAACAGAGAGGTCTTCAGAAGCTGAATGTAAGAAAGGTTGATGGACACACGGAATTCAGGGTGTCTTTCCCGCATCTTTTTACAGAAGGTCAGGGCATTGCGGATGACCCATCTGCCCACCGGGATAATCAGGCTGCTTTCTTCCAGAAGGGGAATGAATTCCGCCGGGGAAATCAGTTCGTTTGTCCGGGTGCGGAAACGAAGGAGCGCTTCCGCCGCGTAGAGAAGCTCACCGTCCGTCGCCACCAGAGGCTGGAAATTCAGTTCAAAGCCCTCAAAATTGTCAGATACGGCCTGGCGCAGACAGCTGTTCAGGTATCGTCTGCGCAGGAAAGCGGAGTAATCCTCCTGGCGGAAGAAATACAGCTGGTTCCGGCCCCGGGTCTTTGCCTCGGACAGGGCGAATTCGGAAAGCTTCATGGCCTCGCTGTAGCCGGTGTAATCGTACTGCTTGTTTTCCAGGTTTGCCAGGGATACGAGACCGGCGGAAATCGTATAGATGGCCTTGTAGCTTTCCCGGGCCACCAGAGCGTCTACCTCGGAGCGGATACGGTGATAAAGGCGTTTCATTTCGTTGTAGCCGGAATCATTTAAATCCAGCACCATAAATTCATCGGAGACAATTCTGTAAGCATACTGCCGGGAACCAAGGGTGCGTTGAATACAGTCCGCCACCTCCCGCAGCACATAATCGCCGTAGTCGGAGCCGTGCCTTTCGTTGACCAGCTTGAAATCGTCGATGCCAAGCCGCATGAACATGGCGTTCTGCAGGGAGGGCATCATCTGCTTCATCCGCTCATGCAGGGAGGATTCCCCCAGAAGGCCGCTGACATTGTCCGCCGTCATCCGGCTGTTCCCGATTTCGTTGATGCAGCCCACCAGCAAATACGGGATGACGCCCGCCGTGCGCAGAAGGCGTCCACGGCAGTTGATCCATATCGGATAGCCGTCCAGGCCCATCCAGCGGTACTTCAGATTGTGGTCGTCCTTTTTGCCGGAAACGATTTCGTCCAAATCCTCCAGCAGCATGGCAATGTCATCGGAGTGGACGAAGGACAGAAAGCCTTTACGGATGTCCCGGAAGGTGTTGTCCGGCAGCGCAAAGCGTTTCAGGGCGTTTTCCGTAATGAAAAACACATCCTGGGTCAGATCAATCACATAGAGATAATCATCCATGCAGGCTGCAAATAACTTTGCAATATCACATAACATTTTAAAGCTGAAATCCTTATTCATATCCTTGTTCATATCAAAGCGCCTTTCATTCTGAAGAGTTATCGTTCATTATGACATAAAATGGCAGAATTTACAAGCTAAAAGAATAAAACTGAAATTTTTTGATGTTTTGCAAAAAAAATAGTGAAACGCCTGCTGAAATATTGTATAATGTTTCTGTCAATTCTATTATATGTCAATTCTATTATATAAGGGACTATTATATACAGGAGGGCAAATATGGCGGCAGAACAGAAAAATGATTTATTGAACAGAGTGGGACAGAATCTTAACATTGACAGGGCGGCTCTGGAGGAAAAGGCGGATGAACTTTTGGAAAAAGTGGTGGAAAAGAAAAAGGTAGGGATGTTCAGAGGCATCCAGACCAGAGTGATGACTGCCATGATGCTGACGGCCCTTGTCTGTGTGACCCTTGTGATGATGATGGCTGTGGAACAGTCTAAAGCATCGCTGAAAAAGCGGGTTCTGAGCGATATGCAGACTATGGTGGACGCCTACGGCGTAAATCTGGAGACGGCGGCCTACGCAATGGGGAATGAGGTTCCCAAATCGGAGGGGCTGCAGAGTATGTACGGCGGCGTAAAGCTGGACGGAATGTCCTCCAGTTACATATATGTGACAGATGCAGACGGAATCATGCTGATGCACCCTACGGAGTCAAAGGTGGGGCAGTCTGTGAAGAACGATTTGGTTACCGGCATTGTGAGACAGCTGCAGCAGGGCGTCATACCGGAATCCGGCGTGATGGAATATAAGGATGAGGGAACAGAGAAGCTGGCCGGATATTATGTAATGCGGAACGGCAAGGCGATTCTGGTGCTGTCTGCAGACAGGGACGACGCCTTCGAGGCGGTCAGTGATTTCGTCTTCCGGTGTTCGATGGTGTCCGTCATCATTCTGGTATTGATAGCGGTGGCCGGGGCATTGATTTCCAGAAGTATTGCAAAGCCTATTAAGATGCTGACCGGGGTTGTGGATCAGAACGCGGAATTTGACTTTACGGAGAACAGGGCCAGCAGGCTGCTTTCCAAGGGAAAAGGCGAGACGGCGGTTATGAGCGTTTCCCTGGAGGTGATGCGGGCGAATCTGGTGAATATGGTAAATAAGCTGATTGCCACGGGCACAAAGCTGTCGGAAAATGCCAACGGCCTGAAGGAGATCGTGGAAAAGCTGAACAGCAATTCCTGTGACAACTCCGCTACCAGCCAGCAGCTGGCGGCCAGCATGGAGGAAACCTCCGCCACCACCCAGCTGATTGACGAGAGAATGTCCAATATCAACGAGAATGCAAGAAAAATCGGCAGCCTGACGAAAGAAGGCGAGGAGAATGCGGAAGGCATTATCACGAAAGCGGAGAAGCTGAAAGCCAACACCCAGGAGGCAAACAATAAGACCAGGGAAATCTATTCAAAGGTAAAGCAGGAATCCGATATTGCCATTGAGAAGGCAAAGGATATCGAACAGATCAACGCGCTGACAGAAGCCATTACCTCCATTGCCAGCCAGACGGAGCTGCTTTCCCTGAATGCGTCCATTGAGGCGGCGAGAGCCGGGGAAGCGGGAAGAGGCTTCGCAGTGGTGGCAGGCGAGATAGGAAGCCTGGCTTCCCAGTCTACGGAGACGGCAAATAATATTACCAGCATTGTGGCGGGAGTCAAAAATGCGGCGGAGAGTATGGAGACCTGTCTGCGCCAGATGATTTCCTTTATGGAGGAGACCGTTATCGCGGATTATGAGAATTTTATCCGGGTCAGCGAGGAGTACAGCTCGGACGCCAAAGATTTCTCCGGAAGCATGCAGAACATTAACAGCTCCATCGCAGAGCTGGAGGAGAGCATTGCCGATATTACAAAGTCCATACAGGATATTAACTCCACCGTAAACGAGGCTACGGTCAGCATCAACGAAGTGGCTAACAAGGCCACGGATATGGTGGGCTATGCAAACGATACCGGCGACAAGGCGGAGGAAAATACGAAGTGTGCAATACAGCTGGAGGAGATTGTAAGGAAGTTTAAGATTTAAGTGCGAGAAAACGGGTGCCATTCGGCCCGGTATGCCACTCGGCGCACGACTGAAATGCCACGGCCCGTAAAAAGGCTGTGGTATTTTTTGTATTCTATTGTTGACAAAGTAATTGCATGGTAGTATTATCCATATAAATAGTTTGAAGGTCAAATAACTTGATTATCAAACAAATAGACAATCAAACTATTTGGTGTAGTAAACAAAACTATGAAAAGAAAGAGGAGAAAGACATGTTTGAAAAGGTGAAGGAAGTAATCGAGGAAAAGCTGAATGCGGATGGCGTTGAAATCACGGAGGATACCAGCTTTAAGGATGATCTGAATGCGGATTCCCTGGATTTGTTCGAACTGGTAATGGCTCTTGAGGAGGAATTTGACATTGAGATTCCCTCCGAGGATCTGGAGAAGCTGGTTACTGTGGGAGATGTACTGAAATATCTGAGCGATAAGGGTGTTGCATAATGAAGACGAGAATTACAGAGCTTCTCGGAATCGAATATCCTATTATTCAGGGCGGCATGGCCTGGGTGGCAGAGCATAAGCTGGCGTCTGCGGTTTCACAGGCAGGAGGCCTGGGGCTGATTGGCGCCGGCGGAGCGCCGGCCGCCTTTGTCAGAGAAGAAATCCGAAAGGCTAAGAATAAGACTGACAGGCCCTTTGGCGTGAACCTTATGCTGATGAATCCGGAGGCGGATGAAATTGCGAAGGTCATTGCGGAGGAAGGCGTAAAGGTGGTGACTACCGGCGCCGGAAATCCCGCAAAGTACATGGCGATGTGGAAGGAAGCGGGAATCAGGGTGATTCCCGTGGTGGCAAGCTCCGCCATGGCGAAGATGATGGAGCGGGCAGGCGCGGACGCAGTAGTGGCGGAAGGCATGGAGAGCGGCGGACATATCGGTTCCCTCACAACCATGGCTCTGGTGCCCCAGGTGGCGGATGCAGTCGGCATACCTGTGATCGCCGCAGGAGGAATCGGAGACGGGCGGGGCTTTGCAGCTGCGCTGATGCTGGGGGCGGAAGGCGTTCAGATGGGTACCCGGTTCGTGGTGGCAAAGGAGTCCATTGTACATCCTAATTATAAGGAAAAGCTGATTAAGGCCAAAGACATTGACACAGAGGTCACCGGAATGAGCACGGGCCATCCCGTGCGTTCCCTTCGGAATCATATGACCAGGGAATACCTGCGTCTGGAAAAGGAAGGCGCCGGCTTTGAGGAACTGGAGAAGCTGGGGCTGGGAGCGCTGCGCCGGGCGGTTATGGAAGGCGACATAACCAACGGAACCGTCATGGCGGGCCAGATTGCGGGTATGGTGAACCGGGAGCAGACCTGTAAGGAAATGATTGAAGAGATTATGGAGCAGGCAGGAGAGCTGCTGGGGAAAGGAAAGAGCTATGAGTAAGACGGCATTTGTTTTTCCCGGTCAGGGCGCCCAGTACCCCGGCATGGGAAAGGACTTTTATGACGCCTATGAGACGGCAAAAAAGGTGTATGAGCTGGCCCGGGAGGCTACGGGGCTGGATGTGGCGGAGCTTTGCTTTACGGAAAATGAACGGCTGAACGTTACCGAATACACACAGATTGCCATGCTGACTACCGAGGTGGCTATCTTAAAGGTGCTGGAGGAAAAGGGAGTAAAGGCGGACTGCTGCGCGGGCTTAAGCCTTGGCGAGTACGGGGCGCTGGCGGCGGCAGGCGTCATGGAGCTGAAGGATCTGTTCCGGCTGATTCGGAGCCGGGGCATTTATATGCAGGAGGCTTATCCCACAGGCGGCGCAATGACGGCGGTGCTGGGGCTGGACGCGGACGCCATAGGGCGGATTTGCAGTGAGACGCCGGGCATTGTTTCCATTGCCAACGATAACTGCCCCGGGCAGATTGTGATTACCGGGGAGGAGAAGGCGGTACAGCAGGCTGCAGAACAGCTGCAGGCGGCAGGGGCAAAAAGGTGTGTTCCTTTAAAGGTAAGCGGGCCGTTTCACTCCAAGCTGCTTGCGGGAGCAGGAGAAAAGCTGGCGGAAGAGCTGAAGCAGGCAGCGGTGTATGATCCGAAAATTCCCTATCTGTGCAATGTGGAGGCGGCTCCGGTGACAGATAAGGAAAGAGTCAGGGAACTGTTGGCGAAGCAGGTATCCGGCACGGTGAGGTGGCGGGAGACGGTGGAACGCATGATAGAATCCGGCGTGGATACTTTCATCGAAATCGGGCCCGGCAAGACCCTCAGCGGCTTTGTGCGGAAAATCAACAGCGGCGTGACAATGAAAAATGTGGCTACGGTAGAAGACCTGAACAGGCTTCTGGAAAATCAGTGAAATGAGGATGCATATGGAGACGGCAGAAAAAAATTTAAGCGGAAAGGTTGCGCTGGTTACCGGCGCCGGCCGGGGAATCGGGAGAGCTATCGCATTGAAGCTGGGCTCCATGGGAGCCGCGGTTCTGGTGAATTATAACGGTTCGGCGGACAGAGCCCGTGAAGTAGTGGAGCAGATAGAGGGCATGGGCGGAAGCGCCGAAGCAATCTGCTGCAATGTGGCGGACTTTGACGCCTGCGGAAGGATGACGGAGGAGGTTATCGGAAAGTATAAAAGGGTGGATATTCTGGTGAACAATGCGGGAATCGCCCGGGATAACCTGATTATGCGCATGTCGGAGGAGGAGTACGACAGCGTATTGAATACGAACCTGAAGGGAGCGTTTAATACCATCCGGCATCTTTCACGTTATTTCCTGAAGCAGCGCAGCGGAAAGATTATCAATATCTCTTCTGTCTCCGGCGTCCTGGGCAACGGAGGACAGGCAAACTACTCCGCTTCCAAGGCGGGCATGATAGGACTGACGAAAAGCGTTGCCAGAGAGCTTGCAAGCCGGGGTATCTGCGTCAATGCAGTGGCTCCCGGCTTTATCGACACGGAGATGACAACGGCTATGCCGGAGAAGACCAGGGAAGCCGCTGTGGGCGCCATTCCCATGGGCAGAATGGGGCTGCCGGAGGAGATCGCGGAGACCGTGGGCTTTTTGGCGGGCAGCGGTTCCGATTATATTACAGGCCAGGTAATCTGCGTGGACGGCGGCATGGCCATATAAGGCCGCAGCCGCCGCCTGAAGATATCAGAACAGCACGGATGTAACATGCGGCACCGGATACAGAAAAGTGAGGAGACTGTGGATGAATACAAGGAGAGTAGTCGTGACGGGCATGGGGGCTGTGACTCCCATCGGCAACAGCGTGGAGGAATTCTGGAACGGCGTAAAGCAGGAAAAAATCGGGTTTGCGCCCATCACCAAATTTGACGCCGGGGATTACAAATGTAAGCTGGCGGCGGAGGTGAAGGATTTTGACTCTGAAAAATATATGGACAAAAAGGCGGCGAGACGCATGGAGCTGTTCTGCCAGTATGCCGTGGCGGCTGCCGGGGAGGCAATCAGGGACGCGGCGCTGGACATGGAGAAGGAGGATCCCTGGAAGGCGGGCTGTTCCATCGGCAGCGGAACCGGAAGCCTTCAGGCCATAGAGCGGGAACATGCCAGACTTATGGAGAAGGGCCCCTCCAGGGTGGGGCCTCTGTTTGTGCCTCTCATGATTTCCAACATGGCGGCGGGCAATGTAAGCATTCTGTTCGGACTGAAGGGAAAGAGCCTGAATGTGGTGACGGCATGTGCCACAGGCACCAACTCCATCGGCGAAGCATTCCGGGCCATTCAGTATGGCGACGCGGATGTGATGGTGGCCGGCGGTACGGAGGCTGCGGTAACCCCTGTGGGAATAGCAGGCTTCACGGCCCTCACGGCTCTTTCGGACAGCACGGATCCGGAGAGATGCTCCATTCCCTTTGATAAGGACAGAAGCGGCTTTGTCATGGGAGAGGGGGCAGGCGTGGTGGTTCTGGAGGAGCTGGAACACGCCAGAAAGCGGGGAGCCCGCATCTATGCGGAGGTGCTGGGCTACGGCTGTTCATCGGACGCTTATCATATTACATCTCCTGCGGAGGACGGAGCGGGAGCGGCAAAAGCCATGCAGAACGCTCTGGAGGACGGAGGTGTTGCACCGGAGGCGCTGACTTATATTAATGCCCACGGCACGGCAACCCACCACAACGATCTGTTTGAGACCAGAGCTATCAAGCTTGCCTTTGGAGAGCATGCGGAAAAGCTGAAAATAAATTCCACCAAGTCCATGATAGGACACCTTCTCGGGGCGGCGGGAGCCGTGGAATTCATCGCCTGCGTCAAGGAGATTCAGGAGGGCTTTATCCACAAGACAGTGGGGCTTCGGGAGTCCGATGAGGAGATGGATTTGAACTATTGCAAGGAGAGTTATCAGGAGGAAGTGCCTTATGCCCTCAGCAATTCTCTGGGCTTCGGCGGGCACAATGCCAGTATTCTGCTGGGCAGATACATACTGAATTGAGCCGCCGCCAGGCAGCGGTATGGAGAGCCGTATGACGGCACACCGACAATGTGACGGCAGACGGACAGCGTCGCATCGGTTGGCAGAAGATAAGGAGAGCATAGACATGTCATTGTACACTGCAAAGGAAATTATGGAAATCATTCCCCATCGTTATCCGTTCCTGCTGATAGATACCATAGAGGAACTGGAGCCCGGCGTCCGGGCTGTGGGGAAGAAATGCGTCAGCATGAACGAGCCTTATTTTCAGGGACATTTTCCGGGGAATCCGGTGATGCCCGGGGTACTTATCATAGAGGCGCTGGCCCAGGTGGGAGCGGTGGCTGTCCTCTCCCGGCCGGAGTGGAAGGGCCGTACCGCCTATTTCGCGGGTATCGACGGGGCAAAGTTCAAACAGAAGGTAGTGCCGGGGGATGTGCTGACCCTGGAGATGGAAATCATCAAAGTAAAAGGGCCTGTGGGTGTGGGAAGGGCTGTTGCCACGGTGGACGGCAAAATTGCCGCCAGAGGGGAACTGACCTTTGCTATCGGGTAAGGAGGCGAGCGTATGAACTGGATTCTGAAGCAGAAGAGAGCGGAGTTTTTTTCAAAAACCTTAAGTAAAATAAACAAGTCTGACCCGGTGGAGACGCCGGGAGACGGGGAAAAGAGCCCGGAAGGGCAGGAAGCCGCCGACGCCCGGGAAACCCCGGCGCAGGATAAGGAGCAGGTAAAGGAAGTGGTCCTGATCCGGTGTCCCAAGTGCGGAAAGAGTGTGGACAGAGAACGGGTTGTGAAGAAAAAGTATATATGCTATGAGTGCGGAGGGTATTTCCGGGTAAGGATACACAACAGGATACGCATGGTTGCCGACCCGCATACCTTTGAACCCTGGTTTACGGACTTTCCCGTTCAGAATCCCCTGAACTATGAAGGCTATGAGGAGAAGCTGGCGGAGGCAAAAGAGAAGACCGGTCTGGACGAGGCGGTGACGGTGGGACGCTGTAAGGTGTTCGGCGAGGACATTATGCTGGGTATCTGCGACGCCCGGTTCCTTATGGCCAGCATGGGACATGTGGTAGGAGAAAAGATTACCGCCGCCATTGAGCGTGCGGTGGAGGAAAAGCTGCCTGTATTTCTGTTCTGCTGTTCCGGCGGCGCCAGGATGCAGGAGGGCATTATTTCCCTCATGCAGATGGCAAAGACCGCTGCCGCAATCAAAAAGCTGGGCGAAGCGGGACTGCTTTACTGTACCGTACTCACAGACCCTACCACGGGAGGCGTGACGGCAAGCTTTGCCATGCTGGGGGATGTGATTATGGCGGAGCCGGGGGCGCTGATTGGGTTCGCAGGCCCCAGAGTCATCAAGCAGACCATCGGACAGGAGCTGCCCGAGGGCTTTCAGACTGCGGAGTTTCTGGAATCCCACGGCATCATTGACGGCATTGTAAAGCGGGAGAATCTGAAGAAGACCATTTACTTCCTGGTGAAGTCCCATCAGTGCAGGGAAAAGGAATATGCTGACTTTACTGCGGGAAAGGATTCCCGGTTTGTTCTCAGTGAGATCTTAAAGGAGCAGGAGTGGAAGGTGCGCCCCAAGGGAGCCTGGGAGAAGGTGAAGGCGGCCCGGAAGGTGGAGCGTCCCCAGGCGCTGGATTATATGGAGCATATTTTCGACTACTTTGTGGAGGCCCACGGCGACAGAGCCTTCAGAGACGATCCTGCCATAGTGGGGGGTATCGCGTTTCTGGACGGCCAGCCGGTGACGGTGATTGCGGAGCACAAGGGGAAAAATATCAAAGAGTGTCAGGAGCGGAATTTCGGTATGCCCATGCCGGAGGGATACCGCAAGGCCCTTCGCCTTATGAAGCAGGCGGAAAAATTTAACCGCCCCATTGTGAGCTTTATCAATACCTCCGGAGCCTTCTGCGGCATTGAGGCGGAGGAGAGGGGCCAGGGGGAAGCCATTGCCCGGAATCTGTGCGAGATGTCGGCGCTGAAGGTGCCCATACTGTGCATTTTCATCGGAGAGGGTGGCAGCGGCGGCGCCCTTGCCACCGCAGTGGGCAATGAGGTCTGGATGCTGGAAAACGCAACCTATTCCATTCTTTCACCGGAGGGCTTTGCGTCCATTCTCTGGAAGGATTCTTCCAAAGCGAAGGAGGCCAGCGAGGTAATGCACATTACCGCCCAGGATTTGAAGGAGCTGCAGGTGGCGGAGAAGATTATCCCCGAGTTCGGCGGTGCGGACGAGAGTACCACGGAAGCCATTGCAGGGTATATGAAGGAACAGATGAAGGAATTTCTGGAGCGGTACCGGGGCATGGACGGGGAGGCAATCGCCGCAGAGCGGTATGAGCGGTTTCGGAAGTTTTAATATACAGCAGATTGGATAAGATAAGGGAAAGGTTATGTCCATTAAAATTATCGGAACGGGGAGCGCGCTCCCCGAAAAAACAGTGACAAATGAAGACCTGGCGCAGATGGTGGAAACCTCCGACCGGTGGATACGGGAACGAACCGGTATCGGCAGCAGACACATATCTGCCGGAGAGACGGTGACAGAGCTGTCTGCGTCCGCCTGCAAAAGGGCGCTGGCGGACGCAGGCTGCACACCGGAGGAGGTGGATCTTCTTCTGGTGGCTACCTGTTCACCGGAAACCGGCGTTCCCTGTGTGGCCTGCCAGGTGCAGGGGCTGATCGGAGCTTCAAGGGCCGCAGCCCTTGATCTGAATGCGGCATGCTCCGGGTTCCTGTTTGCCCTGCACACCGCATGGGCGTACATGGAGGCAGGAATTTATAAAAAAGCGCTGATAGTGGGGGCGGAGGTGCTGTCCAAGCTGGTGGACTGGACGGACAGAGGCACCTGCATCCTCTTTGGCGACGGCGCGGGAGCGGTGCTGGCGGAGTACAGCGGACAGCAGGATGCTTTTTACTTTGTACAGCATTCCGACGGAAGCAGGGGCGGCGCGCTCAGATGCGACGCCCGGCAGCTGAAAAATCCCTATGTGGAAGCAAAGCTGCAGACGCCTTGGATACAAATGGACGGCAGAGAGATTTTTGCCTTTGCGGTGCGGCAGGTGCCGGAATGTATCGAGGAGGCGCTGGCCCGGGCACAGATGACTGCCGGGGACGTGGATTTATTTGTGCTGCACCAGGCAAACCTCCGTATTATAGAGAGCATTGCAAAGCGCCTGAAGCAGGACATGGCAAAATTTCCCGTGAATCTTGACCGGGTGGGAAACATGTCCTCCGCTGCCATCCCGGTGCTGCTGGACGAGCTGAAAAAGGACGGAAGGCTGAAGGCGGGCATGAATGTGGTGCTGTCCGGCTTCGGCGCGGGGCTTACCTGGGGCGCCTGCGTTATGAAATGGTAAGAAAAGTTGGGGGCGTAAAATGGTTCAGACGAGAAAAAGGTCTATGAGCGAGCTGCTGGCAAAGCTTTTTAATCATGTTATGGACATGGAGGCAAAGGCGGTCATTACGGAGGAATTCAGTGACATTACAAACAACGATATGCACATTATAGAGGCCATCGGCGTCAGCGAACACCGGAATATGTCAGCCATTGCCCATAGCCTTTCCGTTACGGTAAGCACCCTGACTACCAACATGAACGGGCTGGAAAAGAAAGGCTATATTGTCAGGGAACGAAGTCTGGAAGACAAGCGTGTGGTATATGTGGTGCTGACGGAAAAAGGGAAGAAAGCCTTTTATCATCACCGGGATTTTCATAAGAAAATGATAAAGGCGATCGTGAAGGATTTGAACGAGGAAGAGATGGAGATTCTTTATCGCTGTCTGCAGAATCTCACCGGCTTTCTGGAATCCTCCCAAGGATTCTGACAGGGCGGTGGGGCTGCGGGACGGCGGGTGATTGCCGGGCGGCTTCGTGAACGGTGGGGCTGTGGGACGGCAGAATGAGAGGCAGTATGAGTACCAGGGACACAGTTAAGAGAAAAGTCGGAAATATTAAGACCATTATTTACGGCAGAACCGCCATACTGATTCTGGGCTTCGGAATGCAGCTGGCGTTTTTGGCGGTGGGATATTTCTGGCTGAGAAGCTACAGCTTCTGGTTTTACGGACTGTTTGCGGTAATCAGCGTCATAGTGGTGCTTCATATTTTTAACGCAAGGGGAATTCCGGACATGAAGCTGTCATGGATGTTTCCCATTGCCATTTTTCCCATATTCGGGGCAATTTTTTACGCAACCATTATTATGCAGCCGGGCACAAAGGTAATGTATAACCGGCTGAAGGAGCTTGAAAAAGAGACAAAGCGGCATGTGAAGGCAAACCGGGACACATGGGAGAGACTTTGCGCGGAGAATCCCCATATGGGCCGGTTTGCGCATTATTTGTACAATCGGGATGCAAGCCCTGTCTACGACAGGACGCAGGTGACATATTTTTCTCTGGGAGATGAACAGTTTCCTGCCATTGTGGAGGAACTGAAAAAAGCGGAACAGTTTATTTTCGTGGAGTTCTTTATAGTCAGCGAAGGATATATGTGGGACGTGATTCATGACATTCTGAAGGAGAAGGCGGAGCAGGGCGTTGAAGTCAGGTTCATGTATGACGGCACGGATGTGTTGTTTAATCTGCCCAGCTATTATCCGAGAGTTTTGGAGGCGGAGGGTATCCGCTGCAAGATGTTCGCCCCGATAAAACCGATTTTTTCGCCCCATTACAATAACCGTGACCATCGGAAGATACTGGTGGTTGACGGGAAAACCGCGTTTACCGGCGGCATCAACCTGGCGGACGAATACATCAACAGGAAGCAGCGATTCGGCCACTGGAAGGATACCGGCGTCATGGTGCGGGGAGATGCGGTGGAGCGGTTTACCTATATGTTTCTGGAAATGTGGAACGAGTCGGAACGGCAGACGGAGGACTTCGGGCGGTATGCCTGCCCGGCAGGAAGCTCCATGCCCTCCGACGGCTATGCCATTCCTTACAGCGTCTGTCCCCTGGGTCCGGAGCGGGTAGGGGAGCAGGTATATCTGGATATTATCCATTCGGCCCACTCCTATGTACACATTATGACGCCCTATCTGATTCCCAACCACGAGATGCTGATGGCCCTGATTTATGCCGCCAAGAGAGGAGTGGAGGTGATAATTGTCATGCCTCACATTCCTGATAAAAAATATGCCTTTTTGCTGGCGAAGACATATTACGACGAGCTGCTGGAGGCGGGAGTGCGTATCTGTGAGTATGAACCGGGCTTTGTCCATGCCAAGGTGTTCGTGTCGGATGACGAGAAGGCGGTGCTGGGAACGGTGAACCTGGATTACCGCAGCCTGTACCATCATTTTGAGTGCGGCGTCATCCTGTACCGTAATTCCCGGATTGCCGTGGTAGAGCGCGATATACAGGATACCCTGGCAAAATGTATTGAGCAGACCCGGGAGGAACTGAAAAAGAGGAAGCTTTGGGAGAGGGCGTTTGGCTGGGTGATGAGAATTATTGCGCCCCTGATGTGAAACTTTCGGAAACAGATGCCGTCTATAGGGACGAAGAGGGTGACAGGGAGGAGATGCCTTGAAGGACGCGGAGATCTTGGAGCTGTACTGGGCGCGGGACGAACGGGCCATAGCAGAGACCCAGAGTGCTTACGGAAACTATTGTTACAGCATTGCCTGGCACATTTTGTATACAAAAGAGGATGCTGACGAATGTGTCAACGATACCTGGTTTCGGGCGTGGAATGCCATACCGCCGGGCAGGCCGGGTAAGCTTGCGCTGTTTTTGGGCACCATCACGAGGAATCTCTCTCTGGACAGATGGAAGGAGCGGCGGACTATGAAACGCGGAGGCGGGGAGATGCCCGTGGCTTTGGATGAACTGGCTGAGTGTGTGCCGGATACCCGCAGCACGGAGGACGCAGTGGCGGCTGCCGAACTGGAAAGACTGATAAATGCGTTTCTTCACAGGCTTCCGGAGAAGGACTGTAACATATTCCTGAGAAGATACTGGTATGTGGAGGAGTACGCAGAGATTGCAAAGCGGTACGGCATGAACCTGAATACGGTGAAGACCAGTCTGTTCCGCACCCGAAACAAGCTGAAGGAGTATCTGGAGAAGGAGGGAATCGTACTTTGAGAACGGAGAAGGAGCATGGCGCCATGAGAGTGATGGAGGCGCTGTCAGCCGTGGATCAGGAACTTCTGGAGCGCAGCGGCAAAAATGCTGAAAAAGTCGGGAATAAAATAAAGGTTCGCCGCTTTGTACGGCGATACGGAGCTGCCTGCGCCGCCTGTATCTGCCTGTTGGTTACGGGAGCGGCATTTTACAGCCTGAGCCGGATGCGCATGGGCAATGCGGGAGGCGCTGCAAAATATACCCGGGAAATGAATACCAACGGCGGGGCAGGAGACAACGCTGCGCCTATGGCGGCGGATGTGAGAGACGGCGGGGAGCCGGTGGAAATGGCAGCAGGTGCGGCGGATGCGCCGGGGGATTCTCTTTTCGACGGAGAAGAGGCTGCCTGGGCGGAGCCGGAATGGCTGGATGTGGAGCGGCTTGCGGCTTTGCCCGGTAAGATGCAGCAGGAGTCGGCCACAAGTCCGGAAGCCGCCGCATCGGAATCCGTCGCGGCAGAGGCAGAACCCGGAAGAGACCATGAGCTGCAGGAGTCGGCCAGGGAGTCAGAGGGTTCCGACGGCTCGGCAGCACAGGATAAGCTCAAAAAGGATTTGGCTGGAATAAGAGCGGCAGTGCCCGGGGAATACAGCCCGGTGGAGACGGAAGCGGCCGGCGGAGCCACAGAGAATCAGGACAGCAGGGTGTATGCGTGGCGGGATGGAGAACACAGTCTCTGGCTGCGTGTGACGCCTACGGAGCTGACGGCCGATCTGCGGTTTGATGAAGAGCCTCCTCTTTATACGGTACAGGAGGCGTGGCAGGATCTGATTCCGGATGCCGGAGCCGACGGGTATGTACAGTTCGGACTGCTTTATGAAAACGGGATGCTGGTGGAGTATCGGGGCGTCCTGGAACGGGAAGAAATTATCAGGCTGCTGGAAGCTCTTACATGGTAAGCTTTTTTGCCTGCTTTATGTACACTCGTTTTCACGCATCCGATAGCCTACGCCCACCTCCGTAAAGACATACTGGGGCCTGGCGGGATTCTTTTCGATTTTGTGCCGGATGTTTGCCATGTTGACCCGGAGGATCTGATTGCTGCCATCCGCGTAAGGCCCCCAGATGGCGTTCATGATTTCGCGGTAGGACAGAACCCGGCCGGAGTGTTCGGCCAGGAGTGCCAGAAGCCGATATTCCACATGGGTCAGGTGGATGGTTTCGCCGTCCAGGGAAACGGTTCCCGTCTCCAGATCGATTTTCAGTCCAAGGGCGCGGTATATCCTGCCGGAAGAACCGGTGTACCGGTGGCGCAGACAGGCGCGGATGCGGGCCATAAGCTCCTCTGTGCCGAAGGGCTTGGTAATATAATCGTCGGCGCCCAGATCCAGAGCCTGCACCTTGTCCTGCTCCGTCTCCCTGGCGGAGAGGACGATGACGGGGCTGCCGCTCCAGCGCCGCAGACTTGTTATGACTTCGCAGCCGTCCATATCAGGAAGGCACAGATCCAGAAGAATCACATCGGGACAGTTTGCGGCGGCAAGACTTAAGCCTTCCCGACCGGAGCAGGCGCAGATCACATGATAGCCGTTTCTGGTGAGCAGGGTAATGATAAAAGAACAGGTATTCTTATCGTCTTCAATCAGAAGGATGTTAATTTTGGAATTCATGCGGGTTCTCCTTTCTCTTTGGCAATGTAAAGATAAATTCCGCGCCCTCTGAGTGGTTATGTCCTGTAATGGTGCCGTGGTGGGCGGTGATGATGGTTTTACAGATGACCAGGCCGATACCCATTCCCTTCCGGGCGCCTGCAGGAGGCGGGGCGTAATCCGTATCCTCAAAGAGATGTTTCAGCTTATTCCCGGGAATGCCGTTCCCGTAGTCCCGGACGGTAAATGAGACGCAGTCGGGGCGGTCTTCCACAATAAAATCTATGGGGGCGTCGGCGCCGGAGTGAAGCAGGGCGTTTTCCAGCAGATTGACAGTGACCTGTTCGATCAGGGCGGCGTCCATGGGAATCATAAGGAAGCTTTCCGGAACAGAGACGCGGATGCTGCAGGCAGGGTGCTGCTTTTCCGCTCTTTGCAGAGCCTCCGCTACAACCTCCTCCACAGATTCCTCCCGGGTGGTGATGGTGAGATTATGATTTCTGATGTGGGTGACGGTCAGAAGGTTTTCCACCATGTTTACGAGCCGGGAGGAGGCTTCATAGATGCTGCGTACAAGGGTCTCCTTCTCGGCGTCTGTCAGAGAATCCTGGTGCTCCAGGTATGTAAGGCTGTTGCCTATGATGCCGGTGAGGGGGCTTCGCAGATCATGAGAGATTGCCCGCAGAAGATTGGCGCGCATTTTTTCTGTTTTCGCTTCCTCCAGCTGCTTTCCGGCCATGACCGCCCAATCGGCCTGACCTGCCAGGCGAAAGGTCAGAAGACTTAAGAAGGTGAGGATGCCCACGGCGCACAATAGCTCCGTCGGACGGTCTGCGGGAACGGGCGGGAGTCTGAGGTTCAGCCAGAATACTGCAAATACGGAGCAGAGGACGCCATACAGCCGGGCGGCGGAACCGCAGGAGGCTAGGATCACAAACAGGACAAATACCAGTGTGCAGTTAAGGGAGAGGCGGCTGAACAGGTAAGAGCAGGCGGAAGAGATGCCTGCAGCGGCTGCCATGCAGAAAACGCAGACCAGGATACTGAACAAATGTTTCTGAAGTTCGGAGAAGGTTTGTACTTTCTTGCGCATAGAATAAGCCCCTTAACTGATAAAATGTTGAAACACAATATTTAGTTATAATATTTAAGCCTGATTAGTTTCCTGCCGTAATTATTTAAATTATTTTCAGAGATTACTTTTCCCTGCGCTCCAGCGTCCGGATGCTCCGCAGGGCAGGAACAGTCCGGATTCGCCTGCAGGCAGTCCGATTTCCGCAGCCTCCACATGCTCCCCGGGCCGTCCGGGCAGAGCAGCGTTCAGCATATAGGACAGCACGGCGGGTTGAAGTCCGGTAGTGTATGAGTTGATTAGAAAGAAAAGGGCGTTTTCAGAGAGCAGCCGGGCAGCGGACTGCAGGAGAGGCCAGACGCCTTCATCGATTTTCCAGATTTCGCCCTTTGGTCCGCGTCCATAGGAGGGAGGATCCATAATAATGCCGTCATAGCGGCTGCCCCGGCGGATTTCCCGTTCCACAAATTTAACGCAGTCGTCCACCAGCCAGCGGATGGGTGCGTCTCCCAGGCCGGAGCTTACGGCATTTTCCTTCGCCCAGCCCACCATTCCCTTTGAGGCGTCCACATGGGTGACGGCGGCGCCTGCCGCTGCGGCGGCAAGGGTTGCTCCGCCGGTGTAGGCAAAAAGGTTCAGAATTTTCGGCTGCCGATTCGGATTGCGTTTCAGAGAAGCCTGTATCAGTCCGGAAAACCAGTCCCAGTTCACAGCCTGTTCCGGAAAAAGGCCGGTATGCTTAAAGCTGAAGGGCTTCAGGCGGAAACTGAGAGTGCGGGCCGCCGGAGATATCCGGGGCAGGGCGTAGGAAATCGTCCATTCATCCGGCAGGCTGAAAAACTCCCATTCACCGCCGCCCTTGGCGCTGCGGTGATAATGGGCGTTCCGGCTGTTCCAGCCCGGATGCTTCCGGGGAGTATTCCATATGACCTGGGGATCCGGCCTTACCAGGATATAATCCCCCCATCGCTCCAGCTTTTCCCCGCCGGAGGCGTCCAACACCTCATAATCCGTCCACTTATCCGCAATCCACATGACGCCCGTATCTTCCCTTCTTTACCTTCTATAATAAATATTGATTTTATTCTATTATAGAAAAAGAACAGTATCCTGTAAAGCACCCGAAAAAATTTGTACTAGAAAAAATACAATAATTTAAAAAAAGTTCTTGCAAAAAAAGGAAATACCCATTATACTATCTATTGCTGTGGCATGATAGCTGTGAAACGTGAGGTTGCTGTTTATCAGCAATGGTAAGCAGGTTTTCCGTGGAGCGAATGTCAAGTTAGAAAACTGACGACAAGTCACTGTACAGAAAAGCTTTTGTTTCCCGGAGAGGGACAAGGTTTTGAAAGGTCTGCATCAGGCAGAAACGACGTGTGATAGGCCGGACGTCCGTAGAATGTTGCGTAAGGAGTCAGGACACACACGGGAGAGTGTACAGTCACCGCTTGTCGTACTTGAGACTGAAAGTGCGAAAAGGAGGCGACTTTTTTTATGGCAAGTCAAGTAATGAGAATCACCCTGAAGGCATATGAGCATCAGCTGGTGGACGCATCTGCAAGCAAGATTATCGAAACTGTAAAGAAGACCGGTTCTGAGGTAAGCGGCCCCGTGCCCCTTCCTACCAAGAAAGAGGTTGTTACAATCTTAAGAGCCGTACACAAGTATAAGGACTCCAGAGAGCAGTTTGAGCAGAGAACCCACAAGAGATTGATTGACATCATCGCGCCTACCCAGAAGACGGTGGATGCGCTGCAGAGGCTGGAAATGCCTGCAGGCGTTTACATTGACATTAAGATGAAGACAAAATAATAATCAAAAACCTCTACAGACGTAAGAACACTTCCCATGCCGAGTTGGGAAAAGGGAGAAATCCCTGTGGTTATGACGCAACGGTAACCGCGTGGTCCGCTATGTAGAAAGCCTTAAAGGGCAGAAAGAGAGGAAAAATGAAGAAAGCAATTTTGGCAACCAAAGTCGGAATGACACAAATCTTCAGCGAAGACGGCACACTACTTCCCGTGACCGTTCTTCAGGCAGGCCCCTGTGTGGTAACCCAGGTCAAGACGAAGGAAAATGACGGTTACAGCGCAGTGCAGGTGGGCTTTGAAGATAAGAAGGAAAGAATCGTGAATAAGGACGCCGGCGGAAGGAAGGAAGTTATTCACAGGCACGGTGTAAACAAGGCGCAGGCAGGCCATTTCAAAAAGGCGGGCGTAAGCGCAAAGAGATATATCCGGGAGTTCAGATTCGAGAATGCTGATGAATATACCATGGGGGCGGAGATTAAGGCAGACATCTTTGCACAGGGCGACAGGATTGACGCTTCTGCAATCTCCAAAGGAAAGGGCTTCCAGGGCGCAATCAAGAGACTGGGACAGCACAGGGGACCCATGAAGCACGGTTCCAAGTTCCATCGCCATCAGGGCTCCAACGGCGCCTGCTCCTCTCCCAGCCGCGTGTTCAAGGGCAAGGGAATGCCCGGACATATGGGCTGCGTGAAGGTGACTGTTCAGAACCTTGAGGTCGTGAGGGTAGACGCAGAGAAGAATCTGCTGCTGGTAAAGGGTTCCGTACCCGGACCCAGGAAAGCATTAGTAACCATTAAAGAGACAACGAGGGCCGAGGCATAACGGGCGCGTGCGAAAGGAGGACCAATCAGATGGCAAACGTATCAGTTTTTAATATGGAAGGCAAGGAAGTTGGTACAATCGAATTAAACGATGCCGTATTTGGTGTGGAGATTAATGAGCACCTGGTACACATGGCGGTTGTACAGCAGCTTGCAAACAAGCGTCAGGGAACTCAGAAGGCAAAGACCCGTTCCGAGGTATCCGGCGGAGGAAGAAAGCCCTGGAGGCAGAAGGGGACCGGTCATGCGAGACAGGGTTCCACCAGAGCGCCCCAGTGGACGGGCGGCGGCATGGTATTTGCTCCCGTTCCCAGAGATTATTCGTTCAAGCTTAACAAGAAGGAAAAGAGAGCGGCGCTGAAATCCGCGCTCACCGATAAGGTTCAGAATAACAGCCTGATTGTTGTGGATGAGCTGAAGCTTGACGAGATCAAGACAAAGAATTTTGTGAAGGTAATGAACAATCTGAAGGTTGAAAAGGGACTGGTGGTTCTTGCAGAGAAGGATGACAAGGTGCTCCGCTCCGCAAGAAATGTGGCAGAGGTTGATACCTCTCTGGTAAATACCATCAATACCTACGACATCATGAAGGCAAAGACACTGGTACTGACCAGAGACGCCGTTGCAAAAATCGAGGAGGTGTACGCATAATGGCAGATATTAAATATTATGATGTAATCCTCAAACCGGTTATTACCGAGAAAAGTATGGCTGGTATGGGCGAGAAGAAATATACGTTCCTGGTTCATACAGAGGCAAACAAAGCTCAGATTAAGGAAGCTGTCGAGAAGATGTTCGAGGGCACCCGGGTTAAGAATGTCAACACTATGAATTATAAGGGAAAGGTGAAGAACAAGAGCAGAAGGCGGGGACCGGTTCCCGGAAAGACCGCAAAGACCAAAAAGGCTATTGTCACTCTGACCCAGGACAGCAAGGATATCGAAATCTTTGCGGGCTTATAAAATGATTAAGATAAGGAGATAAAAACGATGGGTATAAAGACATATAATCCCTATACACCCTCCAGAAGGAATATGACCGGTTCTGACTTTGCCGAGATTACCAAGACTACTCCCGAAAAGAGCCTGTGCACCTCTCTGAATAAGAATGCCGGCCGCAACAATCAGGGTAAGATTACTGTGAGACACCATGGCGGCGGCTCCAGAAGGAAATACAGAGTGATTGATTTCAAGCGGTACAAGGATGGCATCCCGGCTACTGTAATGGGCATTGAATATGATCCCAACAGAAGCGCAAACATTGCATTGATTTGCTATGCGGACGGTGAGAAGGCATATATCCTGGCTCCCACGGGACTGACTGACGGCATGAAGGTCATGAACGGCCCCGAGGCGGAGGTCAGAGTGGGCAACTGCCTGCCTTTGTCCGAAATCCCCGTAGGTACTCAGGTACACAATATTGAGCTGCATCCCGGAAAGGGCGGCCAGATGGTCCGCGCAGCGGGAAACAGCGCGCAGCTGATGGCAAAAGAAGGAAAGTACGCCACACTTCGTCTCCCCTCCGGCGAGATGAGAATGGTTCCCCTGGTATGCCGTGCAACAATCGGCGTTGTGGGCAATACGGATCACAACCTTGTCAATATCGGTAAGGCAGGACGTAAGCGCCACATGGGCATCCGCCCTACGGTCCGCGGTTCTGTTATGAACCCGAACGACCACCCTCACGGCGGCGGTGAAGGCAAGACCGGTATCGGACGTCCCGGCCCCAGCACTCCTTGGGGTAAGCCTGCTCTCGGACTGAAGACCCGTAAATCCAAGAAGTCTTCCAACAGGCTGATTGTAAGAAGACGCGACGGCAGAGCATTGAAGTAAATTAAAACAGGAGGAAAGACAATGGCTAGATCACTGAAAAAAGGACCTTTCGCAGACGCAAGCCTGTTAAAGAAAGTTGACGCTATGAACGCATCAGGACAGAAGCAGGTCATCAAGACCTGGTCCCGCCGTTCTACAATTTTCCCTTCCTTTGTGGGACTTACTATTGCGGTGCATGACGGCAGAAAGCATGTTCCCGTATATGTAACCGAAGACATGGTGGGCCATAAGCTGGGTGAGTTCGTTGCTACAAGAACCTACCGGGGCCACGGCAAGGATGAAAAGAAGTCTAAGGTGAGGTAAGACAGAGGCCACTTGGACATGGCTTTGATTCTTAAGAAGGAGGATATTTATCTATGGCTAAAGGACATAGAAGTCAAATTAAGAGAGAGAGAAACGCCAATAAGGACACAAGACCCTCAGCAAAGCTTTCTTATGCCAGGGTGTCCGTCCAGAAGGCATGTTTCGTTTTGGACGCTATCAGAGGCAAGGATGTTGAGACTGCCTTAGGAATTCTGGAGTACAATCCCAGATATGCTTCCGGCCTTATCAAGAAGCTGCTTGAGTCGGCTATTGCAAATGCAGAGAACAACAACGGAATGAACAGGGAGAACCTGTATGTGGCTGAGTGCTATGCGAATAAGGGACCTACCATGAAGCGCATCCAGCCCAGAGCAAGGGGCACGGCTTACAGAATCGAGAAGAGAATGAGCCACATCACCGTTGTGTTGGACGAGAAGAAGTAAGGAAAGGAGCAAATAAATGGGACAGAAAGTTAATCCTCACGGTTTGAGAGTGGGAGTAATTAAAGATTGGGATTCCAAATGGTATGCTGAGGGCGAGTTTTCCGATTATCTGGTGGAAGACCACGAAATCAGAAAGTACCTGAAGAAGAAATTATACAGCGCAGGCGTCTCCAAGATTGAGGTTGAGAGAACGTCTGACAGAGTGAGAGTCATCATTCACACCGCAAAGCCCGGTGTTATCATCGGCAAGGGCGGCGCTGAGATTGAAGTTACCAAGAACGAACTCTCCAAGATGACCGGTAAGAAGGTTCTGATTGACATCAAGGAGATCAAGAGACCTGACAGGGATGCACAGCTGGTTGCAGAGAATATCGCACAGCAGCTTGAGAACCGTGTATCCTACAGACGTGCCATGAAGTCCTGCATGGGCAGAACCATGAAGGCGGGCGCTCTGGGCATCAAGGCCGCATGCGCAGGCCGTCTCGGCGGCGCTGATATTGCCCGCAGCGAGTTTTACAGCGAGGGCACCATTCCTCTTCAGACCCTGAGAGCGGACATCGATTACGGGTTTGCAGAGGCCGATACCACATATGGTAAGGTTGGAGTTAAGGTTTGGATCTATAAGGGTGAAATACTTCCTACAAAGGGAAATCAGGTGGAAGGGAGCGATAAGTAATCATGTTAATGCCAAAGAGAGTGAAATATCGTAAACAGTTTCGTGGCTCCATGAAGGGCAAGGCAACGAGAGGCAATACCCTCGCTTATGGCGAATATGGTCTGGTATCGCTGGAGCCTTGCTGGATTAAATCGAATCAGATTGAGGCAGCCCGTATCGCGCTTACTCGTTATACGAAGCGTGCAGGTCAGGTGTGGATTAAGATTTTCCCTGACAAACCCGTTACTTTAAAGCCTATCGGCACTCGTATGGGTTCCGGTAAGGGCGCTGTGGACAGCTGGGTTGCAGTTGTAAAGCCCGGACGCGTGATGTTTGAGATTGCCGGCGTTCCCGAGGAGCAGGCAAAAGAGGCGCTGCGTCTTGCAATGCATAAGCTTCCCTGCAAGTGTAAAGTCGTTTCTAAGGCAGATTTGGAAGGCGGTGTAGAATAATGAAATCCAGTAAATTTGTAGAAGAACTGAAAACTAAGTCCGTTGAGGAACTTCAGTCAGAGCTTGTTGCTGCAAAGAAAGAGCTTTTCAATTTAAGATTCCAGAACGCAACCAATCAGCTGGATAATACGGCGAGAATCAAGGACGTCAGAAAGAATATTGCCCGTATTAACACAGTGATTACCGAGAAGGCAAGGGCATAAAGGAGAAAGGCGGACTGCCTGACGGCATGGAAAGGAGTAAAGTCGTGGAAGAAAGAAATTTAAGAAAAGTGCGTACCGGTAAGGTTACCAGTAATAAGATGGATAAGACAATCGTAGTGGCAATTGAAGAGCATGTAAAGCATCCTCTTTACAAGAAGGTCGTTAAGAGAACCTACAAGCTGAAGGCTCATGACGAGGAGAACACATGCAACATCGGCGACACTGTCAAGGTCATGGAGACCAGACCTCTGTCCAAGGACAAGAGATGGAGGCTTGTGGAGGTCGTAGAAAGAGCGAAGTAATGTAAGCCGTAGGTGCGGCAAAGGAGGAAAATCATGGTTCAGCAGGAAACAAGACTGAAGGTTGCTGATAACACCGGTGCAAAAGAACTGCTCTGCATCCGCGTTATGGGCGGCTCTACAAGAAGATATGCGCATATTGGCGATGTGATTGTTGCTTCCGTTAAAGATGCAACACCCGGCGGAGTTGTAAAGAAGGGTGATGTTGTGAAAGCTGTTGTGGTGCGTACGGTACAGGGCGCACGTCGTAAGGACGGATCCTACATCAAGTTCGATGAGAACGCGGCAGTGATTATCAAGGAAGACAAGACACCCAGAGGAACCCGTATTTTTGGGCCGGTAGCAAGAGAACTTCGTGAGAAGCAGTTCATGAAGATTGTATCTCTGGCTCCCGAAGTATTATAAGGAGGTGCCATTATGTCAATGATGAAGATTAAGAAGGGCGACACCGTAAAGGTGATTGCCGGTAAGGACAGCGACGCAGAGGGCAAGATACTCTCTGTGGATGCGAAGAAGCACAGGGTGGTCGTGGAAGGCGTGAATATGGTTACCAAGCATGCAAAGCCTTCTCAGGCAAACCCCAACGGCGGTATTGTCCAGAAAGAAGCTCCTATTGACATTTCAAACGTTATGCTGGTTCATAAGGGCAAGGCAACCAGAGTCGGATTCAAGATGGAAAACGGCAAGAAGGTTCGCTTTGCAAAGGCAACCGGCGAAGTAATTGACTGATCAATAGGAAGGAGGAACACAAAGTGGCTAGATTAAAAGATTTGTACTATGATGAAATCGTAGATGCTATGACAAAGAAGTTTGGATACAAGAACCCTATGGAAGTTCCCAAGCTTGATAAGATTGTTGTCAATATGGGTGTCGGCGAGGCAAAGGATAATGCCAAGGTGCTGGAAAATGCGGTGGCTGATATGGAAATCATCACCGGACAGAAGGCAGTCCTGACTAAGGCCAAGAATTCTATTGCAAATTTCAAGATTCGTGAAGGCATGGACATCGGCTGCAAGACCACCCTGCGGGGCGAGAAGATGTATGAGTTCCTTGACCGTCTTGTAAACCTTGCGCTGCCCCGTGTGCGTGACTTCAGAGGCGTCAATCCCAATTCCTTCGACGGCAGAGGAAACTATGCGCTTGGTATCAAGGAGCAGTTTATCTTCCCTGAGATCGAGTATGACAAGATTGACAAGACCAGAGGTATGGATGTTATCTTTGTTACTACGGCAAAGACCGATGAAGAAGCAAGAGAGCTGTTGACACTGTTCAATATGCCTTTCGCAAAACAATAAGGAGGTAAATTTTCATGGCTAAGACATCATTGAAGATTAAGCAGCAGCGCAAGCCCAAGTTTTCCACGCAGGCTTACACCCGCTGCAGAATTTGCGGCCGTCCCCACGCTTACTTGAGAAAGTACGGCATTTGCAGAGTTTGCTTCCGCGAACTGGCATACAAGGGAGAGATTCCCGGCGTGAAGAAGGCAAGTTGGTAAGAATCAGGAATAGAAGGAGGAAGTCACAAAATGACAATGAGTGATCCTATTGCAGATATGCTTACAAGAATCCGTAATGCAAATACTGCCAAGCATGATACAGTTGACGTGCCCGCTTCCAGGATGAAAATGTCCATTGCACAGATACTTCTGGACGAGGGCTATATAAGCAAATACAATGTTACCGAGGACGGCAGCTTCAAGACAATCCACATCACCCTGAAGTACGGTGCGGACAAGAATGAGAAAATCATCTCCGGTATCAAGAGGATTTCAAAGCCCGGTCTTCGCGTGTATGCAAACAAGGATGAGCTGCCCAGAGTTCTGGGGGGCTTAGGTATTGCAATTCTTTCCACCAACCAGGGCGTTATCACCGATAAGAAGGCGAGAGAGCTGAAGGTAGGCGGAGAAGTTCTGGCGTTCGTCTGGTAAGGATGAAAAGATTTTCTAAGGCGTCGAAGGACGCCGCCCAAGAAAATCTATGTTTCATCCCTGAGAGAATCTGCGAAGCAGATTCTCCGTAAAGGGATTCTCCATAAAGGGATTCTCCGTAAAGGGGTTTTCCGGACGGAGCAGGAGACGAAACTGCAGGTAACAATAGTTCCAACAAAAATATAGGAGGTACGGGCATGTCGCGTATAGGTAGAATGCCAATCGCAATTC
>JAMPFR010000022.1:17020-45653 GCA_023664365.1 Acetatifactor muris | reverse complement strand
GCGACCTCTGCGTCCCGAACGCAGCGCTCTACCAAGCTGAGCCACGCGCCGATAGTATGCGGCAGAACAGGATAGCCGCTTAAGCTGTCAACAGTAAAATAATAAATAAAATAGGATTGAATGTCAAGTAAAAATCGAATAAGATAAAGAAAAAGATGATAACTGAAGGAGAAAGCCTATGTACCATACAATCGTGACATTGAAAAAGGGAGAGGGCCGCAGCCTGAAAAACGGAGGCATGTGGGTCTACGACAACGAGATAGAATCCGTTGCGGGCAGCTTTGAAAACGGGGACGTGGTGGAGGTGCGGGACTTTGACGGATACGGTATGGGCTGCGGATATATTAACACAAATTCCAAAATCAGGGTCAGAATGCTGTCCCGCAAAAGGGATACGGTTATTGACGCCGCATTTATGGAGCGGCGGGTGCGGGACGCCTGGAATTACAGGAAAGAGATCATTGATACCTCCAGCTGCCGGGTGATATTCGGAGAGGCGGATTTTCTGCCCGGCATTGTGGTGGATAAGTTTTCGGATGTGCTGGTGGTGGAGTCTCTGGCGCTGGGCATTGACAGGTGGAAACTGACGATTGTGGAGAGCCTGAAAAAGGTGCTTGCGGAGGACGGTATTGTAATACGCGGCGTTTACGAGCGCAGCGACGCAAAGGTGCGTCTGCAGGAGGGCATGGAGCGCAGCAAGGGCTTTATCGGGGTCCCCTTTGACACAAAGGTGGAAATTCTGGAAAATGGTGTGCGCTACATGGTGGATGTGGAGGATGGCCAGAAGACCGGGTTTTTCCTGGATCAAAAGAACAACCGGGCCGCCATCCGCCGGTTCTGCAAGGGTAAGAAGGTGCTGGACTGCTTTACCCATACAGGCTCCTTTGCGCTGAATGCAGGCGCTGCGGGGGCGGACAGCGTTCTGGGCGTGGACGCCTCACAGCCGGCAATAGACCGGGCCGCGGAAAATGCAAGATTGAACGGCCTGGAGGACAGGGTAAAATTCCGGTGTGCGGATGTGTTTGAACTGCTTCCGGAGCTGGAGGCTAAAGGGGAAAAATACGACGTGGTAATCCTGGATCCGCCTGCTTTTACCAAGTCCCGTAATTCGGTGAAAAACGCTGTGAAGGGTTACCGGGAAATCAATGTGCGGGGCATGAAGCTGGTTCGGGACGGAGGCTTCCTTGCAACCTGTTCCTGTTCTCATTTTATGGAGCCGGAGTTGTTTGCGAAAACCATCCGGGAAGCGGCAGCAGGCGCCCATAAGCGCCTTCGCCAGGTGGAGTTCAGCACCCAGGCGCCGGATCATCCCATTCTCTGGGCAGCAGACCAGAGTTATTATTTGAAGTTTTATATTTTTCAGGTGGTGAGCGAACGCTGAAGGGATAAAGGCTTTATTCTTTCTACACTCCCAGGGGCTGAAGGTCATGCTCGAACAGCAGATCATTTACTGCCATAATCGGCATATTTCTCTGTATGGCGAACAGAATGATGGCGTCCCGTTCATCTCTTGCGTATAATTCACGGTTTTTCGATATTTTCAGCAGTGCCTGTGATTCTTCTTCAGAGAGGTGCAGGCCAAAAGCTATGGCGATAAGTATATCCCGTGAAGGCCTTTTTTCTCCGAGAAAAATCTGATACACATAGGTGCGGTACAGCTTTGAGTCCCGCACCACATCCGCCTTGCTGAGATTTTTTTCAGACAACAGGCTGTTTAAATGTGCGGCTAAAGTGGAGGTTATCAAATTTTCCTGATTGCCCTTTAAATAATCCTCAATATCCGTGGCCGACTTGATCTCGTGCTTCAATTCTTCCGTAGTTTTCGATTGCATATTGTTTCTCCGTATATTTGTGTGCTATAATTCTACCAGATTATCAGGGAAACGGCAAGCAGGAAATGATACGGAGGATAACGAACCATGGAATACGAAGAGGTCAGGCTGCTGAAGCAGAGTGAAAAAAGTACGGTGCATCTGCTGCGGGAAAAAGGCGGAGAGCAGATGTATATCCGTAAGAAACTGGACGGACAGCATTCGATTTATCAAACTTTGCAGAATTGTCCCCATCCCTGCCTGCCCAGGCTGTATGAGGTTACGATTGCGGAAGATTCCACTACGGTTATCGAAGAGTATATAGAGGGACATACCTCAGGTGCAGAGGAGCTGACGGAGAAACAGTTCCTGCATATTGTCAGGGAACTGTGTTCTGTTCTGGAGTTCCTGCACGGAAAAGGTATCATTCACCGTGACATCAAGCCCTCCAATATTATCCTTACGGAAGAAGGCGGAGTGTACCTGATTGATTTTGACGCTGCCCGTATGCCGAAGGCGGAAGCGGAGCAGGACACGCAGCTGTTGGGCACCAGAGGATATGCGCCGCCGGAACAGTATGGTTTTGCACAGACTGACGAGCGGACGGACATTTATGCTCTGGGAGCGACACTGGAGCAGCTTCTGCCGGAAAAGAGCGGGAAGGTGCGCTATAAAAAAATCATCCGAAAATGTATGAACTTAAATCCGGATGAGAGGTACCAGTCCGTACGGCAGGTGAGCCAGGCTTTTTGGCGGACAGGCCGGATCGTGCCGGGCAGCTTTGCCGCTGCTTTTCTGTTGGCCTTTATCACCTGCTTCGTGTGGGGGGGGGTAATTGCTTCGCATGGCGACAGACAAGCGGAAGACGGAGAAGAGCGAACTGACCTTATAGTCCTGCCTGTACCGGGAAATCCTCATTGGGATGGGGAGACAGGGATCACAGTGTGGGATAATGTGCTGGAATCCGGTAATGGAGATGAGGTGCAGTTCTATTTCCGCCTGTACAGGCGGAATGCGGAAAATCCCCCGTCTCCGGACGACGATGACTGGTACTTTGAAGACGTCATCAGGATGGGGGGATCTCTCCGAAACAGAGAAATCGTAGACTATAATTCCGTGACAGACTGGCAGGGTAACGGGTATTATTATTTTACCGTGGCGGCAGTGGGGGACGGGGTTCGTTATGCAGACAGCGCTTATGTAGTGTCGGATGCCTTTGAATATACGGGAGAGTCGGCCCCGCACCTGCCGTCGCCCACAGGACTTGCCTGGAGAATGTTTGAGAAGGACAATACCCGACTGTACTTTGCCACCTGGAGTAATCTTGATGATTATGGGGACGAGGATATCTTCAATGTGACTTTTTATGATGAGACGGGAGAGTATGTCATGAACAATACCTGGACAATGGACTGGATTCGGGAGTTTGGGTACGGCGGCATCTCGATTCCCGCGGAGTTTCTGAAGAATGAGCCGGGCAGTGCATACCGCTTTACCGTCCAGGTGTATTCTTCAAAGCCCAATGAGTATCAGGCAAGCTTTCTGCCGGATCCTGTGACGGAAGAATATTACAGCCCCTGGCTTTACTATGGGGCGAAGGAGTGAAGGAGAATATAATAAATATATAATCAGCAGAAGGCTGTCGGATTTTTTAAGTCCGGCAGTCTTTTTATGCGCAGGTCTTCCCTACTCGATTATAGAAGGCAGTTTGACTTACAGGAAATGTTCGCCGGCAGCATACCCGGAACCATGGAATTTGAGCTATTATGAAAAACGTTATCATATGGCAGAGGGGATGATTTTTTGAGGGAGCGGTTTCCGAAGAATTTTTTGAAAGGACTGCTGTTTGCAGTATTCTTTTTTGTGAGCTTGAAAGCGGCGGTTCTGCTGCTGTACCCTTCTAATATAATTATTCGTACATGGAGTCACTTTTATACCTTGAAAAGAGGAACAGTTGATTTGCTGGTGGTAGGCAGCAGTCACGCGTATGCTTCCTTTGATCCGTCTGTTATTGCGAGTGAAACAGGTATGAACAGTTACATTCTGGCATCTAATTCTCAGAATACGGTTCAGACCTATTTTAACGTAAAGGAAGCTCTGCATTATCAGCATCCTAAGGTGATTATTCTGGAAGCTTTTTCGCTAGATGACAATAATAATTGGCGATATGGCGCTAATTACGACCGCGACTGGAAAAAGGAAGCTAATATTGACGGCATGCGCTTCGGATGGACCAAGCTGGAGGCCGTGATGGAGCAGTATGAAAAGGCGAACTGGGGTTATGCATTGCTTCCCATTGCCAGAATTCACGGTAATTGGGAGGATATTACTACGATTGGATCGAATCTGCTGTTTTACACGAAGGGCATTCGGGAATTTTCATCCTTTCATCCAAGCCAGACGTCCATGTCGGCGGAAACTATGGAGCTGTATGCTCAGGCAGATTATAATCCGGCGGAACGGGTAATTTCAGAAACGAATAAGCTTCATTTCCGTAAGCTGGCGCAGCTGTGCCGGGACGAAGGAATTACTTTATATGTTGTGATGGCCCCCATGTATGATGTATATATCCGCTCTATTAATTATGACAGCTGGACCAGTCAGATTGCTGAGCTTGCAGAAAGCGAAGGGGTGTACTATCTGGACTGTAACCTTCGCTATGATGAAATCGGGCTGACTGCCTATGATTTTGAGGATGCATTTAACAGTTACCATCATTTAAACGGTAGCGGCGCCGAAAAGGTAACTCACTTTGTAGCAGAAACACTTTGGGGGAACTGATATGTTATTCAATTCTGTTGAGTTTTTGATTTTTTTTCCGGCCGTTGTTCTGGTGTATTTCCTGATTCCCAAACGTATTAAGCATTTATGGCTGTTAGTTGCCAGCTACTATTTCTACATGAGCTGGAATCCCGTGTACGCTCTTTTAATGCTGACTTCAACGGTGGTTACATGGGGCGGCGGTCTGCTTATCTCCTTCGGAGAGCGCCGGACGGATAAAGGCGGGAAACGGATCAAAAAGTGGGGGCTGGCCGGATGCATTGTGTTGAATCTGGGTATTTTGTTCTTTTTTAAATATTATGCTTTTACTGCGGAGACGATTGAGAAGATTTTTGCACTTTTTCGGATTTCCGTGCGGATACCGGTCTTTGATGTACTTTTGCCGGTGGGAATTTCTTTCTATACTTTTCAGGCGCTGGGCTATGTGATCGATGTGTTTCGGGGAGAAATTGCAGCGGAAAAAAACATTCTGCGTTACGCCTTGTTTGTGTCCTTTTTCCCCCAGCTGGTGGCAGGCCCCATTGAGCGAAGCAAGAATCTTATGCAGCAGATTTATACGCCCCATGCGTTTGACGCCGATCGGGTTAAAAAGGGGCTGCTTTTGATGGGCTGGGGATTTTTTCAGAAGCTGGTGCTGGCGGATCGCATCGCCCTTCTGGTTACGGCTGTCTATCATAATTATACGGAGTATTCCGGCTTGCAGATTCTGTTGGCTACAGTGCTTTTTGCATTTCAGATATACTGTGATTTTGGCGGTTATTCCGATATTGCCGTGGGAGCTGCCCGTGTAATGGGCTTTACTTTGACAAAGAACTTTAAGAGCCCCTACTATGCTGCTTCGGTGAGCGAATTCTGGCGTAACTGGCACATTTCCCTGACCAGCTGGTTTCGGGATTACATTTATATTCCCCTGGGAGGGAACCGATGCGGCAGGCTCAGGAAATACCGCAATATTCTTCTGACCTTTACTGCCAGTGGTCTCTGGCATGGAGCAGGGTTAAATTATGTGGTATGGGGCGCCGTCAATGGTCTGTACCAGGTAGTGGGGGATCTGACCCGGCCGCTTCGTACCGGTCTGCAGAAAAAGCTGCATATCCGCACGGAATGCGGCAGTTATCGCCTGGTGCAGAGGATTGTGACTTTTATGTTAGTGGATTTCGCCTGGCTTTTCTTTCGGGCGGACGGCCTTATGGCGGCCTTGCGGATGCTGCAGCATAGTGTCACACATCCGGATATCCTTTCCTTTTTTGACCCGGGGACATTGATCGGTATTAATACCATGGTTTTGACCGAAAAGAACTTTTATGTCATGCTGCTGGGACTGGTATTTTTGATGTGGGTTGACAACAGAAAAATGCGGGGGACAGATTTTCATGCAATGCTGGCAAGGCAGAATATATGGTTCCGCTGGCTGGTTTATTACGGCTTGATATTCGTGATACTCATTTTCGGTATCTATGGCCCGCAGTATGATGCCGCAGCATTTATTTATTTCCAGTTTTAGCCGGGAGGATTTGTAATGAAGTTTACAGCTGCCGGCTTTAGTATGCTATGGGAGAAGGAGTGAAAAAGTGTGTTTTGTCTGCCGGCGGCGAACACATGAAGAGAAAGTTTCGTGTATAATGTTGTCGGGAAATGGCGATTCAGTCGCTTGAGCGGGTAATAAGCTGTTGTTAAAATTTTATTATAGCGGGCCGGATGTGGATGCCGTTCCGCACAGGCTGTCCACGGCAGAAGTATTGGATAAAGACGCAGGAGGGTATACGATTCAGGCGGAGGTGTTTGGAAAGGGGATTGATATGTGGATCCGGAGCCAAGGGGGAGAATGTGAGAGTTATAAGCTAAAATATCTGATAATAAAGGAGTAAAAGTGGCTACTAAAAATACGGTTATTGTAGAAAGTAATGCATATGCAAAAAGAAATAAATATTATTGGAAGGCGGGAAATGGAACATTAGAAGATTTGTCGGAGAGTACAGCTTCTTTTTTTTCGAAAAGCAAACCTCAGTATGAAAAATTCAGGAAAGCAGCAATTGCCGAAATAGTGGACGAACTTATCCCTGAAATAGTTAGATATGAAGGCGCTGGCGGATTATGTATAGAGGTAAATGGAACGGAAGAAGATTTTTTCTGTATTAAGAATGCGGTTGAGAGTCAATTTCCTTCTCGGAATATTGAATGTAGATTTGACAGTCAGCGTCTTTATTCCGCAAAAGCTGCATTCCTTGGAATAAAAGATATATATAATAAGCTGCAGGAAATAATTTTGGAATATAGCAGTGAGGAAGAGAAGCTGTTCTTTTCGGATTTCATGAGTGAATCAAGCCACGTTACATTGTTTGAAAAATGTAAAATGGCGGACGAAAATTTGGAAGTTATTCTGAAAGCGCTTAAGGAGAAGGCAGACAGATTGAGTAAGGCAGCGGCATATAGCGATTTAGCGCTAACTTTATATATGTATAAAGAGAAAAAAGAATATGAAGAGAGTAAGAAGGAAAAAATAGCTGATCAGAGCTGGTTTAAAGGGCTAATTGCAAGCTGCAATGTCTTCTGCAACATCCTTGTCTGTAGATACACGAAGGAATTTGAGAGAGAAATCAGAGATAAATTTATGGATTCCCAAGGGATAACAAGGAGAGTAAAAACGGCGCGAGAAAAATGTAATGGAGTCACAGGTACTAATGGCCGTTTGAAGTTTAATAAAGAAATAGTTCAGCTTATTGCTGCAGATATTGAGTATATTAAAAAAAGAATAAAACAATTTTGGCGAGGTGGAGAGGCAGAAATCAAAAATATTATATATGAAACAATAAAGGCCCGGGATGAATTTACACATCAACAAAAAGAAAGCTTGTATCAGTGGGTTGCAGCGTACCAAAATCCTATATTATTATTGGTGGAAAAAGATAATGTACAAAAAAAGACTAATTATGAGACGAATAAACAAGCCGAAAAAGGATATAAAGCAGAACTGGAAAGGATATTAAAAATTGGGAGACATTGCTCTTTTGAGCGTTGTTATTCTGAGTTAAGAAAGGAAATAGAAGAATTAGAGAGGACTTCTAGAATATCAGCAAGGCAGAAATATGTTAAAGAAAGAGCCAGGGTTCATGCGGAAGCAGGAAAAGCAATTCAGCAACAGAAAGAACTCCAGGCGGGTAAGAGAGAAATTGAGCAAATGATTTCATTTAAGGAGATGCGTTAATATATGGGCACTAAAAAGGAAGCAAAAAAAGAAGCGAAAGAAATAAAGGATACCGTTATGAATCGCGGTGATAGCTATTTGCAGAAGAATTCGAGAATTGGGGACGAGCAAGAAAATGAAATGGAGCAGAAGAAGGCACAGTGTCTTCAAAGTATGGCGGAGACGGAGAACGAAAAGAAAATAGTAGAAATAATGAATTCTTATGCAATGGAAATCTATCAGATGTATTTGCCGGAGATAAGCAAGAAATATAAGCCCATAGCAGAAGATAAAAACAATTCACAGGAAGAAAATAGAATACGGTATTTTGATATTACAAAGTGGGTGACAGATGCAAAAGAAAAAAATATAGATAAGCTTGTTAATGTATATCAGACATTGATGGGACAGAAATCTAATATTGCGCTGATATATAATAGAACAACTACAGAAACCAAGGTTAAGATTGCAATTTCCAATGAGGGAAAAAGTAGTGATCCTGTTTCGTCAGATGCGCTTGCTAAAAGATTGGAAAAATCCCTGATTGGAAATTTTCCCGGGGCCCAGGTTTCAGAGGTGAAAAAGGGCACGCCCTGTACAATTTCAGAGAAAGAAGACGAAAATGATTTTTATTACAGTGTAGCGGCAATTTCAAATGTGGCTTCTGATAAATCGGAAGACTTTATCAGTCAAAGTATAGAAAAATTGTTAGATGGGATTATTCCGTCCAAAGAATCGGAGGAGTATACACTGGTACTGCTTGCAGAGCCGTTTCAAGAGCAGGATTCCATCAGAGCGCGGCTTTCTGAAATATATTCGGAACTGTCTCCATTCATGCAATGGCAATCCAATATTGCCATTACAGAAGGGGAAATGTTGGGAGCCGGAGCAACTGTGGGAGTGAATGCGGGGGCGAGCGTAGGGGTGACCTTTTTTGCCAGTCTTGGCTTTAATGTTGGAGTAAATATGGCTAAAACGCTAAATCGGATGGAGCAACTAAGTGAAAATAGAGGCATAACAAGAACTTATATAAATTATGGAGTAAAGCATTTACTGAATACAATTGAAAAACAAATTGAAAGAATAGAAGAGTGTGCAGCCCTGGGTATGTGGAGATTTGCTGCGTATGTGATTTCTAAGGATGCAAACATTGTGGAAGATGTAGCGCATATGTATCTGTCATTGACGCAGGGGGAAAAATCTTTTTTTACAAGAGAGGCTATCAATTTATGGCAAGGCGGGACAAAGAGTGATGAAAATAACGTAAATGAAACAGAGACAATATTACATGAGATTGCGGCATTGCGGCATCCGCGATTTAGCCGGAAAAGCATAGAAGGTTCGGATAATGATATGATTTATCCTGAACAGGCAGACCTGACGACATCTCTTTCCGGAAGAGACATGGCAAGGGCGTTGAATTTTCCGGGCAGATCGGTCAGCGGATTACCGGTATTGGAGGTAGTGCCTTTTGGAAGGGAACCGCACTCCTTGCTAGATGTTACTCTGGATTTGGAAGTGGGCTGCGGATATCATATGAGGAAGAAATTTCCTGAGCAGCGTATAAAATTATCAAAACAAGAGCTTACGAAACATACATTTATCACAGGTTCCACTGGTGCAGGGAAGTCCAACACTATATATACAATGCTTGATGTTTTGACAAAAGAAGGTGTAAACTTTCTGGTAATAGAACCTGCTAAGGGTGAATACAAGGATGTACTTGGTAAGAAAGAGAGTGTGATTACTTACGGGACAAACCCCTTAATTAAAGGAGTGAAACTTTTACAGATCAATCCATTTAGATTTCCGGACAGTATACATGTACTGGAGCATATGGATAGGCTGGTGGAGATTTTTAATGTATGTTGGCCTATGTATGCGGCGATGCCCGCTATATTAAAGGATTCTGTGGAGCGTGCATACGTCGAAGCCGGATGGGATATGGAGACATCTCAAAACAAATATGGTGAAAGAATTTTCCCATCGTTTAGTGATATTGTAAAGCAGATAAAGCTGGTTTTGGCTGAAAGTGATTATTCCAATGATAATAAAGGGGATTATACAGGCTCATTAGTGACGAGATTAAAGTCCTTGACGAATGGAATCAGCGGCCTGATATTCTCCTGTAACGATTTAAGCGATGAAGAACTATTTGATAAAAATGCTATTGTGGATTTAAGCCGTGTGGGATCATCGGAAACAAAATCTTTGCTCATGGGACTTCTGGTTCTTAAATTACAAGAACACAGAATGGATCAGAGAGCAAAGAACCCTGATTTAAATTCGGATTTAAGACATATTACAGTATTGGAAGAGGCACATAATCTGCTGAAAAGGACATCCTTAGAGCAAGCAGCAGAGAGTTCGAACCTGACTGGAAAATCGGTAGAAATGCTTTCAAATTCCATAGCGGAAATGCGTACATACGGGGAAGGATTTATTATAGCAGATCAATCTCCGGGATTATTGGATATGTCTGTTATCAGAAATACGAATAATAAAATTATAATGAAGTTACCGGATTATTCCGATCGGGAACTGGTAGGAAAAGCTGCCGGCTTAAATGATGATCAGATTGTCGAAATTTCCCGATTTGAGCGCGGCGTGGCAGCAATAACACAGAGCGACTGGCTGGAACCTATTCTCTGTATGATAGATGAATATAAATATGAACAGGAAGATGGTAAAGAACCATATTGTTTTGAAGAGGAGGTATCTATTTCAGGAAACAGTACAGCTATACTTACACGCAAAGTAAAAAAGTTGTTGCTTGATCGGGTTATGAATAAAGAGATTTATAGAGAGGTTGATCGTATTGATATACAGGATATACGGAAACTGCGGGATGATATAGTCAAGTCTGATTTGGCAGTCAGTATAAAGTCCGGATTTCTTGATTATATTGGTGCAAGTAATGAAAACGCGATGGAAAAATTAAGTTCTTTTGCATATGAGGTTTTTCATGCGGAAGAAACGATTGACTGGTCGAAAGAGATTGGCGATATAGAGCAATGGGTACGTCATGAGGCGGAGGAAACGGGCTTGGCAACATATTGTTCTTCTGAACAGATTAATCGTTTAATAGGATTAATACTTTATGAAAAGTCAATACGCGACAGGGATTATGATAATTTACTTTGTCGATACACTGGATTATATAGAGAAAAAGGAGGTGTCTATTAATGAGAGGAGAAGTGAATCATCCGGAAATGCCTATGAAAGAAGTAACTGAATATAGAAAGACTATTGAGTCTTTTTCAGGCATGACGCCAAGGCAGGCGCGAGCCTTTTGGAAAGACCTATTTTTCGGAGACGAAAATGGCAATAAGAAGAATTATGATGCGCCTATTGGTGCAGAGGTTCATGAGATATTAAAAAATAAACAGAATGGACTTGACCGGGAAAAAGAGGTCGGTGAGGAACTTAAAAAGAAGTATCCTCCTGAGGAAGGATACCAAATTATACGAGAAGTATATCTGAGGAATAAAGATGGAGATATTGTGAAAGATGATAAGACAGATACAGCAAGACGTATTGATTATGTGGTTGTGAAAGATGGCAAGGTGGTTGATTCAATCGAAGTAACCTCCAAAACAGCTGATAAGTCTGAACAGACAGCAAGGGAGGATCGCATTCGAGATGCTGGAGGGAATTACATAAAGGATAAGAATGGTGATTTAGTTGAAATGCCATCAACGGTACACACACGCATTGAAAGGAGAGAATAATTATGTTGAAAATATATGACAAGGCGCAATGGCATATTGATGCTGGGATGGATACAGAGACGGTTGTCGAGAGAATGAAAATACTGTTTGACTTTTTGGATAGCAAGGGTTTATTAGACATTGAGGGAAAAGAGATAAAAAACCTGGGGATTGACAGCAGTATCTCGCTCCATGAAAGAATGTTGACAGAAGAAGGCAGACAATTTCTGGATCAGTATTATGATAGCGTTATAAGTAGAGAAACGAGGAAAATTGAGGCGGCACTGCATGAAGCGTACAAAGCATATACAAATCACGCATAATAATATTGAGTTGTGGCGCGGGAAAAGGATTTATAGCAACTTCGGAATTTGAAGTTGCTATAAATCTATTAGTAGAGCGAAACAGAAAAGAAGCTGACTTCATTAATCTTATATTTACTAAGGTATATGATGATAGAATGTTTTGCATTGCAGGACTTATATGAAAAAGATAGAACCGTATATGAAAAATCCCCTTGCAGATACAGATTTATTTTGTTAATATATATCCAAAGCATATATTCTTTGAATCTTTGGCGCAATATGCCATCTATGACCGGGAAATCTCCTGTATGACTTCAACGAAATCTGTGCTTTTATTCCAAATGATATAATAGGGCATGGATTTTTAAGAAAGTGCATGACGGGGCAGAAAGATTTATTTCCGGTATAGTATGGCGCATGCTGATACGGGATGCCTGCAGCGCGATTTCTTTGGGCCTATGCTCTGAGAAGGAGGCGCGATGCATAAGAAAAAAAGAAAACAAAGAAGCCGCCGGGAGCGGCGGGCAACGAGACAGTACAAGGACACTGTATTGCGGTAGATGAGTGTATTAAAGAAGGAATCCTGAGAGATTTCCTGCTGGCAAATAAGGCGGAGGTGAAGCGCATGAGTATTTATGAATATGATGAAGAAGCCACCAGACAGGCTATCCGTGAGGAGGAATATGAGCGAGGAATGGAGCGAGGAATGGAGCAGGGAATGGAGCAGGGAATAAAGCAGGGAATAGAGAAAGGAATGGCGGTTCTGATTTTAGACAACATCGAAAGCGGCGTCCCGAAGAAAACCATAATAGCAAAGCTGGTAAAAGGATTTGAAATAAGTGCGGCCAGGGCGGAAGCATATTATGAATCGATTGAGAAAACCGACAAAAGCGGGAATCCATAAAATTGCAGAGTACGCGGAGTTGTATGGATAATAATCACATGTACCCCTGTTCCGGCTGCCGCAGAGCAGGGGATACTGTGCTGTCAGTCTGTCAGTGATGGTTACCGTGACCTCCGTGGTGGCCTGTGCCGGTGGACTCCGGTGTGGAGGTCGCCATCGGATCGGTTGTTTCGGTCTGCGGGGGTTTGTGATGATGGGATCCGCTTCCGCCCTGGTGTCCGGAGCAGCTTTCAATTCTGTCATGGAGTTCTTCCATGGTCATATCATGGCAGTCTCCAATAGTGACACTGCTGTCGTATTGTGAAAGCTCCAGATATCCTCTGTACTTTCCAAAAGACATTTCGTGGCTGTGAGCCTCTTTCATACAGTCGCTATCGCTGGTATACAGCAGCGCACCGTATTTTTGGAAAAATTCGGCATCGCGCAAATCCTCCATTATGGAAGTGTATTGAGCAGAAATCACCGTGAATACCAATAGTGAATCCTCTTTCAGGAAACCGGAACTGCTTTCTTTTGCCAGCAGTGTGCTGATTGCCTGGACATAGGGGATATTATTTAATGAAAGCTGCCGCAGGATGGCCTGCCCGTCTTCATTGTAGGCATTTGCGGACACCACTCTGCCGAAGCGGTTGACCCCAAGCTCCACAGACGGGTTTACATCTATGCTGATGTAGGATACCGGCTGCATGTAGATGGAATATCCTCCTGCGCCTGACAGGAGAAATACGCATATGGCGGCCAGAGCATACAGGAAAGCAGGACGCCGCCGAAAGCCGCTTCTTTTTTCCTGCTGCTTCAGCAGATACTGCAGTGTGTTTTGTTTCAGTTCTTCGGTTGCCCGTATTTTGCTAAAGACTTCCCTGATTTCATTCATGCCATTCACCTCCCAACTGATCCCGCAGGATGTTCTTTGCCCTGGAAAGCCATGTATACACGGTGTTTTCTTTTTTTCCGAGTATTCCGGCAATTTCCGCTGCGGTATATTCTTCATAGTAATGCAGGTAAATGACATTCCGATACTTTTCGGGGAGCTTCAGGACAATTTCCAGAAGCTCGGCGGAGGAATTGTCTAAGGAAGCTTTTTCTTCGGCTATCACTTCAAGAGGCACCCACCTTCTTCGTGAAAGAGATCGCAGCAAGTCTGTACAGGCATTGATGGTTACCCGTGCAAACCATGCTTTTTCGTGTTCGGCATTTTCAAAGAAGCCTGTATGGAGGAGATATTTCATATATACGTTCTGGCAGACGTCCTCCGTGTCGTGCCTGTTTTTCAAATGCACAAAGCATATTCTCCGCACCATGTCTCCATAGCTTTCCATGACGCGGTTTAAGTCTTCCACGCTTTTCAAAGAGATTCCTCCTTTGACATCCCGGATTAATGGTGATAGCTGTGTCCCCTTCCCGAGTGATGGCCCGATCGGCGGCCGCTGTGATGTTCTGTGTGGCGGGAGCCGCCGCAGTCATCCTCCTGATAGCAGGGAGTGTCAGCGCTGCAATCGTTTTCCTGATAGCAGGGCGCCTCGGTGCAGTAATCGTCCTCCTGATAGCAGGGAGTGTCAGTGCAATCGCTATCCTTCTGATAGCGGGATGCATAGCGCACTGCCATTTGTCTGCACAGGCCGTGACGACCGGAGTGTGCAGACGCAGCATCCGGTACGATGCCTGCGAGAAGGACTGCCGCTGCCATCACCAGTAACATTTTTCTGATACATTTTCGCATGATTATACCCCCTTTGCGTGCTTCAGCACGCGTACCATGAAAATTTATTTTCAAACTTTTACCTCCGTTTTGCCGGTTTGTTCCGGCTCTTTATAAGTAATACGTCCGGTAAAGCCAAAACCTTTCAATTTTCTAAAAATTATTTTCGTACTCTATTATAAAATATAGTAAAATCTGTTACAATCAAATATAATTATGTATATCGGAGAAATTGAACCGATAAATAACAAAAGAAGCAGTTTGGGCAAAATATGCCGGACTGTCTGATGAGAAAGGCAAATACCGGATGAACAGGCGAATCATAATCTGCGGAGGAAACGGAAGCGGAAAAAGCACTCTTGGAAAAGCGCTGGCTCAGGCAATGGGCATTCCCTTTATGGATAATGAGGACTATTACTTTCCCGGAAAGAAAACAGGCTATAAGTATGTCTGCGCCTTAACAAAAGAAGAACTGATTCCGATTCTGCAGAATGATATGGAGCAGGCGGAGGACTGGATATTCGCATCCGTAAAGGGAGATTACGGAGAGCGGATCGAAAGCCTGTTTACCTATGCGGTATTGCTCCAGGTTCCGAAGGAAGTCAGGATGCAGCGGATTCGGAATCGCTCCCACGATAAGTTCGGTGATAAAATGCTTCCCGGCGGCGAATTGTACGAAAGGGAGCAGCGATTCTTTGACATGGTACAGAACAGGCCGGAGGATTATGCCGAAGGCTGGGTGTTGAAACTGAAATGCCCTGTCATCAGAGTGGACGGCAGAAGGCCGGTGCAGGAAAATGTAGCGCTGCTTATGGAAGAGGTGCGCTGCTATTTCGGCGGAACAGGAGGCGGTTATGGATTCTGCAGGGACAATACAGTTTGGAATGCCTACATTGATCGAAGCAGATAGTCCGGAAGACGCCATGGGACTGTGCAGGGAGCTGGGGCTTGCCTTTGTGGAGCTGAACATGAATCTGCCCCGGTATCAGGCGGAGGGGCTGGAGAATGCGGCATATCTGAAATCCTTACAGCAGAAATATCAGGTGGGGTACACCATTCACCTGGACGAGAATCTGAATGTGTGTGATTTTAATCGGGCTGTGGCTGCCGCCTACATGGAGACTGCGGAGCGGGCCATTCGGGCGGCCAGAGCCATCGGTGCGCCTGTCTTAAACATGCATATGAACCACGGGGTATATTTTACGCTGCCGGATCGGAAGGTGCTGCTGTTTGAACGGTATTTTGAGCAGTATATGCAGTCATGGAAAAGATTTCGGGCAGTCTGTGAGGAAGCGGCGGATGGCGCGGAGATTCTCATCTGCATTGAGAATACAGACGGGTATACGGAGTATGAAAAAGAGGCCGTTACATTTCTGCTGGAAAGCAGTGTATTCGGCCTGACCTGGGATATCGGACACTCCCATGGGGCGGGAGATACGGATGAAGCGTTTATTATGGCGCATCAGGATAAACTGCGGCATTTTCACATTCACGACGGCCTGGGCAGGAAAAACCACATGACGCTGGGAACCGGGGAGATTGATTTGCAGCAAAGGCTGCATATTGCGGAGGAGCGGGGATGCCGGTGCGTGGTGGAGACAAAGACGGCGGACGCCCTGCGGAAGTCCGTGGACTGGCTGGCGGCCGGGGGATATATCGCCTCCCGGCGGGCATGAATGCGGACGTTTCGTTATAGTGTGAAAGGGGAAGGAAGATAATGGCAGAGAGAAGAAAGAAAAAACATATCCTTTTAAAGATTTTTCTGGTGCTTCTTTTACTGCTGCTGGCAGCGGCGGCAGGGCTTGCAATTTATTTATATCCGGCGTACAGGGCGTCGGGATACCTGGCGGAGCATCTGGACATCGGGAAGACAGATTATACTCTGGAGATAAGATTAGACCGGGGAGAACTGAGTGGGAAAAGCCGGCTGATCATCGATACGCTGGCGGAGATCACGGGGATAACCGGCCAGGAACTGTGCCATCTGACAATACAGGGAACCGTGGACGAAGATATTATATACGCCCGCATCTATTCGGAAGGCCGGGAAAAACCGCTGACAGAGCTGTATTTAAGTGATGGCCGGGACGTGGTAAACGGGGCTATGCTGTACGACGCAATGCGGGAAAATTTCTGCAGTCAGAATGCGCTGCTGGAATATCTGTTTCCCGTGTGGGAAGAGCATAAATATATGTCCCTGAAGCAGGCGGAGGATATGTTCGGAGTGGATCTGAGTGTGCTGCGGGATTTTCGGCTGCCTCTTGAAAAATTGCGGCTGTCCCGTCTGAAATGTTTTGGAATATTAGCGCTTATGCACCGGGATAAGGGGGCCTCCGGGGAAAGCTTTTCCCTTCGGATGAATGGGATGGACATAGCGATATATCTGCAGGATCCGATAGAGTGCAGCTTGGAAGCTGAGAGTCCGGCGGATGCTTTTAATACGCTGCAGAAACTGGGAAAGAAGCTTTCCGGGGCAGGGATACATCTGGGTATGGATGGGATCGACGGAGATAAGCTGCGGATTCTGGAGTCTCTTTCCGTGCGGCTGGAAATGAATGAGGAGGATGTGACCCTCCGGGTGCCGGAGGATTTAATCAGCCAGAATATGGTGGATATTGTAAAGGGTATCAGGGTGGTTATCCGGGAACTTTCAGGGAAATAGGACGGAAGCGGCCTCTGAGAAAATTTCAGTTTGTCCGGGAAGCGGCAGTTTGAAAAAAGCTGCCGCTTTTTGTAGCCTTTTGCCCCGAAGAGAGGTATATAGTATGAAGAGGATTTCCGGTCGTGTACAGCAAAAGTCTGATTCTCAGGCTTAGCTGTTTTGCGGATAAATCTCAGGATGCTGCGCAGCATCAAAGTGTGTTTCATGAAAATGCGGTTCATGAAGATGTGGTTCATAAAGTTGCGGGAGGAAAAAATGGAGCGGCGATTACAGGCAAATATTGAGGCGGAGAAAGTGATAGAAAACTGTTCCGATATGGTTTACCGGCTTGCCTATGCCAGGACGGGCACAAGGCAGGATGCGGACGACGTGTATCAGGAGGTCTTTCTGCGCTATCTGAAAAAGCGCCCTGTCTTTGAGAGCGAAGAGCACAGGAAGGCCTGGATGCTGCGGGTGACGGTAAATGTGTCCAATTCCTTTTTATCCTCCCGCTGGCGCAGAAACCGGGCGGAGCTGCCGGAGGATTTGCCCTTTGAGGACAGGCGGCAGCAGGATTTACACAGGGAACTGCAGCAGCTGCCTGTGAAATACAGGGATGTGATTCACTTGTTTTATTATGAAGAGTTGTCTGTGGAGGAGATTGGGAAAATGCTTCACAGAAAACCGTCCACGGTCCGCACCCAGCTGACCAGGGCAAGGGAGCTGCTCCGTCGGTTTATGAAGGAGGAAGATTATGAATTTTAAAGAAGAATATGGTTGTTATAATGAGAAAATCCACCCAGAGGAGTCTCTTGTGGAGCAAATGAAGGAGGAAGCCGGGCAGCGGCAGGAAGCGAGACGCCCTAAAGCTTTCCGGGTGATGCAGAGTGCGGCTGCAGTCGCGGCAGCCTGCCTGTGTATCTTTGTGGGTATTCCCACCCTTGCCGCGAATATTGACCCTATTTACAATATTATGTACAGGTTTTCGCCAAAGCTGGCTCAAGAGTTCCGGCTGGTGCAGACCCGGGATGAAGATCAGGGTATCCGCATGGAGTTGGAAGCAGTCTATGTGGAAGGCAATGAGCTGCAGGCATATATCAGCCTGCAGGATTTGGAGGGGGACAGAATCGACGAGACTACGGACTTGTTTAACAGTTATTCTATCAACACACCTGTGGCCGGTTACGGTGGCGGCGGCTATAAGCCCGTGGAGTATGACCGGGAGACGGGAAAAGCCACCTTTCTGATAACGGTGGGTCAGCTGGGCCGGGATATTCGGGGGGAAAAAATAACCTTTTCCCTGCGGGAGATTCTGGGCAAAAAGAAGGAGTACACGAATCTGCCGATACCCATACCCTGGTCGGACATTCAGGAGAATCCGGAGACAATGGAACTGTGGATCAGCAGCAGCAGCGGTCCGTCGGACGGCAACAAGGATGCTGTCCCGAATATGTGGGGGAGGCCGCTCTATGACGAGGAAGGGAATTTCATAGAGAATACCCCGTCCCGTTATACGAACATGCTCAAGCCGAAGGAACCGGATCCGCGCTTTCCCGTAGAAGGCATTGCGTTCACGGGCATGGGCTATATTGACGGCATACTCCACATTCAGACGGCGGTATATGACAATCTGCACAATGATAACCACTGTGAGTTGTTTTTGATGGATGAGGAAGGTAATCTGAGACTATACGACTATAAAATCAGCGGGTCGGGGGAATCGGATGCCAACGGCAAACAGACCGGCTATCAGGACTGCCTTTTTGCGGTGACGCCGGAGGAGCTGGAGCATTACACACTGTGCGGTGATTTTACGGTGAGTGGAGTCTACATGACCGGATACTGGTCGATCACTTTTCCGCTGGAGCAGGAAGAAGACTGAAAACAGACTTGACAAACGCTGTCAGAGGAAGTATGATAAAGTTCCGAAATGCGAATGAGTTGCATTTGCGTTTCGGAATTTTTGGGTTTCCGGATTGATTTGTTTTAAGAAAGGACACATTATGACGGAAGTTATTTCAGATACGTTATCAGATGTAACCAGGCTGCTTCCCTTTTTGTTTCTGACTTACCTTGCCATGGAATATCTGGAGCACAGGACCGGTGACAAGGCGGCTGCGCTGGTAAAGAAGGCAGGCCGCTTCGGGCCCGTTATCGGCGGTTTGCTGGGAATGGTTCCTCAGTGCGGTTTTTCCGCGGCGGCTTCCAATCTGTATGCAGGCCGGGTGATTACCCTGGGAACACTGATTGCCATTTATCTCTCCACGTCGGATGAGATGCTGCCCGTCTTGCTTTCGGAACAGGCGCCGCCCGGAACGATTGTGCGGGTATTGCTGGCGAAGGCTGCAATCGGTATTGCGGCAGGGCTTTTGACGGATTTGCTGCTGCGAGGGAAAGCTGCGGCGGAGCAGCATACTGTTCATGAGGTCTGTGAGCATGAGCATTGCCGATGTGAGAAGGGTATTTTCCGATCGGCTCTTTTTCACACATCCTGGATTGCCCTTTTTATCCTGCTGATTACCTTTGTGCTGAACCTGATATTGTTCCGGGTGGGTGAGGAGGCGCTGGCAAATGTGATTTTAAACAGGCCCGCTGCAGGGCCGCTGCTGGCAGGGCTGGTGGGACTGATACCAAACTGTGCCGGCTCCGTGGTTATTACACAGCTGTATCTTGAGGGAATTATCGGCACAGGCTCCGCCATGGCCGGCCTGCTGACCGGAAGCGGCGTGGGTCTGTTGGTGCTGTTTCGTGTAAACCGGCACAGAATGGAAAATCTGAAAATACTTGGCCTTCTGTATGGGATTGGCGTTCTGACGGGGATTGTGATAGAATTATTTTGACAAAGCAGCGGTGAACAGTCTGCCCAAAGCCGATGATGGCAGGATGAAGGAAAGAACGGGCAAAGGGAAGAACGGGCGAAAGAAGAACGGGCGAAGGAAAGAACGGGCGGAGGGAAGATAAGGATGAAGGAACCGGAATATCCCCGGGGGATAAAATGGACCAGACAGCGGAAATGCGTATACAGAATTCTGTGGAATGCAGAGGAGCCACTGAATGCCGCCCGGATTTATCATTTGGCGGAGCAGGAAGCGGAGGGGAGGGAATACGCCCCCTCTACCGTATACCGTATACTTGCAGCCTTTGAAGAACAGGGACTGGTGGAAAAAACCATAGGGCTGGGGGATGGCACGGCGGTTTACGCCCTGAATAGGGGCGGACATACCCACTATGCGGTATGCCTGCAGTGTCACAGGAGGATACCTCTGCAAAGCTGTCCCTTTGCGCACATGCATTTGGAAAAGGAAACGGAGGATTTCACCGTAGTCAGCCACCGGTTGGAGCTGTACGGCTACTGCCGGGACTGCCGGGCTGCAAAGGACTGACATGCTTCTCTGACGGCAGGCGGATTACCGTTTCAGAAGCGGCGTTCAGAAATTTCTTAAAAAAAGTTAAAAAAAGACTTGCATTTGTGCGGGGCATATAATATAATAACTCTTGCGTTGTGAAGGACGCGATAATTTAAGCACCGCTAGCTCAGTTGGTAGAGCACCTGACTCTTAATCAGGGTGTCCAGGGTTCGAGCCCCTGGCGGTGCACAACTCCCTTCGCGGGGAGTATAAAGGACTGTTTTTGAGGACGCAGGAGCCTTGGGGACGGTTCTTTTTTTGGACTTTCAAAAAATCAAATTCAAAAACTGCTTTACAAGTCAACAGAATCATGTTACAGTACAGATAACCAAAACGCAATAAGTCATACATTCACAATGAAAGCCCCGAAGTTGCAGCTTCGAGGCTTTCGTTTGGGCTAATCGTGCTTGTTATCCCTATCTAACCACTTGCATATGTAGTAACCAACTACACTAGCCGCGATAAAGATTAAAAACGCAATAAGTGTCTTCATACATTCACCCCCCTTTCTGTCGGGGTAACACGACAAAACCATTATATCATTTTTTTCGACAAATACAATTAATTATAAGCATACTGCAAATAGGGCAACAATTGATAAACACTTCTATATGACTTTTAATCAGGGTGTCCGGGGTTCGAGCCCCTGTCGGTGCACAACTCCCTTCGCGGGGAGTATAAAGGACTGCTTTTGAGGACGCAGGAGCCTTGGAGACGGTTCTTTTTTTGGACTCTCAAAAAATCAAATTCAAAAACTGCTTTACAAGTCAACAGAATCATGTTACAGTTTAAATAGCCAAAACGCAATGAGACATATGGTCACAATGAAAGCCCCGAAGGTGCAACTTCGGGGCTTTCGTTTGGGTTAGTCGTGTCTGTCATCTCTGTCTAACCACTTACATATGTAGTAGCCGACTACACTTGCCGCAACAGAGACTAAAAACGCAATGAGTAATTCCATAGGGTCACCCCCTTTCTGTCGGGGTAACACGACAAAACCATTATATCATTTTTTTCGACAAATACAATTAATTATAAGCATACTGCAAATAGGGCAACAATTGATAAACACTTCTATATGACTTTTAATCAGGGTGTCCGGGGTTCGAGCCCCTGTCGGTGCACAACTCCCTTCGCGGGGAGTATAAAGGACTGCTTTTGAGGACGCAGGAGCCTTGGAGACGGTTCTTTTTTACAAGTGAAGACACTTGTGGTAAGATAATGAAAAGGTTTGTTTTGGCGGAAGGGGAAGCCTGACTGTATGGCGCAGGTGTGGCGTCGGTCTTTTTCCGGCCTGTGGGTAATAAGGAGAGGATGAATATGGAGCGGTGTGCGTGGTGTATGTGTAATGAAAAGATGATAAAGTACCATGATGAGGAATGGGGCGTTCCCTTGCATGACGACAGAAGACAGTTTGAGTTTCTGATGATGGAGGTCATGCAGTGCGGCTTGAACTGGAATATGATGATTCAGAAAAGGGAGATATTCAGGAACTGCTTTGACGGGTTTGATTATCAGAAGGTGGCCTCCTACACGGAAGAAGATGTACTGAGGATACTGAACACAGAGGGAATGATAAGATCCCGACGGAAGATAGAGGCGGTGATTCATAATGCCCGGTGTTTCCAGCAGGTGCAGGAAGAATACGGTGCCTTCAGCGATTATTTATGGGGCTTTTCAAAGGGAAAGACCATCCTGTATAGGGGGCATCGGAAGGGCAATATCCCTGCAAAAACTGCGCTTTCGGATACAATCAGCAAGGATCTGAGGAAGAGAGGCTTCAAGTACCTGGGTTCCGTCACAGTGTATGCTCATCTCCAGGCCTGCGGAATCGTCAATGATCATGTGGAGGGATGTTTCCGGTACCGGCAGGTTATGGAAGGAGAAACTATTCAAGAAGTGTCACCTTCATAATGTCAGCAGCCCCACAAGCTGATCCCGCTGGACGGCCGCTTCCGTGCCCTTTGCCTTTTGAGCCAGGCTGTCCAGTTCTATCCGGCTGGCGGCGATACGCATCAGCTTTTCCTTAAATTCCTTCTGCTCCTGTTCTGCCTTCCGGGCTCTTCGCTCCGCACTTGCCCGGTTTTGCAGCTTCATGGTGTTTTCCATGGAATTCATCAGTTGTTTCATATTTATTGTTTCTATTGGAAGCATATAGGTCATCTCCTGTCTTAACTGTTTTCTGTCTGATTTTGTTATCGGCGTTTTCCCATATTAAAATTAGCAGTTGGTATGAGATAGCCGGCAAACTTGTAAACAAAAAGAACTTTCTGTATAATTATTTTTATAAAGATTTTCATAAAGACGGCACGAAGGTGATTGTAACGGATGAACACATTTGATATGATATATGAAGTGGTTAAAAAAATCCCAAGGGGACAAGTGGCGTCCTATGGGCAGGTGGCTGCGTTGGCCGGCAGCAGACGCTGGGCGCGGGTAGTGGGATATGCCCTTCATGCCTGCCCGGATCCGGAGCGGATTCCCTGGCACAGGGTAGTGAAGCAGGACGGCAGCCTTGCCTTTGACAGTGCAGGCGGAGCGCCGAATCCGCAGAAAGCAATGTTGGAAAGCGAAGGCGTAAAATTCAGAAACGGAAAGGTCATCATGAATGAATATCAGTGGGACACGCCCTGGATATAAGGGCTTTGGCGGCGGAGAGAAGCAGCATCCTGCAAAGAAAAGACGGAGGGTTGTCTGCATAACGCTTGGAGCTTTGCTGCTTGTGTGCGTGACGGCGGGTTTGATTTTGCTGAAGAAAATCAATATCAATCAGTATTTTCTGGCGGGGTATCCCGTGCGGGGCGTGGATGTGTCCCATTATCAGGGAGAAATCCACTGGCGGCAGATGAAGGAGCAGGGCGTCGATTTTGCATTTGTCAAAGCCACGGAGGGCAGCAGCTATGTAGATGAACGGTATGAGGAGAACCGTGAAAATGCACAGGCGGCAGGAATCTATGTGGGCGTGTATCATTTTTTCAGCTTTGACAGTCCTCCTGCTTCCCAGGCGGCACACTTTATTGCCACAGCAGGAGATATGAGCGGGTTACTTCCGCCGGTGGTGGACATAGAATATTACGGGGACAAGCAGCATAATCCGCCGGAGAAGGCGGAAGCGGTTTCCGGGCTGCAGGAGCTCTTGGATGCCCTGGAGCAGGAATACGGTGTAAAACCGATTATTTACACCACTTACACAGTATACAATAAATACATTCGAGGCGGGTTTGAAGCGTATCCGCTCTGGATTCGCAATGTGTATTATCCCCCTGTGGACATAGGAAGACAGTGGACCTTCTGGCAGTATTCCGATACCGGAAGGCTTCAGGGTACCGTGGGGGAGGAAAAATATGTGGATATGAATGTATTTCGAGAAAGCCGGGAAGAGCTGGAAGCACTGCTGATACCCTGAGCTGTGCCGAATCCTGAAGGGCGGCGGGACGCCGGGCCGGAGAGAAAATACAAGAGGAGATATATAGGGTGGTACAGAATGATTTGACCCAGGGCAGTATGCTGAAAAACCTGATTCGGTTTTCTCTGCCTTTTCTCATATCCAGTTTTTTACAGACATTTTACGGACTGGCGGATTTATTTTTCGTGGGCCGGTGGGGCGGGGCGGACACAATCACGGCCGTGTCGGTGGGAAGCCAGATTACCCATATGCTTACGGTTGTAATTGTAGGGCTTTCCATGGGAACCACGGTAGCTGTCGGACATCTGGCGGGCGCGGGAAACAGGGCGAGGGCTGCCAAGGTCATGGGAAATACGGTAACACTTTTTACGCTGTCTGCTTTTGTGCTTACGGGTATTCTGATTTTATGTCTGGACGGGATAATTGCAGCGGTGGCGACTCCGGCGGAGGCGGTGGAGCAGGCGAAGGAATATCTGCTGGTCTGTTTCATCGGGATTCCCTTTATTACAGCCTATAATGTTATCAGCAGCATTTTCCGGGGGCTGGGGGACTCCAGGACTCCCATGTATTTTGTGGCGGCAGCAGGCGTCGTCAACATTGTGCTGGATTATATTCTGATAGGCCCTTTTGCCATGGAGGCCAGGGGCGCGGCCATTGCAACGGTGGCCGCTCAAGGCTGCAGCGTTGTATTGGGGCTGACCGCCATACTGGGCAGAAAAGAGGGCGTCCGGCTTACGGCGCAGGACTTTCGGCCGGAAAAGGATACGCTGCTTGCCATTCTCAGGGTGGGAATTCCCATTGCGGTTCAGGATGGATTTATCCAGATTTCTTTTCTGGTTATTACCGCTATTGCAAACAGCCGTGGAGTGGATGTGGCTGCGGCGGTGGGAATTGTGGAAAAGCTGATCGGCTTTTTTTTCCTGGTGCCTTCGGCGATGCTGTCCTCCGTCTCCGCCATTGCGTCCCAGAATGCGGGAGCAGGGAAGCATGGGCAGGCAAAAAAGGTATTGCGGTACGGCGTCCGGCTCAGCGTGTGCTTTGGAATGATGGTGGCGGTGGTCTGTCAGTTCTGCGCGGAGACACTGGTAGGGCTGTTTGCGGAGGATGTGGAGGAGGTAGTCCGGCTGGGCGCCCAATATCTGCGGGCTTATGTATTTGATTGCGGAGTGGCGGGGATTCATTTCTGCTTCAGCGGATATTTCTGCGCATACGGCAAATCGGTTTTATCCTTTATACATAATGTGGCTTCCGTGCTGCTGGTGCGGATTCCGGGCGCTTATCTGGCGTCGCGGTATTTTCCGGAATCCCTGTATCCCATGGGCTGGGCAGCTCCGGCGGGGTCGCTGCTGTCGGTGGTTATCTGTGTGGGGTTTTATGCCGTTGTCAGCCGGAGGAGCGATTCGGCAGAGAGGAGGTATAGGCATGTATAACAAAAAAGCGTGGCTGCAGCAGATTGAGCAGGTCATTGCCCGGGGACCCTACAGGGCGGACTGGAATTCCCTGTCTGCATACAGAGTGCCGGAATGGTACAAAGACGCCAAATTCGGCGTCTTCATTCACTGGGGAGTGTACAGCGTTCCGGCGTTTGGGAGCGAATGGTATTCCCGGAATATGTATATCCAGGGAAGTCCTGAGTTTGAGCACCACAGAAAGACCTACGGGGATCAGAAGGACTTCGGCTATAAGGATTTCATTCCCATGTTTAAGGCGGAACGATTTGATCCTGAAGGCTGGGCGGAGCTGTTCCGGAAGGCCGGAGCAAAGTATGTGGTTCCGGTGGCGGAGCATCATGACGGTTTCCAGATGTATCAAAGCGAGATTTCAAGATGGAATGCCGCCGAGATGGGGCCGAAACGGGACGTGTTGGGAGAGCTGTCTCGGGCATTTAACCAAAAGGGAATGGTGAACGGCGCTTCCACTCACCGCATTGAGCACTGGTTTTTCATGGGCCATGGGAAGGAATTTGAGAGCGATATTACGGATGCAGAGCAGGAAGGGGATTTTTACTGGCCTGCCATGCCGGAGAGGGATCATTACGATCTGTTCAGCGAGCCTGTGCCCTCCGAAGCGTTTCTGGAGGACTGGATGATAAGAACCTGTGAGCTGATAGACCGGTATCGTGTTAAGGTTTTGTACTTTGACTGGTGGATACAGCATCAGAGCGCAAAGCCCTATCTGCAGAAAATTGCGGCATATTATTATAACCGGGCCGCAGAGTGGGGGGAAGAGGTAGTTATCTGTTACAAGCATGACGCCTTTATGTTCGGCACCGCGCTGGTGGATATTGAGCGGGGGCAGTTTGCGGATACCCAGCCCTTTTACTGGCAGACAGATACCGCCATTGCAAAGAATTCGTGGTGCTATACGGAGAACAATGACTTTAAAAAGGCAAAGGATATTCTGTGCGATCTGGCGGACATTGTCAGCAAGAACGGCAATCTGCTGTTGAACGTAGGGCCGAAGGCCGACGGAACCATTTCGGAAGAGGACAGGGCGGTTCTGCTGGAAATCGGGGACTGGATGGAAAAGAACGGGGAAGCCGTCTACGGCAGCAGGCCGTGGAGGATTGCTGCGGAGGGCCCCACCAAAGTGGAGGAGGGACAGTTTACCGACGGCAGGGACAAGGCGTTTACCTCTGAGGATTTTCGATTTACCGTAAAGGGGGACAGCCTGTATGTTATCTGCCTGTGCTATCCGGAGGATGGCAGGGTGACGGTAAAGGCCTTGGGAGAGCAGGATGCGTCTCATCTGCCGAAATTCCACGGCATTATTAAGGACGTTCGGGCGTTGGGATTTGAAGAGCAGCCTGTGTGGAGCCGTGACAGTGAGGGGCTTCATATCAAGACAGAGACGGTAAGCAGCGATAAGCCTGTAGTGTTCAAGGTGACGCTGGCATAAGATACAGGGTTCGTGGATGCTGGTGTGAAAAAGGAATTCTTCACATGCGAGTTTGCAGGTTACGGAAAGGCAGGATTATTAATATGCGGTTTTCAGCGACGGAAGAAAACGTAAGAGTTACAGGAAGGACCTTGTATGTGGAAGGGACCCGGTATCTGGGGTTCTCCGGCAGCAGTATTTCATTCTCCTTTGTGGGAAGGAGGGCGGAGGCTGCCATTTGGAGCAATGCCGACGAGTGGGGCGAGGGCAGTGATGTGCTGCGGGGCCGTATTGCAGTCTATGTGGACGGGGAAGAGGAACCTGTAAAACGAATCTGCCTAGACAGGGAGGAGGCCGTTTATACTCTTTATGAAAGTGAAGAGGAGAGGCAGGTTACGGTCACTGTGGTAAAGTATTCCGAGGCAGCGTTCGGAAAATGCGGCATTCGTTATCTGGAGATTGATACGGACAGGCTGATGCCGCCGCCTGCCCACAAAAAGAGAAAGATGGAGATTGTGGGGGATTCCATTACCTGCGGCTACGGAGTGGAGGCGGAAAACGAGCTGCAGCCTTTCCATACGGCTACGGAAAATCCAGCGAAATCCTATTCCCTGCTGACGGCAAAGGCACTGGATGCAGAGGCAAACCTAATTTCCTGGAGCGGCAACGGCATTATATCGGGCTATGTGGAGGAGACGGCCGCGGAGCCGTCGGCTGGCTGTCTGATGCCGAAGATTTATGAGTATACGGATCTTTCCTGCTCCGAAAAGCTTTTCGGAGAGGATGAAGAAAAGTGGGAAAAATGGGACTTCAGCCGATTTGTGCCGGACATAATATTGGTAAACTTAGGCACCAACGACTGCAGCTGGTGCAGGGACATTCAGGAGAGAAAGGATGAGTACCGAAGACAGTATATGGCGTTTCTGAAGGCAATCAGAGGACATAATCCGAAGGCACGGATTTTGTGTATGCTGGGAACGATGGATCAGAGGGTGCTGAAGGAGACGGAGGAGGCGGTGAAGATTTTTTCGGAAATTGAGAAGGACAGCGCTGTTTATTTCCTTTCCCTGCCGCCCCAGAATCCCGAAGACGGCTACGGGGCGGACTGGCATCCCTGTCCCCTGACCCAGAGGAAGACGGCGGAGATCGTGACGGCGGAGGTTCGGCGCATCATGGAGGGCTTATGGTAATTTATCTCATGAGGCACGGGGAGACGGAATGGAACAGGGGCGGAAGGCTTCAGGGACAGAGCGACATTCCCCTGAATGAATTCGGAATCGGGCTGGCGGAAAAGACGGCGGAGGGACTTAAAGGTGTACCCTTTGACGCTGTTTTCAGTTCTCCCCTGCAGCGGGCGCTGTTGACGGCCCAAATTGTGACAGGCAGCCGGGCTGTGTCCATAGAGACGGACGACCGCCTGAAGGAGATTCATTTCGGCGCAGGGGAGGGAACCCGCTTTGACCTGGCAAAGGGAGATGAATCCCATCCTCTCCATAATTTTTTCTGCAGACCGGAGCGCTATTTCCCGGAGGGGGAAGCGGAGAGCTTTGACAGGGTCAGAGCCCGGGCGAAGGCTTTTCTGGAGGACAGGATTTTCCCGCTGGAGGGCAGATTCGCCGGGGGTGAGTCCGGGGGCGGAAACATTCTCATTGTGGCCCACGGGGCGATTAACCGCTGTATTTTAAACAGTATTGCAGGCATTCCTGACAGGGATTTCTGGAGGATCAATCTGCCAAACTGTGCGGTGGCGGTTCTTTCTCTGGAAGGAGGAAAACTTAAGATCCTGGAGGAGAGCCGGGTCTACGGCGGCACGGCGGTGAACGGAAGGCCGTAAGACGGGAGAAGAATGCAAAGTGAACGGAAGGCCGTAAGACGGGAGAAGAATGCAAAGTGAACGGAAGGCCGTAA
>JAMPFR010000022.1:0-16920 GCA_023664365.1 Acetatifactor muris | reverse complement strand
GGCGGGAGAGGAATGCAAAGTGAACGGAAGGCCGTAAGGCGGGAGAGGAATGCAAGGCGAACGGGAGACGGATATGACGGCAATATTTGACACACATGCCCATTATGATGACGAGGCGTTTGACGAAGACAGGGAAGCGCTGCTGGAGGCCCTTCCCAAAAGCGGCATAGCAAAGGTGGTGAACGTGGGCTCAAGCCTGGAGGCATGCAGGCGCACCATCGGGCTGATGGAAAAATATGATTATATATACGGTGCGCTGGGTATCCACCCCGGTGATACCGGAGAATTGAACGAGGAATCCTTTGCCTGGCTGAAGGAGCAGTATCAGCTGGAAAAATGTGTGGCGGTGGGGGAAATCGGTCTGGATTACTACTGGAAAGAGCCGGAACGGGAGATACAGCAGAAGTGGTTCAGGCGGCAGCTGGAGCTGGCCCGGGAGGTAAAAAAGCCGGTGGTGATTCATTCCAGAGACGCGGCAAAGGATACCATAGATATTATGACGGAAGAAAAGGCGGAGGAGCTTGGCGGCGTTATCCACTGCTATTCCTACACGAAGGAGACCGCAAAGACTTTTCTGGACATGGGGTTTTTCTTTGGTATCGGCGGGGTGCTGACCTTTAAAAATGCCAGAAAGCTGAAGGAGGCGGCGGAGTATATTCCGCTGGAGCGCATTGTGCTGGAAACGGATTGCCCGTATCTGGCGCCGGAGCCCAATCGGGGAAAGCGGAACAGCTCTCTGAACCTTCCGCGGGTGGTTTCCGCGCTGGCGGAGCTCAAGGGCGTGGATGAGGAGACGGTGCGGCGGGCGGCGTGGGAAAATGCCCATGCGCTGTACAGGCTGTAACGTTAATTTCCGGTAGAGTTTGAGGTATGCAGGCGCTGTACAGGCTGTGAAGCCGTCAGGTTTAAGCCTGATATGTGGATATATAAGCAGCGTCACCAGGAATGCTTAGGAGGTGTGGGTATGAATTCGGGATTTTCAAAGTCTGACGTCAGAAGAAATGAATGTATGCTGACCGGAAGGTTCGGCGGGAAGGGCTACGACTGGTGGTGGCATTCCTTTACGGGCAGGAATCGGAACACAGGGCGGGAGAAAGCCTTTTTCATTGAATTTTTCCTCTGTAACCCGGACAGGGGAGAAAAGGAACCGATTCTGGGCCAGCTGCCGGAGAACAAAAGAGCGGGACGGAAACCTTCTTATCTCATGGTGAAAGCAGGTTCCTGGGGAGAGGACGGCGCACAGCTTCACCGCTTTTTCGGCTGGGAGGAGCTGACTCTGAAGGGGAAAGCTCCCTTTGCCCTGGCAGCGGAGGACTGCTACCTGTCGGAGACGGCCACCAGAGGAAGGGTCAGCGTCAGCCGGGCGGAGGCGGAGGAGCATCCCGAGTATATGTGCCAGGCGGGCAAAATGTCCTGGAAGCTGAAAATTGAAAAGAAAATTCCCTTTAATGTGGGCTATGGCGCGGGAAAGCTGTTCCGCGAGCTGAAAGCCTTTGAGATGTACTGGCATGCGGAAGGGATGAAGACGGCTTACAGCGGCGTGGTGACCTGGAACGGAGAAATATATGACGTGCGCCCGGAAAACTGCTGGGGGTACGCGGATAAAAACTGGGGCAGTAATTTTACCACTCCCTGGGTATGGCTGTCCTCTAACCATATGGTCAGCAGGCTCACGGGAAAGAAGCTGGACAACAGCGTCTTTGACATCGGCGGCGGGAAGCCGAAGGTGTTTGGAATCCCTTTAAATCGAAAGCTGCTGGGGGCATTCTATTACGAGGGACAGGAATATGAATTTAACTTTTCCAAATTCTGGACTTTTCCCGGGACAAAATTTCGGTGTGTTGAAACCGAAGACAGTATTGTGTGGCAGGTAAAGCAGGAAAGCCGCCGGGCGGTGATGCTTACGGAGGTGCGCTGTAAAAAGAAGGATATGCTGCTGGTGAATTACGAGGCGCCGGACGGCAGCAAGCGTCATAACAGGCTCTGGAACGGCGGCACAGGCACAGGACGCATCAGGCTGTATAAAAAAGAAGGAATTTACCACACTTTGATAGACGACATAAGCGTCAGGAACGTAGGCTGTGAATACGGGGAGTTTGACTGATGCCAAGTGTTCAGAAGCAGCCGCAGAAGCGCGTAAGCGCCGGTTTGCGAATGCGGGGGTCAGTTAGGATGCTCCTCGCAGTATTCTACCGCACAGGTGGAAATTTCTAAGCAGGAAGGGAGATATGAAATGAGCGGGTTTACGAGGAATCAACTGATACATGGAGGAGATTACAATCCGGAGCAGTGGCTGGACAGCCCGGAGATTCTGGAACAGGACATAGCCCTTTTTAAAAAGGCAGGGATAAACGAGGTTTCTCTGGGGATTTTCTCCTGGTCCATGCTGGAGCCGGAGGAAGGAAAGTTCGATTTCGGCTGGATGGAGGATATTATCAACCGGCTTTATGAAAATGACATCTATGTCATGCTGGCTACGCCGTCGGGAGCCAGGCCCAAATGGCTGTCGGACAAGTACCCTGAGGTGCTGAGGGTGGCGGCGGACAGAAGGCGGAATCTCTTTGGAGGACGCCATAACCACTGCTATACCTCTCCCGTTTATCGGGAAAAGACAGGGCTCATCAACAGAAAGCTGGCGGAACGCTTCGGCTCTCACCCGGGTGTGCTGGGCTGGCATATCTCCAATGAGCTGGGAGGAGACTGTCACTGCGATTACTGTCAGGAGGCCTTCAGACAGTGGCTGCGGGAAAGGTACGGAACCATAGAAGAGGTAAACCGGGCCTGGGCCACCACCTTCTGGAGCCACAGGTATCAGTCCTTTGAACAGATAGAGAGTCCGTCCCCCATAGGAGAGCGGGATTTGCACGGGCTGAAGCTGGACTGGAGACGCTTTGTGACAGACAGAACCGTGGATTTCGTGAAGGCGGAAGCGCAGGCTCTTCGGGAGGGCGGCTCCACGCTGCCCGTAACTATTAACATGATGTATTTCTATGACGGGCTGAATTATCATAAATTTGCAGATGTAATTGACGCTGCTTCCTGGGACAGCTATCCGGAGTGGCATAAGAAGCCGGAACCGGAGACGGCGGCGGATGTTGCGGTTTATTTTGACGTGATGCGCAGCATATGCAGGAAGCCCTTCCTGCTGATGGAATCCTGTCCTTCCGCCACCAACTGGCAGAGCGTCAGCAAGCTGAAAAAACCGGGAATGCTGTTGGCAGCTTCCCTGCAGGCGGTAGCCCACGGTTCCGACAGCGTACAGTATTTCCAGATGCGCCAGAGCAGGGGCGCCAATGAGAAGTTTCACGGCGCGGTCATCGATCATTACGGCGGAGAGGATACCAGAGTATTCCGGGAGGTGACGCAGGTGGGGGAGGCGCTGGAAAGCCTTTTCGAACTGACGGGCAGTGGTGTAAAGGCTCCGGCCGCCGTCATTTACGATTGGGAGAACAGGTGGGCCATGGAGGACGCCCAGGGACCCCGGAATCAGGGCCTTTATTATCAGAAGACAGTGACGAAGCTCCATAAGGGTTTCCGGAGAATCGGGCTGAATGTGGATATGCCGGATATGGAGCAGGATTTGGAGAGTTATGCCGTTGTAGCGGTGCCCATGGGCTATATGTTCCGGCAGGGCTTCGGGGAAAGGCTTAAGAAGTATGTGGAGCAGGGAGGCTATTTGATTCTTACCTACTGGTCCGGCATTGTGGACGATACGGATCTGTGCTGGCTGGGGGGAACGCCCCATGAGCTGATGGAGGTCTGCGGTCTGAGAAGCGCGGAGATAGACGGGCTGTATGACTGGGAGAGCAACAGCGGAGCTGCCGTGCCGGGTAATTCTCTGGGATTGACAGGAGAATACAGCTGCAGTCATCTGTGCGACCTGGTGCAGCTGGCGGGCGCAGAGGCGGTGCTGACCTACGGCAGCGATTTTTATGCGGGACAGCCTGCACTGACGGCCCACAGCTGTGGAAAGGGTATGGCTTATTATGTGTGTGCGGATTTTGAGCAGGATTTCTATAACGACTTGTGCCGCAGCGTGTCTGAGGCAGCAGGCGTAAAGCTTTTATGGAACGATTTGCCTGCGGGGGTGGAGCTGAGCACCCGGCAGAATGAGAAGGCGGAATATTTATTTGTACAGAATTTTAATCCCTCAGCCGTAGAGTGGAAGCCGGCGCCGGAGCAGTGGCGGCAGATTTACGGGGAGGCATCGGAGGAGCTGCCGGGATTCGGCACGAAGGTGTACAGGCGGATGCTGCAAAATGACTGACAGCCGAGCGGGCCGGAATGACGGGACTTGGCTTATGTGTCTGAAAGGCACGATATGTCAAAAAGACATATTCGGCTTGCGGGAGTCAAGGCGATGAAAAGGAGAAGGTATGAGAAAGCTGATGAACGGAACAGGTATTGACCTGGGTGTGTGCTATTACCCGGAGCATTGGGACAGAAGGCTTTGGGCGGAGGATTTGGACAGAATGCTGGAGGCAGGCATAGGGACGGTGCGCATTGCGGAGTTTGCCTGGAGTCTGATTGAGCCGAGGGAAGGCGAATATACCTATGAATTTTTTGACAGCTTTCTGGATCTGGCGCTGGAAAAGGGGATGCAGGTGATTTTCTGTACGCCTACGGCTACGCCGCCTGCATGGCTGACGGAAAAATATCCGGAGGTGCTGAACGCGGATATGGACGGCCATCTGTACCGCCACGGCTCCCGGAGACATTATAATTACAACTCTCCGGTTTATCGGGAAAAAACCCGGACTATTGTGGAAAAGTCCGCATCTCATTACGGCGGGCACCCCGCCGTTGTGGGCTGGCAGCTGGACAATGAGTTCAACTGTGAAAACGACAGCTTTTATTCCGAAAGCGATACGGCAGCCTTCCGCAGCTTTCTGCGGGAGCGGTACAAGACCCTGGAGGCCCTGAATGAGGCTTGGGGAACGGTGTTCTGGAATCAGACCTATACGGACTGGGAGGAAATTTATGTGCCCAGGAGAACCAACACAAACTCCGTCAATCCGCATCAGGCGCTGGACTATCATCGTTTTATATCCGACAGTGTGAACAGCTATGCGAAGCTTCAGGCGGATATAGTGCGGAAGTATAAGAAGCCGGAGGATTTTATCACCACCAACGGTATGTTCTCCAATATTGATTATCAGCGCATGGCCCGGGAGAGTCTGGATGTGCTGACCTATGACTCCTATCCTGACTTCGGGTATGCCCTGGACGGGTATAATCCTGCAGACCCCATGAAGGACAGATGGTGGAGCCGGAATCTGGCGGAGGTTCGGGCGGCGTCCCCAAGCTTCGGCATCATGGAGCAGCAGAGCGGCGCCAATGGCTGGAACACTCGCATGGAGGCCCCCAGTCCCAGGCCGGGACAGCTGACTCTCTGGACCATGCAGAGCATTGCCCACGGGGCGGATTATATCAGTTATTTCCGCTGGCGCACCTGTACCTTCGGAACGGAGATCTACTGGCACGGCATTCTGGACTATTCCGGCAGGGAGAACAGGCGGCTCCGGGAGGTGAGAGAGGTCAGCGAAAAGCTGAAACGCCTGCAGGAGATCGGTGGGGCAAGGTATGTGGCGAAGGTGGGAATCATAAAGGATTACGACAATATTTGGGACGCCCGGCTGGACAGGTGGCACGGCAGGGTGGATACTGTCAGCCAGGACGCGCTCTTTGTGGTTCTTCAGCAGACCCATACACCCTTTGACTATGTTTATCCGGAAAATCATAAGGACGCAGAGAGCCTGAAGCAGTATGAGGTGTTGTTTTATCCCCATGCCGCTATCCTTACGGAGGAGCGCATGAAGGTGCTGGAGGAATATGTGGCGGCGGGAGGAAAGCTTGTGATGGGCTGCCGCACGGGCTATAAGGATCTAAGCGGCAGATGCATTATGGACTATCTGCCCGGACCTGCGGCGAAGCTGACAGGGACGGATATTCCGGAATATTCCTTTGTACCGCCGGATGAAGAGCCGGTTACCGTGGAATGGGACGGCAGCCTGTTCAGGGCGGCGGTATTTAACGATCTTCTTGCGCCTGTGGGAGAGACGGCGCAGGTTCTGGGTACATATGCCTCCGGTTCCTATGCGGGAACGCCCGCTCTGATAAGAAATTCCTTTGGCAGGGGCGAGGCGTATTATTTCGGCGGTGCGTTTGCGGAGGATACGGTGAGGGTTTTTCTGGAGAAGCTGGGGGTCGCGGAGCCTTTCGGGGAAATTATTTCCCTGCCGGAGGGCTGCGAGCTGGCCCTGCGGGAAAAGGAGGGCGCAGGATTCCTGTTTGTACTGAACTATAAGGCGGAACCCGCGGAAACAGAGCTTCACACGGGGCTGTATAACCTGTTAACCGGACAGGAGGAGACGGGGCGGCAGACAATTGAGAAATACGGTATCAGAGTGTACCGCATTGGGGAATGAAGCTATGACAAAAATTTTACTGGTGGAAGATGATAAAGGAATTATTGCCAATCTTACGGAGTTTCTGACTGCCGAAGGGTACGGTGTAAAAAGCGCGTCAGGGCAGGCGGGGGCGCTGGGACTGCTGGAAAAGGAACCGTTTGACCTCGTACTGGTAGACATTTCCCTGTCCGACGGCAACGGCTTTGCCCTCTGTTCCGCCGTCAAATCAATCTATGGCACTCCCGTTATCTTTCTGACAGCGTTCGCGGACGAGTACAGCACGGTTACAGGCTTTGAACTGGGGGCGGACGACTATATACCCAAGCCTTTCCGGCCCAGAGAGCTTGTGACCAGAATTAAGAATATTCTCCGCCTCACCGGAGGGACGGGCTCTGTCATTCATCTGGGGGAAGTGGCGGTGGACACCGTAAAGGGTACTGCCTGCAAAAACGGCAGGGATTTATATCTGTCGGCGCTGGAATACCGCCTGCTCCTTGTGTTTCTCAATAACCGGGGGGCGGTTCTCACAAGGACGCAGCTTCTGGAAGCAATCTGGGACATAGCGGGGGAATTTGTAAACGACAATACCCTGACGGTATATATCAAACGGCTCAGGGAAAAGATAGAGGACGATCCTCAGAATCCGACGATTATCAGGACGGTTCGGGGGCTGGGCTACAAGGTGGATTTATGATGAAGCTTTTCAGAAATCCTGAAGTGAGGAAAACACTGCTGCTGCAATTAATCGTTTCTCTGGCAGCCACCGTAACGGCATTTGCCTGGGAAAGACGTTTCGGGCTGCTTATGCTTGGGATATGCGGGCTGTTTATGCTTATTTATCTGTGGGCCACCTGCGCAAGATACAGGCGCATTTCTCAGCTTGCGGGAGATATAGACCGGCTTCTGCACGGCGACAGCCGGGTTGCGCTGGAGAAATATGCCGAGGGGGAACTGAACATTCTGCAGAGCGAGGTTTATAAAATGACCGTCCGCCTGCGGGAGCAGCAACAGAGCCTGCAGGATGACAAGGTATATCTGGCGGACTCCCTGGCAGATATTTCTCATCAGATACGCACGCCGCTTACCTCCGTAAATCTGCTTGTGTCCTTCCTTTCCAAGCCGGATATTACAGAGGAACGGCGGCAGGAATTGTCTCATGAGCTGTATGAGCTTCTGGATCGGATTGACTGGCTGATTACTGCCCTGCTGAAAATTTCCAGACTGGATGCGGGAACCGCCGGATTTAAGCAGGAGCATATTCCCGTGGAAGAACTGATCCGGAAGGGGACAGCGCCTTTGCTGGTTCCGCTGGAGCTGCGGAATCAGACCTTGAAGGTATCCGCTGAAGGAATGTTTTCCGGGGATGTTTCCTGGACCTGCGAAGCCATTGCAAACATTGTCAAGAATTGCATGGAACACACGCCGGAGGGCGGAATCATAGAGATACAGGCAGCGGAAAATGCGCTGTATACGGAAATCATTGTTTCGGACAACGGAAATGGGATTCAAAAGGAGGATCTTCCTCATATCTTTGAACGCTTTTATAAAGGAAAAGATTCCGGCGACAGGAGCTTTGGTATCGGGCTTGCTCTGGCGCGTAAGATCATCACGGCCCAGAACGGCACGGTGAAGGCAGGAAACCGGATACCTGAGGGCGCAAGATTTACCATTCGATTTTACAGGGGAACCGTCTGAGAAGGCACTTTGTGATTGAAAAGGCAGGAAATGAATGCTAAAATATATGCAGAAAACGGTGGAAAATTTATCAGGAGGAGCAAATATGACGGCAATCAGGAAGGAAGCCATACAAATGCTGGAAAGAGTTCCGGAAGATAAACTGAACTATGTAATTCAGATTATGCAGGGTGTAAACGGTCTTTTAGGAATGCCTGAAGCAGAAACAAGAAAAGTGATAGACATCGATCAGTTTGTTATGCCGCCAACGGAGAGGGGGCAAAATGCGGATAATTATGTAAGGGAGCTGAGGGATAATGACAGAATTTAAGAAGGTATTTATCGATACGGCACCGCTTATTTATTATCTGGAAAACAATGCTTTATATAAGGATTCCATAAAGAATTTTTTTACAAGGTGCTTTGAAAAGAATATTCGGATTGTAACATCTGCTATTACAGTTGAGGAATATCTTGTGTTTCCATATGGAAGCGGGAAAACGGAATTGGTAGATAACTTCAAAAGATTCATAGAATATATGAATATAAAGGTTATAGATATTGACTCCGATATCGCGGAATACGGAGCGAAAATAAGAGGTCAGTATAAGCAGTTTAAAGCTATGGATGCTTTACAGATAGCCGCTGCCATTGTCAGCGGATGCGATATGTTTTTTACAAATGATAAACAGCTAAGACAGGAAAAAGAGCTTCCTTGTATGACGATGGATGATTTAAAATGACGTTTTTGTAATTTTTAAGTCACCGCCCTGTCACTTTGAAGGTGCATACTATATCCGTAAGATATAAGAGCCGTCGGAAATCCACCATGTGTGGGCGGCATTTTCCGGCAGCTTTCAAAGTGCAGAAAGGCGTGGTTATACTATGGAAATCTTAAGGGTTGAAAATCTTTGTAAGATCTATGGGAAAGGGGAAAACCAGGTAAAGGCTCTGGATAATGTATCCTTCTCCGTGGACAAGGGAGAGTTTGTAGCCATTATCGGGCCTTCCGGCTCCGGCAAGTCCACCCTGCTCCACATCTTAGGCGGGGTAGACAAGGCCACAAGCGGCAGAGTGTACATGGACGGCAGCGATGTGTATGCCCGGAACGAGGAGCAGCTGGCTATCTTCCGCCGTCGTCAGGTGGGACTTATCTATCAGTTCTATAACCTGATTCCGGTGCTGAACGTGGTGGAAAATATTACACTTCCCGTACTGATGGACGGTCGGAAGGTGAATCAGGACAGGTTGAAGGAGCTGCTGACTACCCTGAAGCTTACAGGACGTGAGAATCATCTGCCCAATCAGCTTTCCGGGGGTCAGCAGCAGCGGGTATCCATCGGCAGAGCTCTGATGAACGCGCCCTCCGTGGTGCTGGCGGACGAGCCCACGGGAAATCTGGATTCCAGAAACAGCCAGGAGATAGTGGAAGTGTGGAAAGTAAAGTGTGGAAAGTAACAAGAGCCGTTTCGCGCAGATAAACTTTGTCGAAGGCTGGCGGCGACAAAACAATCAAATGATTGACAATAAAGATACGAAAATGTTATAATATTAATGCACCATTAGAATTCTTTTATTATAATAGCCATGAAATTAATGTGGCTGTAAAAATTGTGCAGGCAGAAAGGGGCGATTCCATTGAACACATAACGTTTGCAGCAAAAATGTGAACAATTGACTATGAGTATAATCAGGAAAACAGATTGCATAAAAAATGGAGGGTATTACTATGATTAAAAAAGTAAATAAGAAAAAAATGATCTGCGCGCTTGTATTAAGCTGCTTAATCGGGACTGTCAATAGTATACCGACAGCTGCGGCGGAAGTGAATACGGATGCAGCGAGTCAGACAAGCAGGGAGGATTTGGGAATAGAGACTTATAGTTATTATATTGAGCCATGTTGGATTTGCAACAAGGGTGATATATATCGTGAAATTAAAAACATATCAAGGCATTTTTCTCATTCTGTTAAATGCCAGCACGGTTATACAAAAGGAACAGATAACTATTACACTGTATCCTATGCGCATGTAAATACCTGCAATAACTGTGGTTACGGCTGGACAGACCCTATCACGCGTACCGAGGTTGAATGTGAAGGTTATTATTAAGCCGCTGACAGCTGTGTTGACTTAGGGAGGAGTTTTATGGAGAGAAAGCTTTTGTTTAAAAAAAGTATCGGTGTCGTGCTTGCCTTATGTATTATGTTGTTGGCAGGCTGTTCAAAAGCACCTGCCGCATCTGATAACACATCTGACAGCGCATCACAGACATCTCGGGAAAATTCCGAAGAGGAAACAATGGTCGTCCGGTGGGAAGATTCGTCAAGCGAGACAAATGAGGCCAGCCTGGTGCGGGTGGCGGGTGATTCCATATATACTGCTTCCTGGTCATATGATTTTGAAACTATGAAACAGACAGACTGCAGGGTATCCCTGCAGAAAAAAGGCGGCGGGCAGGCGGAGACAATAGCGGATTTTGAGGAAGAACTGATAACGTTTCTGGTGGGACAGGACGGAGCGGTGTATTACCTATACAGGCAAAGCGACGGGGAAACCGGTTCCTGCTTCCTTCGCAAGGATTCTTCAAATGGAAATACGGAATATTGCAGGGAAGCAGTACCGGACGCCCCGGAGGGGGATTTCCTGCATCTGACGGACGGTGCAGTAGGCAGTAAAGGCGAGATTTGCTTTATCGGTGCGGAAGGCAGTGTTTATCTGTTCAGTGCAGAGGGAAATTTTCTCTGTACCCCGGAACATACATGGGGACAGGACTGGCGGGAAGGTAAGGGCGGTGTTATAAATTACGGAGACGAGCTTTGGCTGTATGAGATGACTGAGGACAGGGTCGCCCTGTGGCCGTTGAACTTTGCAGAGGGAACGGTCGGCGGAAAAGAATATCTCCTTACGGAAAAGGAACCGACAGCGGTTTTCGGCGGATACGGAAAAGGTCTGTATCTGGCGGATGACAGGAATCTGTGGAATTATGCGCCGGGAAACAGCAAAGGTGTATGCGTTTTAAACTGGGATGATAATAATGTAAACCTGCAGCCGGATTATATAGAACAGATTGGAATATTAGGGGACGGCAGTCTGTTTGTGCTGTATTGGGATACCTTTACGGATAAGTACGGGCAGGCGGTGGTTCAGGAGGAAGCCGCTTCCGATACAGAGGACAGAAAAACAGTCATACTGGGTGTGTTCAGAAAAAGCGACAAGGAGCTTGAGGATGCCGTCAGAGCATTTAACAGGCGGAATCAGGAATACCAGGTGGAGATTTTGATATATGAGAGGTATGAGGCATTTTACGAGGATTTGCTGAAGAAGCAGGGAGCCGACTTGTTTGAGCTTGGTAACATGTCCGTGCAGATGCTGGCCGGAAAGGGTGTTTTAGAGGATTTGAAATCCTATTTCCGTCAGAGCGAGAGCACCCGGGAGGAAGATATTCTGCCCTGTATCCGGGAGGCGGCATCAGTGGAGGACGGACTGTTCTGCATCATCCCGTCATTTTATCTTCGGACGCTGATTACGGAAAAAGGAGTGACATCGGACGGAGGATGGACGGCGGAAGAATTTATGGAGCTGGGTAAATCAAGGCCCGAGTCGAAACTGACGGACCTTCCTTTCGATGATCCTTCCGTATTTTTGTTGAATCACTTATGCGTTGCAATCGGAAATTATGTTGACTGGGAAAGGAGAGAATGTCACTTTGAAGACGGTTCCTTTGCGGAATTACTGGAAAGCATAACGACAGAGAGTCGGAAGGAATCTACAGGAGAAAGCTATATAACGGAAGCGGACAGACTGCGCAACGGGGAGGTTCTGACACTGCTGTCAACTGTGGGCAGTGTGGAGGATTATCTGGCTGTAAAGGATGCTTTTGCGGATTTTGCGGAGATCGCGGGTTATCCCAATGGTTCGGGCAGGCCTTGGTATCTTATGTATATGAATCAGCTTTATGGAATGAACAGCTGCTCAAAATGCAAGGAAGGGGCATGGGCTTTTTTGGAATTTCTGCTCAGTGAAGAATATCAGGAGCAGACGCCTTATTTTCCGGCAGTAGAAGCTATGCTGGAAAAAAGATTGGCTGCAGCGGGAATATCGGAGGGAGATACTATTACAGAGTATGTGTATAACAGATATACCGCAGAGACGAAGGAAAAGGCGGAATATCCGGAGCTCACGGATGAGGACAAGGCGTTTATCGAATACATGATTGCAAATACCCATTGGGAGAATTCCATGGAGGTGCGGGATATACAGGACATTATTCTGGAGGAGGTTCAGGCTTACTTTGCGGGTGACAAGTCAGCACAGGAAACAGCCCGGCTTATTCAGAACAGAATCAGCCTGTATCTGGCGGAATGAGGCAGTGCTTTGCTTTTGTGACGTTTTTGTTATTTTAAAGTCACCGCCCTGTCACTTTGAAGGTGCATACTATATCCGTAAGATATAAGAGCCGTCGGAAATCCACCATGTGTGGGCGGCATTTTCCGGCAGCTTTCAAAGTGCAGAAAGGCGTGGTTATACTATGGAAATCTTAAGGGTTGAAAATCTTTGTAAGATCTATGGGAAAGGGGAAAACCAGGTAAAGGCTCTGGATAATGTATCCTTCTCCGTGGACAAGGGAGAGTTTGTAGCCATTATCGGGCCTTCCGGCTCCGGCAAGTCCACCCTGCTCCACATCTTAGGCGGGGTAGACAAGGCCACAAGCGGCAGAGTGTACATGGACGGCAGCGATGTGTATGCCCGGAACGAGGAGCAGCTGGCTATCTTCCGCCGTCGTCAGGTGGGACTTATCTATCAGTTCTATAACCTGATTCCGGTGCTGAACGTGGTGGAAAATATTACACTTCCCGTACTGATGGACGGTCGGAAGGTGAATCAGGACAGGTTGAAGGAGCTGCTGACTACCCTGAAGCTTACAGGACGTGAGAATCATCTGCCCAATCAGCTTTCCGGGGGTCAGCAGCAGCGGGTATCCATCGGCAGAGCTCTGATGAACGCGCCCTCCGTGGTGCTGGCGGACGAGCCCACGGGAAATCTGGATTCCAGAAACAGTCAGGAGATAGTGGATTTGCTGAAGGTATCCAATCAAAAATATCATCAGACCCTGATTATCATTACCCATGATGAAAATATTGCTCTTCAGGCGGATCGCATTCTTGCCATCGAGGACGGAAAAATTACCCGTGACGAGGTGATTCGCAGATGAATATATTTTATAAGGTGACTCTTCAGTCGTTAAAAAAGAATAAGACCAGAACCATTGTTACCATTATAGGCATCATGCTTTCCACAGCCATGATCTGCGCCGTGACTACCTTTGTTTCCAGCATACAGAACTATCTTCTGGAATATACGATCTATAATGATGGAGATTGGCACGGGGCGGTATACGATGCTGCCTGGAGCGATTATCAGAGCATAAGCGCCGACGAAAGGGTTTCGGGCGCCGCATACGGCCAGCTTCTGGGCTATGCAAAGGTGGACAGTCAAAATGAATTTAAGCCCTATCTGTATGTCATCGGCGGCCAGCCGGAAAACTATTTTGAGACAATGCCCATACATCTTGTATCCGGCCGTCTGCCGGAGAATGGGACGGAGCTTCTGATTCCCCGACACCTATCCTCCAACGGCGGGCTCAACTACAGGGAAGGGGATACCATTACCCTGGAGCTGGGGGAAAGAATGCTGGACGGATATTCCATGGGACAGAACAATCCCTGCTACATTTACGACAGCAGTACAGGCGGAGACGTGTTGAACGGAGAAGTCATCGAGGTGCGGGACGCCAGAACCTATACCGTGGTGGGCATTTATGAACGCCCCTCCTTTGAAGAACGGACGGCCCCCGGTTACACCGCGCTTACGGTTGCAGACGGGGAGTTCGGGGACAGCGCCAGGTTTAACGTTTATTTTCGGATGAAGCGTCCGGCGGAAGTCTATGATTTTCTGGAAAAAACCTTGCAGGAAACAGGTTTGGGCGGCACTCAGAATACGGATGTGCTGCTTTTTATGGGAGTGTCCAAATATGACTCCTTCAGCGTTATGATCGTCAGTCTGGCGGCCATTGTCATCTGCTTGATTGTATTCGGATCCGTGTCGCTGATCTATAATGCTTTTTCCATATCCGTATCCGAGCGGACAAAGCAGTTTGGTCTGTTGTCCTCTGTGGGCGCCACCAGAAAGCAGTTGAAGAAAATGGTGATTTTTGAAGCCCTTGCCGTCAGCGCAGCGGGCATTCCCTTAGGGATCCTGGGAGGCATTGCGGGAATCGGCGTGACATTGCTGTTGATCGGCGGCAAATTTGCCTCTCTGCTGGGCGGCTTTGTAGTGGGAACCTTTGTTGTGCCCATGCGTGTCTGTGTCTCTTGGCAGGCTGTTGTAATTGCGGCAATTGTTGCACTTGTTACCGTATTGATTTCTGCCTGGCTTCCTTCCAAAAGAGCAACAAAGGTCTCTGCTGTGGAGGCGATACGTCAGAACACGGACATTAAAATGAAAGAGAAACCCGTCAGAACCGCAAAGCTTACCTATCTTTTGTTCGGCCTGCCCGGCGTTCTTGCAAGCAAATATTATAAGCGGAGCAGGAAGAAATACAGAGCTACGGTTATCAGCCTCTTCATGAGCATTGTCCTGTTTGTCTCCGCCTCTGCCTTTACCGATTATCTGATGGAGTCGGTTTCCGGCGGATATGCGCCGGAGGAATATGATCTCTGCTATGAAGCAGGAGGGGACGATCTGGAAAAAAGAACGCCGGAAGAAATTCTGGAGCTGCTGCTGTCGGATCAGCATGTGGCGGCGGGGGCATATACCTATACGGGGTACTTTTACGGGAACATTGATAACCGATATCTTACCGATGAATTTGCGGCGGCAAACAGGGTAAAGGATGAGGCTGCGGCAGAAGGCGCTGAAGAAACGGCGGGAGCGGAAAGCACTGAGGAAGCGGCTGCGGGAACGGAAGGCATTGAGGCAAAAGCGGCAGGAACGGAAAACGCCGAAGTAAAAGCGGAAGAGGAGGAAGCGGCTGCTGCGAAAGCAGCGGAGACGGAAATTTACGGATATGCGTATTTTATATTGGATGATGAATTTGAGAAGCTTCTTGAGGCATATCATTTGAAAAGAGAGGATTATTTCGATACCGAAAATCCTCTGGGAATTGCCGTGGACGGAAGCGTTTGGTTTGACCCGGCAAAGCAGAAGTATGTAACGCTGAACACATTAAATACCGACGCCTGCGAGATAGCCTGTCAGTCTATCAGAAGATTTGAGGGGTACAGCCAGGTGGAGGGGAAATATGATGAAGAGGGAAATGAGATCTACTGTTTCCGCAATGATAAGGACAGGAACGATATAATAGAGCTCCCCGAGGCGGAGGCATTTGTGACATATACCCTGAAAGCCGGGAAGAGGATCACTGACGCCCCGTACTATGTCACAAGGGCATATCGCGGCAACCTGCAGATGATCTATCCTTTAAGTATGCTGGACAGTGTGCTGCCCCGGGATACCAGAGATGTGTTTTATGCCGGCCGTTTCTATCTGGTCACGGATGATCACAGGGCCAGCTATGACAATCTGAGGAAGGTTCTCAGCGCGAATGAGGTGAACGGGGGCTATATTACCGATTATGCCGAAAGTACGGAAGAGGAGCGGAATATTGTGACTATCATTCAGGTATTTTCCTACGGCTTTATCGTGCTGATCTCACTGATTGCAGCAGCCAATGTGTTTAATACCATTTCCACCAACGTCAATCTGCGCCGCAGGGAATTTGCCATGCTGAAATCCGTGGGCATGACAAGAAGAGGCTTTAACAGAATGATGAATTTTGAGTGTCTGCTGTACGGATCGAGGGCTTTGCTTTTCGGCCTGCCCGTTTCCGCAGGCGTCACATGGCTGATCTACCGAGCGGTGAACGGCGGGTATGAAACGGAGTATCACCTGCCCTGGAGTGCGATCGGCATTGCGGTACTCAGCGTATTTCTGGTAGTGTTTGTTACCATGATGTATTCCATGGGCAAGGTGAAGAAGGATAACCCTATTGATGCGCTGAAAAACGAGAATCTGTAAAGACGGCGGAAGCCTGTTTGAGGTATGGGTCAGGTATTATGACACAACAGCATGTTCAGAGCCCGGTGTGTTCAGGCATCGGGCTTTTATACAGGATTTTTTCCCAGGGCTTTTCGTAAAAGCGCATCGCCCAGGGGGTGCTTACGTTTATCCGCTGTTCAAAATGGCGCATCAGCTGCCCGCCGATTCCATGGTTTTGAACCTCTCTTCTGACATAAAGACTGGTCAGCTCGCTGTATTGCTCATAGCAGTGAAAAGACATAAATCCCACGATTTCTTTCTCCTCAAAATATGCGAAGTTTTCGTCGTTTTCCAGCTGAGGGAGAAATAACTGTCCTGCTGCGGCATATTGCTCGCTGCTTTCAAAAAGGGTATTTGCGCTGTTGTAGACAGCGGCGAAGATATCCGCATATTCCGGCGTATCGACCTGTATTATCATAGGTACCTCCTTCTGAATCCTGAATCGGTTAATTGCATTCGCGCCCAGTTTCAGATCTTGTATGACATTTGAAATTATACTATGGAGTGGAATGTATTGTAAATGAGTAAGGTGAAAAAATTAACTCCCAATGTATGCACGGTATATGTGGAGGAGGAATACCGCTGTCATGGGATTGCGGAGGGATTCTGAAAAATCAAAATAGGGAATTGACAAGGCGGGAAAAATAGTTTATTTTCATCTTGCTACGGCTTGCTCGTTTCTTTTTTACTGCCAAAATATCATACAGATATTTCCTGCCATTTTCAGCGTGGTTG
>JAMPFR010000021.1 GCA_023664365.1 Acetatifactor muris | reverse complement strand
GATATGATAAAGACGGAAAACCCGGGGATACTGGAGGCTGTCAAAGAGGTAAAGGTTATGAGTCTGAGGAAGAATTTGCGGGCATTGTATGAGGGGCACATGAGAGAGATACGGGACAGATACGCCAGAGATGATTATGTCAGGGCTGAGGGAAAGGCTGAGGGAAAAGCGGAAGCAGTTCTGGATCTGCTGTCCGCAAAGGGAAAAATTCCCGAAGAGTTGGAGCAAATGATTCGCAGGCAGCAGAATATGGATATACTGAGGTCCTGGCTGGCATCGGCAGCTGCGGCGGAGAGTGTGGAGGAATTTGAGCGGAAGGAGTTTCGGAATTAGGAAAGTGATCAGAAAAACGAAAATGCGTCAGGCTAGCCAAAAAAAAAGAACTGTGTTATACTACCAATGGACTGTTCACATAATGAAAGATGCAGAAAGCAGGTGGCAACGTGGTAGAGCTTGATCAGATGAAAACGGAGCTTCTGACTTATGAGATTCCTTTAAATGAGGTGCGTGACTCTCTGGATTTAGAAGGTAAGTCAAAGCGGATCGAAGAACTGGAGATGGAGATGGAGGCTCCCGGCTTCTGGGATGACCCCGACAAATCCAACGTCAAGATGAAGGAACTGAAGAATCTGAAGGATACCGTGGAGGAATGCGGCGGACTGTTCGGCCAGTATGAGGATATTCTTACACTGATAGAGATGGGCTATGAGGAGAATGATGATTCCATGGCGGCGGAAATCCGGCAGGAGCTGAATGACTTTGTGGAAAAGTTTGAGGAGCTCCGGGTGGGAACCCTCTTGTCCGGCGAATATGACAAAAATAACGCTATCCTGAAGTTGAACGCCGGAGCAGGCGGCACGGAGAGCTGCGACTGGTGCAGTATGCTGTACCGCATGTATACCAGATGGGCTGAACGCCGGGGCTTTTCCCTGGAGGTACTGGATTTTCTGGACGGAGACGAGGCAGGTATCAAGTCGGTGACATTCCAGGTCAACGGCGTCAATGCTTACGGATACCTGAAATCCGAAAAAGGTGTGCACCGCCTGGTGCGTATTTCCCCTTTCAATGCCCAGGGCAAGCGCCAGACCTCTTTTGTGTCTCTGGATGTGATGCCGGATATAGAGGAAGATGTGGATGTGGAAATCGATGAGAAGGATTTGCGCATTGATACCTATCGAAGCAGCGGTGCAGGCGGACAGCATATCAACAAGACGTCCTCCGCGATCCGTATCACCCATATTCCCACGGGAACGGTGGTACAGTGTCAGAATGAGCGCAGCCAGTTCCAGAACAGGGACAAGGCAATGCAGATGCTGCGGGCAAAGCTGTATCTGCTGAAGCAGGAGGCGAATGTGGAAAAGCTTTCCGATATCCGGGGTGAGGTAAAGGACATTGCCTGGGGCAACCAGATTCGTTCCTATGTGCTTCAGCCCTATAAGCTGGTGAAGGATTTGCGCACGGAGGTGGAGACGGGAAATGCGGACGCCGTGCTGGACGGGGCGCTGGATCCCTTCATCAACGGGTATCTGAAGTGGATCAATACAAAAGACGTACAGACGGAGCAGTAAAATATCCCATAGTGCGCAATCGCCGCAGGCTTGATACCTGCGGCGATTGTCAAGTCAAATACCCTGCGGGAATAATGGTTCAGAACGGATTATATCTGCCTGGGGTTAATTAAATCCAGATAAAACAAAGTGTAAGTCATATGCATATACGGCTCCAGCCACAGGCTGCCAACGCCCAGCGAGAGAAGACACAGCAGCCAAAGGGGAATAAACGAAAGCTGCAGGAAAAACAGGCGTCGGCGGCTGCCTTTTATCAGGTGAAAGCTGTCCCTGAGAATTCCGGCAGCTTTTTTGTCCGGAAAATCCAGCAGCAGAAAATAAGTCATGTCCAGAGCCAGCGCTACGGGAACGTAGATGCAGCAGCCTGCCATGCAGGCCAGCAGGGTCAGCAGGAGCAGGGAAGCATGGGAAGACTGCAGGTACTTTTCCCTGAAATATTCCCCGGGCAGAGTACAGATAAAACTGAAGGCCAGCCTGACTGCGGTGAGAAGCAGAACCTTAAACAGATTTTTCCGTTGAAAGCCATAGAATATGTCCGTATAGCTGCAGGGCTGTCCGCAGGCCAGCTTCAGACACAGATAGGCAATGCCGAAGCCGAGAAAACCGGAAAGCACCTGTCCTGCCCAAAGTCCCGCCTGAAACATACGGTAAGCGGCGATGCTGTATCCGCCGCCGGAATAGAGGGACGCAATCGCAGACAGAAAGAAAGCAAAGCCGAACATAAAAATGACAAGGCAAATAATCAGCGAGAAGAGAAAGCTTCCCAATATCAGGGTGCCGTAGTTCCCGCGAAGAGTATCCTTTGCCTTGTCTTTTAATTCGTAGGGTTTGGAGTATTGCTTCATTCTGATGTCCTATACTGCATAATCCGCATTCATGCCGCTGTATTTTGCCTGGTCAGCCGTCTTCAACCCTCTCTGATAAGGATTTTCCTCATTGTAATACTTAATCTGGGTCTGCGTGGTGCCGCCGGACACATAGGTTCTGCCGCACTCAGGGCAGATGGCTGTGTGGATGGAAACAGAGGCGGAAATCACCTTGCCGCCTGCCTTCGCCGCTTTTGCATATGCGTTGGAAACATGCTCCTGCTCGTGGGCGCGAACCCTTGCGGCGGCGCTTTCCGGCGAAATATGGGCAGCGCTCTTAAAGGAAACCATTTCGTCAGAGCCGTCCTGATATTTGCGCTCTTTACAGGTCTGACATTCCTCTCCCGGTTTCTTTTTTTCTCCCGGCTTTTTCGGCTCTGCGGGATTTTCCGGTTTCAGCGGGTCTTCTATTCCCATGAGTTCCTTTTGTTTCTGTTCTTTTTCTTCCTTTTTCAGTTCCTCGGCAGGAGTCAGAACCCTGCGCTGCTCCTCATCCGGGGCGGAAACGGGCATTCTGTCCGCTTGGTTTGTATAGAGAGTATTGTTAAAAGCTCCGATAGAAAGACTCATAAGCTGCCTCCTGAAATCATTTGCTTCATCATTGCCGAGTATTGCAGTACCAGGTATATCAGATTCACGGTTCCGTAGATACAGCCGAAAATGCTGAGATAAAGTCCCATGCGGCTGTTGCCGTATAAAGGTCTGTTCCTCCGGCTGCACAGGACGGCGAAGAGGATACCCATCGCCCCCACCGGCAGGGAAAGCGGACAGCAGCTGAGGGCACTGGAAAGCAGGCCGCACACCAGGGACGCTATGGAAAAGCCCTGGTCGTAAGGGGGATGGGTGGGCTGATTGTAGTAACTGCTGTGGGAAGCGTCGCTGTCCCATTTATCCCAGTTCTTTTTCTTCTGCTGCTCCTCCCATTTGTCCCAGTTTTCACGGGCATTCTCCCAACCGTCTGGGCCGTCGTTATTCTGTTTGTGGTCCTGCCCGTCCCGGTTCAAGTCCATGAATCAGACTCCTTTCTGCTGTTATTATACTATTTTGCATGTAGGATGTCAAAGGAAACCGGGGGAAAAAGGCGTTTACACAGGTCTGTTTTATGCTATAATGTAATAAATGCGGGTTCGCATAAGCGCGAGTTTGCGAGGATATCGGCCGCAAGGCGAAAACCGGCGGCTTCAAAGGAGAAATACGATGGTTAATTCTCAGAAGTACTATGAAGATTTATATTTCAGCAGCGGCGACGACAGGCAGCTCCTGCCGCACAATCAGGATGTTATCATAGACCTGCTGAACAAAAACGGGGCGGTGGGAATCGTGGGCGTGTATGACGAGCCGGGATACCCCATTTATTTTATATCCGGTTTTGCACTGACGGCCATAGAATACAGCTATGAAGAGATGATGCAGGTATCGGAAGGAAAATTTGTCAACCTTGTGTTTGATAAGGACAGGGAAATCTTTGTTGAAAACGCAGGAAACCGGGAACTGGCCTGCCATGAATTCCGGATGGTCAGCAAGTCAGGAAAGAATGTCTGGGTGAATTCTTTTCGGGAAAAATCTGTGTCTATGGATAACCGGCAGATTGTGATTGCCTCCGTCAGGGTGGTGGAGGACGCCAGGAGGCGGGAGAGCGAGTTGCTGAATGCGCTGACCCGGGGGTATGACCGCATTATCTATGTGGACATGAACCAGGGAAGGTACAGGGTGATTAAGAGCGATCGGGATGATCTGGACGAGCAGGTCTGCGGGACACTTGAGGAGCTTGAAGAGCTGCTGCGGCGGTATGGTCAGGAATACATCAATCCTCAGGATCATTCCTTTGCGGAAATGCTGAACAAGCTGAATATTTTTGCCAATCCGGGGAAGAAAGGCGGCAATTATCAGGCAACTTACCGGGCCAGAATGGACGGAGAGTACCAGTGGGTGCAGTTTCAGGCCTTTTACGGAGGCGCCATGAAGCTGGAAACGGGACATGTTATTCTGGCGTTCCGTGTGGTGGACGAGGAGAAAAAGCGGGAGCTTGACACAAACAGGCTTCTGTCTGATTCCCTGGCAAGGGCGGAGGAGGCAGGGCGGGTGAAGAATCAGTTCCTGTCCCGTATGTCCCATGATTTGCGGACGCCCATCAACGGGATTGTAGGGATGCTGGAGATTGCGAAGAAAAGCAAAAACAATCCGGAAAAAATCGAGGAATGCCTGAAAAAAATTTCTATATCCTGTGACAACCTTATGAGCCTTGTGCAGGATGTCCTTGACATGAACAATCTGGAGAGCGGCGGGCTGGAGCTTATGGAGGAGACTTTTCATCTGCCGTCCTTCCTGTCGGAGGAACTGGTCAATATCGCGGACAGGGCCGAAAAAGGCGGGCTTACCTATGCTTTTATTCCGGGAGATTTTCCGCATCCCAATGTAACGGGGAGCCCCAAGCATGTCCTGCAGATTTTCGAGCATATTCTGGACAATGCCATCAAGTACAATAAGCCCAACGGATCCATCATTTTGAGCGGACGGGAGGCGTCCGGAAACGACCGGATGGCCACCTATGAATTTGTGGTGGAGGATACGGGAATCGGCATGGAGCCGGAGTTTGCAAGGCATATTTTTGAGCCCTTTGAACAGGAGCACAATGAGGCGCGGACAGAGTATCGGGGGACAGGCCTGGGAATGTCCATTGTAAAGCGGCTTGTGGACAGGATGAACGGCACCATTGCGGTGGAGAGCCGGCCGGGAGAAGGCACAAAGGTCATATTTACCATTCCCTTTAAGGTGTGTCAGGAGACGGCAGCGCCGGAAGCTGAGAATATTAATCTTGCAGGGCTGAGGGTACTGCTTGTGGAAGACAATGAGCTGAATCTGGAGATTGCAAAGTTTCTGCTGGAGGACGCCGGCATGACGGTGCTCTGCGCTACAAACGGACAGGAGGCCATAGATGTTTTTCAGCAGACGGAGGTAAATGCCATTGACGTGATTCTGATGGATATTATGATGCCGGTGATGGACGGGCTGGAGGCTGTGAAGAGAATCCGCCGGCTGGATCGGGCCGACGCGGAGACCGTTCCCATTATTGCGCTGAGCGCCAATGTCATGGACGCGGACATTAAAAAGACGAAAATGGCCGGGATGGACGAGCATCTTTCAAAGCCTATCAATACCAGTCTGTTGCTGGGAGCCATAGCAAAATGTGTACATAGATGAAGGTCAAGGAGGAAATATGGATATTACACTGAAAATCAAGGAAGAACTTAAGGTGGAAAAATGGCAGGTGGAGGCGGCTGTCAAACTGATTGACGAGGGCAACACCATTCCCTTTATTTCCCGCTACAGGAAGGAGGCCACAGGATCCCTCAATGACGAGCAGCTGCGTAATCTTCACGAGCGTCTGATGTATCTGCGCAATCTGGAGGAGAAAAAGGAGCAGGTGCTGGGCAGCATTGAAGAGCAGGGGAAATTGACGGAAGAGCTCAGGGCAAAGATTGTGGCGGCGGAGACCATGGTGGTGGTGGAAGATTTATACCGTCCCTACCGCCCGAAGAGAAAGACCAGAGCCAGTGTGGCAAAGGAGAAGGGACTGGAGGGACTGGCGGAGTATATTCTGGCCCAGACGGCGGCAGCGCCTGTGCTGGAGGAAGCGGCAAAGTATGTTACCGCTGAGGATGCGGAAGAGGAAAAAAGGGTCAAAACGCCGGAAGAGGCGCTGCAGGGAGCGAAAGATATTATTGCGGAAAGTGTATCCGACAATGCGGATTACAGAAGCTATATCCGGGAGCTTACCATGGATGAAGGGATCATCACCGGCACAGCCAGGGATGAGAAGGTACAGAGTGTCTATGAAAACTATTATAACTTTGAAGAGCCGGTGAAAAAAATAGCGGGACACAGGATTCTTGCTCTGAACCGGGGCGAGGCGGAAAAGATACTGACCGTGAAGGTCAATGCGCCGGAAGAGCGTATTTTGCAGTATCTTGCAAAGAAAAATATCACAGTTGACAATCAATATACCTCTCCCATATTGCAGGAGGTTATGGCAGACAGCTATGAACGTTTGATAGCGCCTGCTATTGAAAGGGAAATCAGGAATGCCCTGACCGAGAAGGCGGAGGACGGCGCAATCAGTGTATTCGGAAAGAATCTGGAACAGCTCCTGCTGCAGCCTCCCATTGCAGGGAAGGTGGTGCTGGGCTGGGATCCGGCCTTCCGCACAGGATGCAAACTGGCGGTGGTTGATCCTACCGGGAAGGTGCTGGACACTAAAGTCATCTATCCCACGGCGCCCCAGAATAAAGTAGAGGAAGCAAAGGCGGAACTGAAAAAGCTGATTAACAGGTATCATGTGGATCTGATTTCCGTAGGAAACGGCACGGCTTCCAGGGAATCGGAGCAGGTGATTGTGGAGCTGCTGAAGGAGTTGGACAGGCCGGTGCAGTATGTTATAGTCAACGAGGCGGGCGCCAGCGTCTATTCCGCAAGCAAGCTTGCCACAGAGGAATTCCCCAATTTTGACGTGGGGCAGAGGAGCGCAGCTTCCATAGCCAGGCGGCTTCAGGATCCTCTGGCGGAGCTGGTGAAGATCGATCCTCAGTCCATCGGTGTGGGACAGTATCAGCATGATATGAATCAGAAGAAGCTGAGCGAGGCATTGAGCGGCGTGGTGGAGGACAGCGTAAATAAGGTAGGGGTGGATTTGAATACGGCCTCCGTGTCCCTTCTGGAGTATATTTCGGGTATCAACAAGACCATTGCAAAGAATATTGTGGAGTATCGTGAAAATAACGGGCGTTTCACCAACCGGAAACAGCTTTTAAAGGTTGCAAAGCTGGGGCCCAAGGCATACGAGCAGTGTGCCGGGTTTATGCGGATCCTGGACGGTGACAATCCGCTGGACGCCACCAGTGTCCACCCGGAATCCTATGAGGCTGCAAAGAAGCTCCTGGACAAGCTGGGGATGACCATGGAAGATGTGCGTAATGCCGCACGGGCAGAAAAGAACCATGTGTCACATTCCGGCGGAAAAGCCGCATCAGGCGCCGATTCCGGTGAAAAGACATTTATGTCAGAAAAAAATAGGACGGGGAAAAAGTCAGGTGTGTCAGGTGCTGGGAAAACGGCGCAGAAGACCATACAGGTACGCAATACAAATACAGCCATGGGAATGGCATTGGGAAAAGCCCTGGGCGCTATGACAGCCGGGAATGTGCAGGAGGAGGCGGTTTCTGCAGACCGGAAGCCTTCGGAAAAGGGAAAGACCGGATCGGTCAACAGCCTGAATAACGGCAGGGGAGGCGTATCCGGCGGAATGGCTCCCTCCGGTCTGGAACGGCGTATTCCCGATAAAAAGAAGCTTGCGGAGGAGCTTGGCATCGGTGAGATTACCCTGACGGATATTCTGCGGGAGCTGGAAAAGCCTGCCCGGGATCCCAGAGATGACATGCCCAGACCCATTCTCCGCAGTGACGTAATGGATATGAAGGATTTGAAACCGGGGATGATACTGAAAGGAACCGTGCGCAATGTGATTGATTTCGGTGCGTTTGTGGATATAGGCGTTCATCAGGACGGACTGGTGCATATCTCACAGATTACGGACAGATACATCAAGCATCCCCTGGAGGCGGTCAGCGTAGGGGATATTGTGGAGGTCCAGGTGCTTTCCGTAGATACTGCCAAAAAGAGGATTTCCCTGACAATGAAGCTGAATCAGGACAGGGACAGTCAGAACAAAAAAAGTTAAATATATTATGATAAGCACAGTAAGAAATAAAAATCAGAAAGAGGAATCGGAAAGAAGAATCGAAAAGTGTAATCGGGAAGAGGAACCAGAAAGAAGAATCGGAAAGAAGAATCGGAAAGAGGAATCAGAAGTAAAAATCAGAAAGAGGAATCGGGGGGAAATGAAAGTTGGGGATGTCGGATAAACGTATGCCGGAGAAAAAGAAACAAGTGTTATCGTTGGCGGGACTGCTGGGGGTATTCGGGATATTGCTGGCGCTGGCTACGGCTTTCGATCTTCAGATAAGCCATATGCTGGCGGATGGGAACCTGGTGGCGGGAAGCTATTATTCCGTGAATCCCGTCTGCAATATTGTGGAGATTGCCGGAGCGTGGCCTGTGTGGGCGGCGGCTGTTTTTGCGGCATCTGTGCTGACTGTTTATTTTAATGAAAAGAAGGGGCCGGGCAGGGTATTAAAAATATTCTTTTTCTGCCTTTCCGTAATTGCCGCCATGCTTCTGCTGCGGGACGGCCTGAAATATGCTTTTCGGATTTACGGCAGAGAAGAGCTTCTGGAAGGGCCGGGAACCTGGCTGGCGTCATTTGTTTTCGGCCTGGCGGCGGCAGCCCTGGTTTTAAAGCTGACATACAGGAGGATACGGCAGAATCTGGACAGTCTGCTTCCTCTTGCGTTGGCAGTTATGTGCAGCTGCTGTTGTTATTTTATCATAGAGATCGTCAAATCTCCCATGGGAAGGATGCGGTTTCGGGGGATGCACCTGCTGGGAGATTATTCCGCAGGCACACGGTATACACCCTGGTATCAGGTAAGCGCCGCCGGGAAACTGCTGGAAGGCAGCGGTCTGGTGAGGGATTGCTTTAAGTCTTTTCCCTCAGGCCATACCTTTTCGGCGGGCATGTCCTATGTCCTGATTATGCTGCCGGATGTCTTCCCGCGGCTGAGAACCGGAAAGGGGAAGATGTTGTCCTATGCGGTTCCCCTATGCTACACCGGTTTTGTGGGCTTTTTCCGGATTGCGGCGGGCGCTCATTTCTTCAGCGACGTGCTGGTGGGCGGAACCCTGGCTTATGTGGCGGTACAACTGTTCCGGTATGTGTTTCTGTACCGGAACAGAAGGAAGGCGGAGACAGTCCGGCAGATAGAATCTACAGCTTCATAAAGCTTACGGAGCAGGGCGGCGCAATCCATGTGCCGCCTTCTTTTTCGGCAGGCGCTCCACAGGAGTACAGAAGGTTTCCGCTTGGCAGCGCACTTTCGAAGGCTGCGGCTTTGGCGGAAGGATTGATGATCACCAGAATCCGTTCTTCGCTGCAGCTCCGCAGATAGGCGAGAGGATATGCGTTCTCCGGGGCGTGAACAAATTCAATTTCGGCGTTGCTCTGCAGGGCGGGATGAGCCTGTCTGACGGCAATCAGCTTTTTCACCTCATGGTACAGAGAAGTATTATCCGCCAACTGCGCCTGAACGGTAGGCCTGTCCGGGGCGTCATCCGTTTTAATATACAGCTTTTCGGGGGCAGCGCTGCTGAAGCCGTTGTTTGCCGTATTGTCCCATTGCATGGGAGAGCGGGAGCCGGTTCGGTTATAGCCGCCTTCCACGGAGTCCAGACCTTCCACATAGCGCATACCGATTTCGTCTCCGTAGTAGATAAAGGGGGCTCCTGGCATGGAGAGCAGGAAGCCGAAGGCCACCTTCATCTCAGCCGGAGTCAGGGTGCGGGCCAGTCTGTCCATATCGTGATTGCCGGAGGGAATGCAGATTAAGCCTTTTCTCCCGGATTTCTCATAGCTTTCCCGGTATTTTGCGGCAAAGGCGGACACGTCGCCCCTGCCCTCCGAAGCAAAAAAGGGATGTTCACAGCGGAACAAGTCGTTATAGTGGGAGGGGCCGAAATGGAGCAGGAAGTCCATGTGGAAACCGCCCTGAAGGGATTTGTCCGGTTCGCCCCATTCGGATACGAAGGCGGCGTCGGGGAATTCTCTGTCCAGAAAGGCCCGGATCTTCTGCCAGAGGGCAATAGTGCCTTTACCCTCCTCGTCGTTTTTTACCAGAGAGCCTGCCATATCCACACGGAAGCCGTCGCAGCCCATGGAGAGCCAGAAGCGGATGACGTCCAGCATGGCGTTCAGGGTGGCTCTGGGGCCTTCGTCATCGGGAGACTGCTGCCAGGGCCGGGTGATTTTATAGTAGCCGTAGTTCAGGGCGGGCTGCATGGAAAAGAAGTTTACTGCGGCAGCGCCGTCCCTGGGGGAAATGCCCCGCAGGCATCCCATGCCTTCGGGAGACTCCCAGACGCTGTCCGTCCAGACATAACGGTCCGTATATTCGTTTTTCTCAGCCTTCATGGATTCCCGGAACCATTTGTGCTCCACAGAGGTATGTCCGGGAACCAGATCCAGCAGCACATGCATTCCCCGGCTGTGGGCTTCGGAAAACAACTGCTTCAGGTCTTCGTTGGTGCCGTATCTGGGGGCGGCGGTATAGTAATCCGCCACATCATATCCCGCGTCGCCGAAGGGAGACAGGAAGCAGGGATTCATCCAGATGGCGTTACAGCCAAGCTCCCGGATATAGTCCAGTCGTCGGATGACGCCCTGAAAATCTCCGATGCCGTCACCGTTTGTATCCTGGAAGGATTGGGGGTAAATTTCATAAAATACAGCGTTGTCCAGCCACTTTGGCATACTTGTACCTCCTATATGAAAACGTTTTCTTGAAACTGTCTCTATCATACCTCTTTTCCGGCCTTTTTTCCAGACCCTTTGTGATGCATATTTTTAATTTTCCGGCAGAAAATAGGATGTAACGGAGAGCATAATGGAGGGCATCAGGTGAAAACTTTATTTTTGATAATTGCGGGCGGGAGCTACGGCTTTCTGTCTTCCGCGGGCGTATTTACCGTGTTGGCGGCAGTGGGGCTGATTCCCAGATTTGCCGGCAAGACTCATACGGCCGGAAAGGTTATTTTATATGAGGAGGCGGTGATTTTCGGTACCATAACCGGTGCGGTTTTAAGCATTTTCGCCAGATATTGCCGGTTTGGGGCCTGGTGGCAGGAGCAGTTTCCTCAATGCACAGAGCAGCTGTATGCCATAGGCGTTGTCTGGCAGGCGGTCTTTGGGCTGTTTGCAGGCATGTTTGTGGGATGCCTTGCCCTGGCCATTGCGGAGATGCTGGACAGTATTCCCATTCTGGCCAGACGGATTTCCTTCCGGCACGGCATCGGGCTGGCGGTTGTCAGCATGGCCGTAGGAAAGCTCTGCGGCTCTGTTTTCTATTTCCTGACGGAGCTGCACAGGACTGTGCAGGGGTAGAATCCTCCGGGCGGCACAGGCGGCGTTCCTGAACTCACAGGGACGAAAGCGCGGGGCAAAAGGAAACTGGAGCACCTGATATGGCGGGCCGAAAGCGGCGGGCAAAGAAAGCCGGAACACCTGATATGGCGGAAAGGAGCGGCGGGATGCAGAATAAGACGGTTTATTTGAAATGTGAGAGGAATGTGGAGGTAAAGACACAAGATGTCTTTTTGTCCGATGTGGGAGCGATCCGCTGTGCAGACGGGACAACCGGCGCGAAGATAAAGGCGCTGAAGGTACATCATTTTGCAAAGGAGGGCGCCAGGCGGTGTGTTATCAGTACGCTGAAGCTGGTGGAGCTGATGGAAAAGGAATGCGGGGACATAAATGTGCAGATTGTGGGGGAACCGGATGTGCTGGTGGAGTGGGTCAGCGTAAACAGGCATAAGGGCTGGCAGCAATGGCTCCGGGCGGCGCTGGTCTGCCTTGTAAGCTTTTTCGGAACAGCCTTCACTATCATGGCCTATCATAACGATGTGGGAATCAATGAGGTATTTACGCTTCTGTACACCATGGTGATGAACAGGGAGCCCCAGGGCCTGAACACTCTGGAGGTAGCTTATTCCATAGGGCTTGCCGCAGGCATTATCCTGTTTTTTAACCATGTGGGGGGCAGAAGGCTGACGAAAGACCCCACCCCCATTGAAGTTTCTATCCGCAATTATGAGGAGGATGTGGACAAGGCGCTGATTGCCCAGGCGGGCAGGGAGGGAGAGGAGGAAGAGGCCGATTAAGGCCGGAAAGCCGTTTAAGTCCCGGAAAGCCGATTTTTGCCCAATCAAAGAGTATTGACAAAGAGGGGGAAGGAATAGTATATTTTAGAAAATCTTTTGAAATGCTGCCGATAATTGTTAAGAAACAGGTAGTAGAGTATATTATAAGAGATAAAGTCTGACGTAAGGTGTTTTCAAGATGAACAAAAAAAGAATTCGTAAATTTATCTTATACGCGGCGCTGTTTATAACAATCATGGGGCTGACCTTCTGGAACGTGTTCCGGGGACAGGACTTTGAGGGGATGCTCAGCGCCATCGGCGAGATGTCAGGGTGGTATCTGTTGGGGGCGGTTTTTCTGGCCCTTTCCTTTGTGGCAGGGGAGGGGTGTATGATATGGTATCTGCTGAAGGGTATCGGGGAGGAAAAATCCCTTTTTCGCTGTTTTTCCTACTCCTTTACCGGATTTTTCTTTTCCGGAATCACGCCCTCCGCCAGCGGCGGCCAGCCCATGCAGCTGTATTACATGAAGCGGGACGGATGCTCCTTTGCCTCCTCCTTTGCGGTGCTGATGACCATTGCGGTACTCAACAAGCTTGCCATGGCGCTGCTGGGAACGGGAATTCTGCTGTTATGGGGCGGGCAGCTGCAGAGCCGCCTGGAAGGATATTACGGACTGTTCTGTCTGGGGCTGCTGCTCCATATCGGCTGGGTGATTATTCTGTTTTTGATGATGTTCCGCTCTGCGGGGATTCGGAAGATCCTGTACCGGCTGGAACGTATTCCGGTGCGTCTGAGGCTGTGGAAGGAGTCGGAGGAGAGACTTAAAAAGATTGATAGTTTTTTTGCCGGCTATCAGGAGACGGTGGAGTTCCTGCAGGAACATAAAAAGATGATAGTCGTGACGGTGGCAGGCTCTCTTTTACAGAGATGCTGTCCTCTTTTGCTGGTCTGCGCGGTATATCTGGGGCTGGGACTGCAGGGGAGCGCCCTGCACCATATTTTCCTGCTGCAGGCGGCGGTGTCCGTGGCGGTGGAAATGCTGCCGATACCCGGCGCCCAGGGCGTGACGGAAGCAATGTACGGCAGTGTGTTCGGAGGGATTTTCCCGGGGCATTATCTGGTGGCGTCCATCTGCATTACCAGAGGAATCAATTTTTATTTTCTCCTGGCGGTTGGCGGGTTCTGGGTGCTTCTCCGTATGTTTCGGGAGAGAAAGAAGGGCGGCAGCCGGGAAAGCGTATAATACATAAAAAACTGCACATACTGATGAAAAGCTTTTACGGGAAAGGAAGGACATCGGTATGGGAGAGATAAAAGAACAGCAGGAGATGCCGTCGCAGCAGGCGGCAAAGCTGCAGCAGGATCCGCAGCAGGAAGCACAGAAGCAGAAGGAATATGAGAAGTATGTAAAAGAGGTTACGCCTACCCATAATCTGTGGCTTCAGATGCTGAAGGCATTTGTCACAGGCGGCGTCATCTGCTGCATCGGGCAGTTTATTTTAAATTACGGGGACAGCTTGGGGCTTGACAAGCAGACTGCCGGCAGCTGGTGTTCCCTGATTCTGGTGCTGTTGTCAGTGATTCTCACGGGCTTCGGCATCTATCCGAAGATTGTGAAATGGGGAGGCGCCGGGGCGCTGGTGCCCATTACGGGCTTTGCAAACGGCGTGGCTGCGCCGGCCATCGAGTACAAGTCGGAGGGCCAGGTCTTCGGTATCGGCTGTAAGATTTTTACCATTGCGGGGCCGGTGATTCTGTACGGGATCTTTGCCAGCTGGCTGCTGGGGCTGGGGTACTGGATCGGGACGTGCTTCGGGTGGTGGTAAGTGTGCAAAGATTTTCTAAGTCAGTAAAGTACACTGACTTAGAAAATCTACGATTCCGCAACGCGGAATCTATGCACACGGAAGAACGCCAAGAGGGGGCTTTAGCCCGCCTCTTGGCGTTCTTCCAGTCTTGCACCGAGTGTTTGTGCCGCCGGAGGCAGGCATGACTGGAAGTAGATGCTAAAAAATAAGCGTTTCGGTGTTGACAAACTGGAACGCTTATATTATAGTGTAAGTGTATTAAGAAGATTAATACACTTCAAAATCATAATACACTTATAAACAGACGGATTTTTCGGGAAAGGGGAAGAGGAGCCCATGATTTTGTTGGATTATCGGGATAAAAGACCGATTTATGAGCAGGTTGTGGAAAAACTGGAACGGCTCATTATGGGGGGGGCGCTTGAGACGGACTCCAAGATGCCCAGCGTCAGGGCTATGGGAATGGATCTGGCAGTGAACCCGAATACGATTCAGCGGGCCTACAACCAGCTGGAGCAGGAAGGCTACCTCTACACCGTATCAGGAAGGGGCAGCTTTGTTGCGCCCGAAAGTGAATGGCGGGAGGGAAAGAAGAAAAAAATGCTGGAGGAATGGCGTCTTGTGACGGAGCGGGCCAGGGAGGCGGGGCTGACCAGAGAGCAGCTTGCCGGACAGCTGGATCAGATATACGAGGAGGTGGAGCAGGCATGATCGAGGTGAGGGAGTTAAGCAAGAGCTTTGATGAGATCAGAGCCATTGACAATATCAGCGCCCGTATTGAGGAAGGGCATGTGTTCGGGCTGATCGGGACTAACGGCGCAGGAAAGTCCACCTTTATGAGGATGCTCTGCGGCGTTCTGAAACCGGAAGCGGGGGAAATATTGATCGACGGGGCGCCGGTGTATGACAATCCCGCAGTGAAAGAAAAAATATTCTACATTTCCGACGACCAGTACTTTTTCAAGAGCGGGACGCCCAGGGACATGGCAAAGCTGTACAAGACCTGTTATCCGGCCTTTGACCAGGAGAAATGGAAGGATCTGCTGCATAAGTTCGGCCTGGACGAAAAGCGAAAGATCAATACCTTTTCCAAGGGGATGAAAAAGCAGCTGTCCGTGATCTGCGGCATCAGCGCCGGCACAAAATATCTTTTCTGCGACGAGACCTTTGACGGGCTGGATCCGGTGATGCGTCAGGCGGTAAAAGCGCTCTTTATCAGGGAAATTGACGCAAGGGGACTGACTCCCGTCATTGCCTCCCATAATTTAAGGGAGCTGGAGGATATCTGTGAATATGTGGGGCTGCTTCATAAGGGAGGCATTCTGCTGGAAAAGGATATTGACGATATGAAGCTGAATATTCACAAGATCCAGTGCGTCATCCGGGAAGAGGAGATGCTGCGGAAGATCAAAAACAGCCTGGATGTGGTGGCTGTGGATAACAGAGGTTCCCTCTACACCGTGACGGTGCGGGGGAGCAGGGAGAACATTGTGGAGTTCATGGAGCTTCTGAATCCTGTATTTTATGAGCTGCTGCCACTGTCTCTGGAAGAAATATTTATCAGTGAAACGGAGGTGAAGGGTTATGACGTCAAAGCATTGCTTCTTTAGAATGATGCGGGAAGATTTCAGACATAAGCTATGGATGCTGGCCCTCTCTGTCCTGGGCAATATGCTTGCCTTTCCGGTAGTTTATCTGCTTGCACAGGACAGATACGGAGTATCTGTTCAGAGCCTGACGTACCGGGCCAGTAATATCGGGGAATTTTTCGGCTATGGAGTGATGATCTCCGGTGGCATTGTGGCGGTGGCAGGAGCGCTGATTGTGGGACTGTCCGGCTTCCGTTATGTATTTCACAGGAATATGACAGATACCTACCACAGCATTCCCGTTAAGCGCAGGACGCTTTTCGGGGTAAGCTGGCTGAACGGCTTTCTCATCTGGTTCCTGCCCTGTATGGCGAGTATGGGAATCACATTGCTGTTAGGTCTGGGACAGTTGAGAACCCTTAAGCGCACTGTGGCGGACATGGCGTTGAATGAGAAGGAGCGGCTTCTGGTATCCTATTGGCCCACCGGGGCCGGACTGGCGATCCATGCGCTGCTTTCCATGCTGGTGCTGACGCTGGTGTTCCTGCTGGTGTACCATCTGGTGATCCTGGCGGTGATGCTGTGCGGCAACATATTGAATACCCTGGTGACGATGGGAACCATAGGCATAGGTGTGTACGTCATATACGCTCTGTTTATTTCATTCTGCCAGGTGTATTTTGACACTTTTCTTTATACAGGAAGCCGGGAGAGAGTGGGGTATGCATCGCCGCTGGTTTCCGCCGTTATCCTGCTGTGGCGGCGGGGGCTTCTCTCTATGTATGGTGAGACAGCTGCTTTTGCGGAGTCCTGCATTCTGAACCTTGTAATGGCCCTGGCGCTGGGAGCCCTTGCCTTTCTGGCGTATCTGAAGCGGCCGTCGGAGCTGGCGGAGCAGGGACTGGGGCTGAAGCCGCTGCGGTTCGTGATGCAGGTTCCGGTAACGCTGGCGGCAGTTCTGGCCGGCTGGCTGCTGTTTTACGAGCTGGGCAACGGGCTTGCCTGGGGTGTTTTCGGAGGGCTGCTGGCAGGGATTGTGACCTTTGGCGTGATGGATATTGTGTTCCGGATGGAGTTCAGGGCTTTTTTTGCCCACAGGGTATTGATGGGAGTGACGGTGGCCGCAGGCATTTTCACGGGGCTTCTTTTCTACTATGACTGGCCGGGATATGATCGGTATCTGCCGGAGGAGGAAAAAATCGCGGAAATTTCTCTATACGGCTACAAATGCAGTAATTGGTCCGGTGCAAATTATGATATAGAGGATGACGCCCACCGGCTGAACCGGGTACACATCCGGGACAGCGCCGGAGCCTATGAGTTCCTGCAGTCGGTGGCAGGCCGGGCTTCGGAGAAGGCGGATGATATGTCGGTATTATATGACAGGGAATGTACGGAGGAAATATTTGTCAGGGTCACTTTAAACAGCGGGCGGGCTTATTATCGGCGTTATCAGGTATCCAGCCTTGACAGCGATCCCGCCTGTGCCTTGCTGACTACTCCGGAGTATCTGGATGTGAACTTCCGGCTGGAAGATGAAAGCTGTTATGACGTCATCACATTATGCAGGGAACGATTTAACAGAGAGCTGCGGGGAGACACCGATGAGGGCCGCCGTCTGATTGCGGCAGTGTGCGAGGCGTACAACCGGGATCTGGAAGAGCATCCGGAGGCTTTTATCCGGGGTGAAGGAAGGCTGTTCTGCGCTATCAGCCTGGATAAGGAAGAGACGAGAGACCGCCGTCGGTATCTGGAGGTGTTCGAAGGCATGGAGCATACCCGGGAGGCGCTGCGGCAGCAGGGCTTCGGGTGGCTGGCGGATCCTGTGTCGGAGGAAGCCGTCCGGGAGATCCGGTTGGAACTGAATTATTCCGTGGGATATACAGGGGATTTGGTGGAGGCAGCCAGAGAATTGTACGGCGTTGCGCCCGGAGAGGACTCCGGGGAGACTTCCATTGAAAAGGCGGGCGAAACGGCGCAGGATATGCCCGTCGCCGCAGAGACATATAGTGCTTCGACGTATGAGGCGATGTATGAGGATATGTATGCGCTTTGTATTACGGACAAAGCCGAGATCCGGGAGCTTCTGGAGTTGATCTCCTATGAGTACGGAAAATATTATACCTACGGCGGAGCGTTCCGGCCGGGCTATGCGGATGTCGTCACAATAGTGCTTACAGAGGAAGAGGAGTCGGAGATGCTTTCCGTATTTATTCCCCTGGGAGCATTGCCTGAAAAATATATTCTGAGGTTCGGAACGCTGCAATAGCAGGGCAGCATGGAATGGTGTAAGGCAGAAGCCGATGAAACGGCGGAGTAATTCGGCAGATGCCGGGTGTAAGAAGGGTGTGTGTTGGAATGAGCGGTAACTTAAACGGCGGAACGATTCTGGTTTACGGAGCGGAAGGCGCTTCTGAGGCGCTGGAGTGCATGCTGAAGGGCTATGGCTTCGGTGTGGAAAGGATCAATACAGGGGAGAAACTGGCGGAATGCTTCTCCCGGGAAGATACGGCGCTGCTGCTGTTTGATTTTCAGACGGAGGCAGGAAACCATGCGGCGGCGCTGAGCCTGCTGTCAGACTTAAGGAGAGCCTGCAATAAGCCTGTGATAGCCATTGTTGACCGGGAAAGGGAAATGCTTAGGATTCTGGCGCTGAACGCCGGGGCGGACGATTTGCTGGACAGCGAATGCTCCGCCATGGAGAGCCTTGCCCGCATCCAGGCACAAATCCGCTGCTATCAGAGGCTGACAGGGAGAGAACGTACCCATATCATAGAGCTGGACGGTCTGGAGGTGGATGATAACGCAAAGCAGGTTCTGGTAAGAGGAAAACGGGTGAAGCTGACGCCCACGGAGTATAAAATACTGCATCTTCTTATGGAGAAGCCGGGGCGTGTGCTGTCCAACCGGGAGATTTACAAGAGCATCTGGAAGCTGGAGCCTATCGGTGCAGACAATACGGTTGCGGTACACATCCGCCACATCCGGGAAAAGATAGAGGAAAATCCTCAGGAGCCCCATTATCTTCATGTAGTCTGGGGCCAGGGCTACAAGGTGGGGTGACGGCCGGTGTTTATCGGCATGGAGGAGCAATCAGCCTTTGCTTGATACAGGCGGCAGCTGACAGGCGTTTTCATGCAGACTGTGCAAGACGTCGGTACTTAGCAAGCGTATTCTGCTTGCTTATGTACCGTTACGTCGCGCCTTCAAGCGAAAGCGTGTCTGCATGAGAATGACTGTCAGCTGCCGCCGTCACGCTTGTCGGGCGAAAAAACAGGGCTCCGGATCAAGCCCTGTTTTTTGTGTGGAAAACCGGGGGGCATTATGATATAATAAGTGCAAAGTGGCGGTACGCTGCTTAAAAGAGTATATTTTATCAGCGCAGGCCTGAGAATAAAGATAACGAAAAACAGGAGGCAGTGGGATGAAAACATGGTATATTGCGGTTTTGTCAGCTTTGCTTGTGGTGATGGCCGGATGCTGCGCTGCCACTGTAAAAAAGAAAAGCGAGTATTCCGGCGTCATACTTCGGCTGATGGTGTCGGGGATTGTGGCGGCAGTCAGCTATATCCTGTTTCTGTTTTCCGGCAATCTGACCCAGGCGCTGATCTTTGACGGTTTTTATTTCATCTGTACGGACTGGATGCTGCTCTGTATGCTGGGCTATGTGTGCCGGTATACGGACGTCCGGCTGCACACGCCCTTTTTCAGGATACTGTTTGTGGGAATTGCCGGGGCTGACACGGTGTCCATGCTGGTAAATCTGCAGACAGGCCATATGTTCCGGCTGGAGGAGGCGGTGCATGAAGGGACGGGGCTGGTGTACTGGAGCGCGGAGTTTATGCCCCTGCATTACTGGCACCTGGGCTTCTGCTATGTCCTTGCGGGCGTGACCTTTGCCATATTGATCGGGAAGCTGCTTCGCACATCGAAAATATACCGGAAGATGTACTACTACACAATCGTGCCCTTTGTGGTGGTGCTGGCTGTGAATGCCGTCTGCTATTCCACGGACTATCCCCTTGATTTTTCCCTGTTCTTTTATGCCCTGCTGGCTATCTGCATCTGCTACGGCTCTCTGTATGCGGCTCCCCGGGGGCTGCTGGAGGATACGCTGGTCAACGTGGTGGCGGATTTCAACAACGGCATCGTCTGCTTTGATCTGAAGGGGAAGTGCATCTATGCCAATTCAAAGGCCTGTGAGATGTTTATGGTGGGTGAAGGAGAAGGGTACAGTTTTCTGGAGCAGTATTACAGGGACTGGAAACAGCAGAACCACAGCGACAGCGAGGATTATGCCCAGTGGGAGGAGGAACGTGAGGTAAACGGTGTTCCTCGCAGCTTCCACATGGAATACCAGCGCCTGAAGGATGAGAAAAATGCAGTTATGGGCGCCTTTTTCAAGCTGACGGACAGAACCGACGAAATCAGACGGTTTCGGGAGGAACAGTACCTTGCCACCCATGACAGGCTTACCGGTCTTTACAACCGGGAATACTTTTTCCAGAAGGCAGGGCAGATTTTGCAGCGCAGGCCTGATGTGGAACGGTTTATGGTCTGCACCAATATCAAAAATTTCAAGCTGGTAAACGACCTGTTCGGTGAGGAGATTGGAGACAGAGTTCTGGTGGATCAGGCGTCCCTGTTAAAGTTTGCCAATTATGAGGATTGTATTCAGGGGAGAATCGGCGCGGATCGGTTTGCCATGCTGATTGCAAAGGAACATTTTACGGAGGATCTGGCGGTTAAGACCACAGGGCGGCTGCAGTACCTGATTAACGACAGCAATTACAAGATACATATTGTGCTGGGAGTATATAAGATAGAGGATCCCACGGAGTCGCCCCAGGTTATGTACGACAAGGCCAGTATGGCCATAGAATCCATTCAGGGTGATTACCAGAAGACGGTGGTTTATTATGACACGAATATTCTGAACCGGCTGCTGCATGAAAAGAGCGTGGTGAGTGAATTTGAAGATGCAATCAGCGCGGGACAGTTTCAGATGTATCTTCAGCCGCTGGTGGGAGCGGACGGCAGGGCCAGGGGGGCGGAAGCCCTTGTCAGATGGATGCATCCGGCCCAGGGTCTGATTATGCCGGTAAACTTTATTTCCATTGTGGAGAAGACGGGGCTGATTATCAGGCTGGACGAGTATATGTGGGAACTGGCGGCCCGGAAGCTGAAGGACTGGAAAGACAGGGGACGTGGGGATATGAGCATTTCGGTGAACATTTCCGCCAAGGACTTTTACTATACGGATCTGTACAGGGTATTTACCGGGCTGGTGGAAAAATATGATATTTCTCCCGGCAGTCTGAAGCTGGAAATTACGGAAACAGTGCTGATGACGGATCTGGATATGCACCTGAAGATATTGACAGGCCTGCAGGAATACGGCTTCTGCATTGAGATTGACGACTTCGGAAGCGGTTATTCTTCCCTGAATATGCTGAAGGACATTAAAGCGGATATTCTGAAAATCGATATGATGTTTCTGCGGGAGACGGAAAATAAGGCCCGGAGCCGCGCTATATTAAGTTCTGTTATCTCCATGGCAAAGTCTCTGGGAATGTCCGTTATTGCAGAGGGCGTGGAGACTGCAGAGCAAAGGGATTTCCTCACGGAGATGGGATGCGATATCTTCCAGGGATATTATTTTTCAAGACCCGTTCCCGTGGAGGAGTTTGAAGAGAAATATATGGAGGCATAGATGTGAAACTGACGTGTTTTGCAAGACCGCCCAAGTTTAAAAACAGGCTGGTTATGGTGATAATCGGAGTGCTGCTGCAGGGCTTCGGGCTTTCGCTGCTGATTAAGCTGAATCTGGGGACAGATCCCTGTTCCTGCCTGACCCAGGGAGTGATTCGCTTCGTGCCCATAAGCTTCGGAACAGCCCAGCTGCTGTGTCATCTGGTGACATTTCTCTTTGTCATCCGGTTTGACATGAGCCTGATTGGATTCGGGACCATAGGAAACATGGTCTTTTTGGGGTATATTGCGGATTTTTGGGGCTGGGTGTGGGACAACACGGTTCCGGAGGGCTTTTTTCAGCAGGCGGGAGTGCGTTACGGCCTGTTGATTCCCGTGCTGGCGGTCTTTATTCTGGGAGCCTCCACTTATATGACTGCAGGGCTGGGCACCTCTCCCTATGACGGGCTGCCCTTTATCATTTCCAACCATGTGAAAAAGCTTTCCTTTAAGGCGGTCAGGATGATATGGGATATTTCCTTTATGGTGGTGGGCTTCCTCCTTGGCGGAGACGTGGGAATCGTTACAGCGGCGGTGGCGTTCTTTCTGGGCCCGGTGATCACCTGGGTGGGAAAGAAGCTGCAGAGGTTCATACGGTGACGGGTAAAGAGGCGGGAGGCTGTGTCGCGGGAGAATGTCGGTATGTGTGTGACGGCTGTATCATGGGAGACTGTTGACATATGTGGGAGGATCCGGGCAGCTTTGCGGCAGGCTTGGGCCCTGATTAGGAAAAACAGGCTTGAGAGGTATCCATGGAAGATAGATTTGAGAGAACCCGGCTGCTGTTGGGCAGTGAAAATATGGAGAAGCTGGCCGGGGCAAGGGTGGCCGTATTCGGCCTGGGCGGCGTAGGAGGCTATGTGGTGGAGGCTCTTGCCCGGTGCGGCATAGGCGGGCTGGATCTGGTTGACAATGATGTGATAGCGCCGAGCAACCTGAACCGGCAGATCATCGCTACGGTGAACACGCTTGGAAAGGCAAAGGCGGAAGCGGCCCGGGACAGGGTAAAGGAAATCAATCCGGACTGTCTTGTCAGCATTTATAAGATTTTTTATCTGCCGGAGACGGCAGATTGCTTTGATTTCAGGGAATATGACTATGTGGTGGACGCCATAGACACGGTGACGGGGAAGCTGCTGCTGGCGGAGCAGGCGAAAGCGGCGGGGACGCCCATTATCAGTTCCATGGGAACGGGAAACAAGCTTGACCCTACGGCTCTGAAGGTGGCGGATATCTATGAGACAAGGGTCTGTCCCCTGGCGAAGGTGATGCGCAGGGAACTGCGGAAGAGGGGGATCCATTCCCTGAAGGTGGTGTATTCGGAGGAGGAGCCCTTATGCAGGGAGCGACCGCCGGGCAGCGTGTCTTTTGTGCCCTCAGTGGCAGGGCTGATCATTGCGGGTGAAGTGGTGAAGGATTTGCTTAGGGATGCGCCGCAGGCATAAGGCCAGCCAATGACCCCGCTGTAAGGCAAAATGCATCCTGTGGACATATTGGCACAAAGTCAACGTAGCTGACTTGGCTCATGTGTCTGAAAGACACATTTGCTCGCGGAATAAAATCGGCCTGGCGAATGTGATGATATTTTGAGATAATGAGAGCGGTGCAATACATCGGATAGGATAGGAAAGGAGCCAGTATGTATCAGATAATTGACGGGAAGAGAATTTCTCAGGAGATCAAGGACGAGCTGAAGGAGAAGATGGCCCGGCTGAAGGCGGAAGGGGAAAGCAGATGTCTGGCGGTTATCCAGGTGGGGACGGACCCTGCCTCCAGCGTCTATGTGAACAATAAGAAAAAGGCCTGCGAGTATGTGGGGATTGAGTCCTTAAGCTATGGACTGCCGGAGGAGACCAGGGAGGAGGAGCTGTTGAAGCTCATCGAGGAACTGAACGGTAAAAAGGAAGTGAACGGTATTCTGGTGCAGCTTCCCCTGCCGAAGCACATAAACGAAGAGAAAATCCTCCTTGCCATCTCCCCGGAGAAGGATGTGGACGGGTTCCATCCCGTCAGCGTGGGAAATTTAAGTATCGGCAGGCCGGGCTTTGTCTCCTGTACCCCTGCAGGAGTGATCCAGCTGCTGAGACGATCCGGCATTGAGATTGAGGGAAAGGAGTGCGTGGTGCTGGGGCGCAGCAATATTGTGGGCAAGCCTATGGCCATGCTGCTGCTGCGGGAGAACGGTACGGTAACGGTCTGCCATTCCAGAACGAAAAATCTGAAGGAAATCACCAGACGGGCGGATATTCTGGTTGCCGCCATCGGCAAGCCGAAATTTATCGATGAGAGCTATGTGAAGGAAGGGGCTGTGGTTATTGATGTGGGCATCCACAGAAACGAGAACAACAAGCTTTGCGGAGATGTTGATTTTGAAAGGGTGGCTCCCCACTGCAGCGCCATCACCCCGGTTCCCGGCGGCGTGGGGCCCATGACCATCGCCATGCTGATGCATAACTGCGTGGAGGGTGTGTAAAAACTCCCTGCATATATTACTCTATAGGATCAGGCAATAAAATCCGCCTATTTTGCCGTGTTTAAAATGTCCAGAAATTCTTTTGCCGTGACAATGAATGGTTTTGCCGGGAAGTGTTTCATATTGCCGGTAACCAGATACGCATCGTCTTCATGCTTCTGGACAACGACCTCATAAAAAGGCAGGTCTTTTATATCAGGAAGCAGTTCACCGGTTGGTGAAGGTACGACTTGCTCTCCAAACTTCTCAATGGTCTGGAGAAGCAAGTTGACAGTCTCTTCCGAAAAATGAAACTTCGTGCGTCGTAACACTTTGTTGTACTCTTTCAGGATTTCGTCGCTGAAGAGTGGAATCACCTCACCGGAGAATATTTTTCCGACGACCAGGACGGTAGCGGTGTCGTCATGGCTTGAAAGCAATGCAGAAACAAGGACATTGGTGTCGATTACTGCATAGAAGATCATTCATTCACCTCCGTACCGTGCCTGTCGGATTTCTTCGTTGATTTCATCCAAGGTCAAATCCTGAACACCATTCTTTTTTGCTTCATTTCGCAGAGCAAGAAAAGCCTGCATACCGGAGGCTCTGGTTACTTCTTCAGAAGCCTGAATCTCAAATGGAATTTTTCTTTCCCGAACAACAGCCCGTGCAAAGACATTGAATGCAGTAGTGGCATTCATTCCGAAGTCCGCACAAAGAGCATCGAATTGACGCTTCAGGGTTTCATCCATGCGGACACTAAAAGTCGCTTGTGCCATTATCAATACCTCCTTTACTATTTATTATACTCAAAAAAAAGAGAAATACAATAGATACGAACCTATTAGGTGCGGTTGACAGAGATAAAAGTTACTTTTCACACAGTAACCAAGCCTGTTCTTTGCATTGGACTGAATGCAGAAAACACTTGCATATATCAGATTCTATGGTAAAATGAGGGTGACAATCGAATAGTGAGAGGTTTATTGATCGAAGAGGAGAAGAGTATGAAAAAGAAACCTTTGAGTTTACTTTTGACGGCGCTTCTGACAATGGCTGTACTGGGCGGATGCGGCTCAGACGGCACAGGAGAGTCTTCGGGGGATAATTCCTCTGTCGCGGGGCCCACAGGCGATCCGGTCTATGGCGGCTCCGTTGTTGTAGGAATACAGCAGGATATTGACAGTCTTGACCCACACAAAGCAAATGCGGCAGGAACTAAGGAAATTCTGTTCAACATTTTTGAGGGCTTGGTAAAGCCCGACAAGAACGGCGATTTGATGAAAGCGCTGGCAAGCGATTACACCGTTTCCGAGGATGGTCTGGTCTATACCTTCACCCTGCGGGAGGGCGTAAAGTTCCATAACGGCAGTGCTGTGACGGCTGAGGACGTGAAATATTCTCTGGAGAGGGCTTCCGGCCTTCTGGACGGCACACCGTTGATTTCATCATTGAAGGTTCTGACAAGCGTAGACATAATTGACGAAAAGACGGTTCAGGTCACAGTGGGCAGCGCAAATACGGAGCTGATATACAGCTTTGTGGCGGCTATCATTCCTGCAGGCAGCGGGGAGGATGAGAGCGGCACACCCATTGGCACCGGGCCGTTTTCTTTTGTATCCTATACGCCTCAGGAAGGTATTGTGGTAAAGAAAAATCCGGATTACTGGCAGCAGGGGCTTCCCTATCTGGACGAGGTGAATTTCAAGATCGTCACCAGTACCGACACGGCCCTGCTGGAGCTGCAGGGCGGCTCCATCGACATTTATCCTTACCTGACGGACAGCCAGGCAAATGAACTGAAGGACAGCTTCCAGATTTTGTCCGCATCCTCCGCAGTGGTCCAGGCGCTCTATCTGAACAATGCAGACCCGCTTTTGAGCGACGTCCGCATCAGACAGGCGATCTGCTATGCGCTGGATAAGGATGAGATCAACGATTTTCTGGCAGGGGGCAATGCCGCCCTCATCAGTGCGGCTATGCTGCCCACACTGCAGAGCTACTATGTGGATCTGAATGATGCTTACGGCACCGGGGCCAATATCGAGAAGGCAAAGGAGCTGATGGCGGATGCGGGCTATCCCGACGGGTTTGACCTGGAGATTACCGTGCCTTCTAATTATGAGTATCATATGCAGACCGCGGAGGTAGTGGTGGAGCAGTTAAAGAAGGCGGGAATCAATGCTGTCATCAATCCGGTGGAGTGGAACGCCTGGCTGGAGGACTGCTACAACGGACGCAAGTACCAGTCTACCATCAGCGGCCTCACCTGTGATAACACGCCGGGCTACATGATGAACCGGTTCCAGACGGATTCCAAAAAGAACTTTATCAACTTTGCAAGTGCGGAGTATGATGAGATGTATCTGAAAGCCGCCGGCGCAATGGATCCGGAGGAGAAAGCCGGATATTATAAGCAGCTGCAGCAGATACTGTGTGACGAGGCGGGCAGCGCGTTTATCCAGGTGCCTGCCATCACTATTGCAGTGAGCCCCAAACTGGGAGGTTATACCTTCTACCCTGTCTATGTGCAGGATATGAGCACGGTGTACTACACCGAACAATAATGCGGCGGTTTTCCGGATCGGGAAAGCTGTCTGCAATCGAATCGGTTCAGAGGAGGAGATAAAGAAAGGAGGCGGCCGCGTGAACTTTTTTGTTAAAAAAATCATCACTCTCATTATGACATTGTTTCTGGTTTCCGTGGCCGCATTCCTTGCATTTCAGATTATTCCCGGGGATGTGGTCACTTCTATTCTGGGAACGGAAGCCACGCCCGAAAGAGAGGAACAGCTTCGAGAGGAGCTGGGCTTAAACGACCCGCCGGTGGTGCGTTACGTCAACTGGGCGGGCGGTGTGCTGCGGGGAGATCTGGGACGCAGCTACCAATATTCCAAAAACATGAATGAAATGATGCCGGTGGCGGAGCTGATTGGGGATAAGCTTCCCGTGACCCTCTGGCTGGCCGGGCTGTCCATGGTTCTGATTATTGTGATGTCCATCCCGTTGGGAGTGCTGTGGGCAAAGAGCGGCAGCCGCTTTCTGGATGCGGCGCTGGGAGTTGTCACCCAGGCTGCTATGGCTGTCCCTTCTTTCTTTTTGGGAATTCTGGTGACATTTTTATTTGGAATTGTGCTGAAATGGTTTGCTCCCGGCGGTTATGTGAGCTACAGAGAAGACATGGGAGGCTTTCTGGGCTATCTGCTGTTTCCGGCCCTGTCCGTAGCGCTTCCCAAAATTGCCATGACGGCCCGGTTCTTAAGAAATTCCATGCTGACGGAACTGCAGGCGGACTATGTGCGCACGGCGTACAGCAAGGGCTGCACCAGGCAGCGGGTGATGTACGGACATGTGCTGCGCAACGCCATGATGCCGGTCATTACCTTTCTGGGCATGATCATTGCGGAAATTGTGGCGGGCAGCATTGTGATTGAGCAGGTTTTCGGGCTGCCCGGCATAGGGCGGCTGCTTATCAGTTCCATCAATAACAGAGATTTCCCGGTGGTGGAGATCCTGATTTTGTATATTACCTTTGTGGTGATTTTTGTGTATTTCCTGGTAGATATCCTGTACCGGGTCATTGACCCCAGAATCAGCGAGAAGTGAAGTGTGCAAAGATTTTCTAAGGCAGCAAAGTACGCCGCCTAAGAAAATCTAAGTTGCACACAGAAGAATGCCCAAGAGGGGGCGTAGCCCACCTCTTTGTGCGGGCATTCTTCCGCTCTTGCACCAATTCATTAATTGTTTGTGCCGCCGGCGGCATGGGGGATAGTATGAAAAAGAGGGATGGCGGAAAATGGAATAAGTACCTGACGGCGGGCCTGATTATGACAGGTCTTGCTCTGCTGCTGGGAATTGTGGGCTTTTTCTGGACGCCCTACAGTACCACGGCCATGTCTGCCACAGAGAAGTTTGCGGCCCCTTCCTTAAGGCATATTTTCGGCACGGATAACTTTGGCCGGGATATATTTTCCAGGGTGATGAAGGGATTGAGTACCACCATTGTGATTGGAAGCCTGGTGGTTCTTTTTTCCGCCGCCGCAGGTATTGTACTGGGGGCGCTGACCGGCTATTTCGGCGGCGTTGCGGATGAGATTGTGATGCGGATCACGGATGCGGTCAACGGATTTCCCAGCATCCTGCTGGCGCTGGTGCTTATCAGTATTTTGGGAAACGGAAAGCAAAATGTAATTCTTGCTCTGGGGATCGTGTTTATGCCCAGCTATGTGAGAATTGTCCGAAGCGAGTTCATAAGACTTCGGGATGCGGACTATATCGGCCGGGCAAGGCTTATGGGGGTCAGCAGGGGGCGGATCCTGTTTGTGCATATTCTGCCTAATATTTTTTCAGTGTTCTGGGTGTCTGTTATGATTGGATTTAACAATGCGATTCTGGCGGAATCAGGCATGAGTTATCTTGGAATCGGAGTGCAGCCCCCGGACGCCAGCCTGGGAAAGATGCTTTCGGACGCCCAGGGGTATCTGCAGAACGCCCCATGGTATGCGCTTGCGCCGGGGCTGACTATCGTGTGGGTAGTGCTGGGATTTTCATTGTTCAGCGAGGGCGTGAGGCGGAGGACGGAATAAAATGATCAAAATAGAAAACAGGCATTGAATCTTTGTTCCATTTATGATAAAATTGAGTATGGCGATGAGCCATCGGGAAAGGAGACTTTTCCGCGAAGAGCACCCATGACAGGGCGGCAGCCTCCCGAGCCAATCCACTGGCTTGCCAGGAGTACATAGGAAGGGAGGTGCGTAATATGACAGCATTTGAGATTATCTCAATTTTCATTGGAATACTAACACTGTTAGTGGCCTTTGGAAGCTTGATTGTTGCGTTTCTTGCCTTTCTCACAAGAGATAGGAAAAGCAAGAGTAAATAAAAATGCCTATCCTGTCAGCCCACAGGATAGGCGGTGTCCGTAAGGACAATTTAACCATTCGAGAGGCATCCACCTTTGGAGTGGGTGCTCCTTCTATACTTACTGTAACATAAGGAATAGTTAATTGCAATGAAAATTTTCGATAAAGGGCGATTGGAATAAAATGATCAGGATAGAAAATCTCTCCGTTGCCTTTGACGGTACGGAGGTCGTAAAAAATGTAAATCTGGAACTGCAGGACGGGGAGATCTTAGGTGTAGTGGGAGAATCCGGCTCCGGTAAATCCGTGACGGCGCTGACTCTCATGGGTCTTGTGGCGGATACGGCAGAGGTCACCTCCGGGCGGATCGTGTTTGATGACGTGGTGCTGCGGGAGGCGGGAAAGCCGGTTGACAGGGCCCTGTATCGGAAATACCAGGGAGCGGAGATGTCCATGGTGTTCCAGGAGCCCATGACTTCCCTGAATCCTACCATAAGAGTGGGCAGGCAGGTGGAGGAAATACTGCGTCTGCATACGGACTTTACCGGGGAAGAAATCCGGGCAAGGGTTCTGGAAACCTTTGAAGCGGTGGGGCTTCGGGACACGGAGAGCGTCTATGCCTGTTACCCCCATCAGCTTTCCGGCGGTATGCGCCAGCGGGTAATGATAGCCATAGCGATTATACTGCATCCGGATCTGGTGGTCTGCGACGAGCCAACCACAGCCCTGGATGTAACCATCCAGAACCAGATTATCGATCTGCTGCGCACCATCAATACAAGGGAGCAGAATTCCATGCTGTTCATTACCCATGACCTGAATCTTGCCCGCAGGATCTGCCATCGGGTGGCGGTTATGAAGGACGGAAGGGTGGTGGAGCTTGGCAGAACTAAGGATATTTTTGAGCATCCGGCGGAGGAATACACGAAGAAGCTGATTGAGGCGGTGCCTTCACGGCTGAAGCGCAGGGTTTCCGTTTATGCGGAGAGGGAAGCGCCGCGTCCGGTGGTGGAAGTCCGGGATTTGTCGGTCTTTTACCGGGACGGCAGCAACAGTCTGTTTTCCGGGAAGAAGCGGCATATGGTAGTCCGGGGTGCGGCGTTTTCCATTTACAAGGGAGAAAGCCTGGGGCTGGTGGGCGAAAGCGGCTGCGGGAAAACCTCTCTTTCCAAGGCGATTCTGGGGATGAACCGGGACGTTACCGGGGAAATCCGTCACAGCACCGTTAGACCCCAGATGATTTTCCAGGATCCATACAGCAGCTTAAACCCCACAAAGACCATAGGGTGGCTGCTGCAGGAGCCCCTGCGGGCGGCGGGGAAGCTGGATAAGTCCCTGGCTATGAGTAAGGGGGATATGGAGGCGGCGGCATACGATATGCTGCGCCGGGTAGGTATGGAGGAAAAGTATTTTCACCGCAGGCCATCCCAGCTTTCCGGCGGCCAGCGGCAGCGGGTCAGCATCGGTCAGGCGCTGATCACAGGCCCGGGGCTGATTGTGGCGGATGAGCCGGTGTCTGCTCTGGATGTAACCATTCAGGCCCAGATTATGGAGCTGATGCAGAAGTTACAGCAGGAGATGCAGCTTTCTTATCTGTTTATTTCCCATGATATCAACGTGGTCTACAAGATGTGCGACAGGATCATGGTGATGAAGGAGGGCAGGATTCTGGAAATCGGGGAGACGGAGGAGCTGTTCAACCATCCGAAGCAGGCGTACACGAAAGAATTGCTGGGAAGCGGGATATAATTTTCCCTCCGCAAGCATATACATTAACAATTCCGGACAACTTCGGAAGTCTGTTAAAAATATGCTTCGGGGGGACTTTTTTGTGTTTGAACGGTACAGTGTAAGGGATACGGTAAGGGAACTGAAAAGCGATGACAAAAGAGGACTCACAGCGGCGGAAGCGGGGAAGCGCCTTGCCGCATACGGCAGGAATGAGATGCGGGCGCCCCGGAAAAAGACAGTGGCGGAGTCTTTTCTGGAGCAGCTGAACGACCCGCTGATCTATGTGCTTATCGTGGCGGCGGCAGTATCCGTCTTTTTAGGGGAAATCAGCGACGCCGTCATTATCGGGGTGGTGGTGCTGCTGAACGCCGTCGTGGGGGTATTGCAGGAGGGAAAGGCAAAAAGGGCGCTGGAATCGCTAAAGAAGCTGACAAGCCCCAAAGCCTTTGTGATTCGGGACGGCAGGCGGCTGGAAATCCCGGCGGCGGAGTTGGTGCCGGGGGATCTGGTGTATCTGGAAGCCGGATGCCAGGTGCCTGCGGACTTAAGGCTGGTGCAGACTGCCAACCTGAAGGTGGAGGAGTCCGCCCTCACCGGGGAAGCGGTTCCGGTGGACAAGGACAGCGGATTTCTGCCGGGCGGAGCCCGTGGCGGCAGTATGAAGGGTTCTGGGAAAAATAGTTCCATGGGGATTCCCACGGTGGCTCCCACGGGGAGCCACCGGGAAGAAATTTCGTCGTCGGCTGCCGCGGAAATTCCTCTGGGGGACAGGCATAACATGGCCTATATGTCCACCATTGTCACCTATGGCCGTGGGGAAGGCATTGTCACGGCAACGGGTATGGACACGGAGCTGGGTAAGATTGCCATCATGATTACGGAAGCTAAGGAGGAACTGACGCCGCTGCAGCGGAGGCTGGGAGAACTGGGAAAGGTCTTAAGCCTGCTGTCCCTGCTGCTCTGTGCCGTTTTATTTGTCATTGCGGTACTGCAGCACAGAGATATTCCGGAGATGCTGATAACCGCCATATCCCTGGCGGTGGCGGCAGTGCCGGAGGGACTTCCGGCGGTGGTGACAATCTGCCTGGCCCTAAGCGTTACCAGAATGGTAAGGGTGAATACCATTGTGCGGAGGCTGCCCTCTGTGGAGACTTTGGGGGCGGTGAGCGTGGTCTGCTCCGACAAGACGGGAACCCTGACCCAGAACAGGATGACGGTGGAGAAGTGCTTTGTAAAGGGCCGCATCCTGCAGGCGTCGGAGCTTCGGCTGCCGGAGGCGCCGGATTTCTTTTTGGGAATGGTGCTGTGCAACGATGCGCTGCTTGAGCAGGGCAGCAGGACGGGAGACCCTACGGAGCTGGCGCTGCTGGACTTCGGAGAGAAGGCGGGCCTGAGGAAGGAAGAGGCGGAGGAACGGCTGCCCAGGACGGACGAGCTTTCCTTTGATTCGGACAGGAAGATGATGACTACTCTCCACGGGAGCATCTCCTATACCAAGGGCGCGCCGGACGAGGTGCTGAAAAGGTGTACCTACATACTCACAGGAAGCGGCACTGTGCGGTTTTCGGAGACGGCCAGGCGGCAGGTGCGGGAAGCCATGGCTGAAATGTCGGGGGAGGCGCTGCGCACTCTGGCGGTTGCCATGCGCAGCGGCGCCCCCAGGCTGGAGGAATCGGAGCTGACCTTCCTGGGGCTGGTGGGTATGCGCGACCCTGCCAGGCCGGAGGCGGCGCGGGCGGCAGCAGATTTCAAAGCTGCAGGGGTGACTACGGTGATGATTACCGGAGACCATATAGATACAGCCTTTGCCATCGGAAAGCAGCTGGGAATTGTGGAGCGCTTTGAACAGTGTATGACAGGGGAGACTTTGGGAAGCCTTACGGATGAGGAGCTTGCGGAGAGACTGGAGGATACAAAAGTGTTTGCAAGGGTTTCGCCCGCTCAGAAGGTTCGTATTGTGGACGGTTTTCAATCCAGAGGCGAAATTGTAGCCATGACAGGGGACGGGGTCAATGACGCGCCTTCCCTGAAGGCGGCGGACATTGGTATCGCCATGGGAAAGGCGGGAACAGACGTGGCGAGGCAGGCGGCAGACATGGTTCTGACGGATGACAATTTTGCCACTATCCGCCGGGCCATTGAGGAGGGCAGGGGCGTATACGAGAACATCAGGAAGTCCGTAATTTTCCTGCTTTCCTCCAATCTGGGGGAGATTGTCACCATGTTTCTGGCAGTAGTATGCGGCCTTGCCGCGCCCTTAAAGTCCAGCCATATCCTGTGGATTAACCTGATTACGGATTCTCTGCCTGCATTGGCGCTGGGAGTGGACAAAAATGACGGTAAAAGCCTGATGCGCCAGCAGCCCAGAAAGGCTTCCGAGAGTTTGTTTGCCAGAGGAGGACTGGTCTGTACCTGTTTTTACGGGGTGCTGATAGCTGCGGTAAGCTTGTCGGCTTTTCTCATGCTGCCGATAGCGCTGCTGCATATCCGGGGACTTTCGGTGAGCGTCGCCGGGCTTGGGGAGATACTGCAGGAAGAGTGGGTTTTGTCCAAGGCTCAGACCTATGCCTTTACCGTGCTGGGCATGAGTCAGCTGTTCCATGCGGTGGGTATGCGGGATACAAACCGCTCTGTCCTTAAGATGAACCATCTGGAAAACAAGCTGATGCTTGCCGCCTGTGTCATTGGCTTTCTGCTGCAGTTTGCAGTGACGGAGGTTCCTTTCCTGATTCAGGCTTTCGGTACTTCCCCGCTTTCCGGAAGGGAGTGGATGCGGCTGAGCCTTCTGGCGGCGGCGCCCCTGCTGGCCCATGAAATCATGTGTCTGGTTTCTTCACTTTTTCCGGTCAAGCACTGAGTGAAAAAAGAAAATATTTTCTGTTTTCCAATCAGGAAAAAGGTGGTACAATATAGCAGAATGTGTTAAATATGCCAAAGGAAGGACTACGGATATGGACAAGATCATTTTAACGGGAGACAGACCCACCGGAAGACTGCATGTGGGACATTATGTGGGGTCCCTGCGCAGGCGGGTGGAATTGCAGAATTCCGGGGAATATAAGAAGACATTTATTATGATAGCTGACGCCCAGGCGTTGACGGATAATATTGAGAATCCGGAGAAGGTGCGCCAGAACATTATCGAGGTTGCGCTGGATTACATGTCCTGCGGGCTGGATCCCGCGAAATCCACATTGTTTATCCAGTCCCAGATTTCCGAGCTGTGTGAGCTGACATTTTACTATATGGATCTGGTGACTGTTGCCAGGCTGCAGAGAAATCCCACGGTAAAAAGCGAGATCCAGATGCGGAATTTCGAGGCCAGCATTCCCGTGGGCTTCTTTACCTATCCTATCAGCCAGGCGGCAGACATCACTGCCTTTAAAGCCACCACGGTTCCCGTTGGGGATGACCAGCTGCCCATGATTGAGCAGACCAGAGAGATTGTACACAAGTTCAATACGGTGTACGAGGAGGTTTTGGTGGAGCCAACGGCGCTTCTGCCGGAGAATGACGCCTGTAAGAGGCTGCCGGGAACGGATGGCAAGGCGAAGATGAGTAAGTCCCTGGGCAACTGCATTTATCTTGCTGATACGGCGGACGAGGTGAGAACCAAGATTATGAGCATGTATACGGATCCGCTGCATCTGCAGGTCAGTGATCCTGGACACTTGGAAGGGAATACAGTGTTTACCTATCTGGACGCTTTCTGCAGGCAGGAGCATTTTGAACGCTATCTGCCGGATTATGCTGATCTGGACGAGCTGAAAGCCCATTATCAGAGGGGCGGTCTTGGCGACGTGAAGGTGAAAAAGTTCCTGAACAGCATTATGCAGGAGACGCTGGAACCCATCCGCAGCCGCAGAAAGGAACTGGAGAAGGATATTCCTGCGGTATATGAGGTGCTTCGGAAGGGCAGCGATGCCGCAAGAGAAGTAGCGGCACAGACGCTTTCCGAGGTAAAGAGCGCCATGCGGATCAATTATTTTGAGGATGCAGAGCTGATTCGCATGCAGAGGGAGAAATATGAAGCCTGAGACGGACTATGAGGAATGGGATTCCGGGGAAGAAGAGGATTTGGAAGAGGAACTGAAAGAGGAATGGGCTCCCGAGGTGGAAGAGCCGGAGGATGAATGGGGGCCTGAGGCTGTGAAGCCCAAGGTCAGGATTCTCGTCTTTCTGGGACTTGTGGTCTTTGCGGCAATTTTTTCCGTGATTTTGTGGAATGTGACCCATGGCGGTAAGGGTGAATCTGACGTAAATAATCAGGCTGTGAGCCAGGACGGAGAAAGCCGGGAACCGGGCATGGGGACAGCATCCGGTGAAGAGGCAGGAGCGGGCATCGATCCGGCGTCGGGCGGGAGTGCAGGTTCAGACGCCGGGACGGCACCAGACGAGGATCCGGAGCGGGGCATGGGGACTGCGTCAGACGAGGATCCGGAACGGGACGCCGGGATGGCGTCAGACGAGGATCCGGAGCCGGGCGTCGAAACGGCATCGGGTGAGGCCGCGGATTCCGGCATTAATGCGGCGTCCGGCGAGGGTACGGATCCGGAAGACATAGCGGCAGGAAACGGGGAGAACGGAACCATGGCTTTCACGGAGTGTGAGGACAGGGTGACGCCCAAGGATGTGATTAACCTTCGTTCCGCGCCCAGCACGGTGCAGGGGGACAATGTGGTAACCCGGGCGGTGAACGGAGAAGTATTGAACAGAACCGGAATCAACAGCGATACGGGCTGGTCCAGACTGGACTATAACGGTCAGACGCTGTATGCGGTCAGCAGATACTTAACCACGGATCTGTCCTATCAGCCTCCTGTTCCCACAGCGGATCCCAACAGTGTCAGTACAAAGGACGGCAGGACAATTACTTTTACGGACTGTGATGACAGGATTTCACCCAAAATGTATGTGAATCTGCGGCTGGAGCCCAGTACCTCCGAGGGGAACGATACCGTACACTGCCAGCTGGCGTATGGACAGGTAGTGCACCGCACGGGAATCAGCGAGGCATCCGGCTGGTCCAGAGTGGAATATGACGGATATGTGCTTTATGTGGTTACAAGCTATATGTATGTGGTGGAAGAAGCGGAAGGGCAGGCGGAGACTCAGGAGTAGAGGGAGATTCAGGAACAGGCTGAGACTCAGGCTCAGACGAAGGTTCAGGAGCCGGGTGTAGAATAACAGGTTTTGTGTATCAGAATGAATAAAAATTCCTTCGGAGAGAAACAATGGATTTAAAAGTCCAGAAATCCGGAGGAATTTATTTATGAGTAAAAATCAGAAGTTGGGTAAGGCAAGCGTAAAGCCGGAACAGCCGGTCTATATCTTAAGTAGCGGAAGCGTGGTGGGTACCAAGGAAGGGCAGGGGCCTTTGGGACTGCTGTTTGATACGGTAGGTGAAGATGATATGTTTGGCTGTGAGACATGGGAGGAGGCGGAGAGCAGCCTTCAGAAGGACGCCGTATATCTGGCGTTGACCAAGGCGGGTCTGAAGCCGGAGGATGTGTCCTTTATCTTCGCCGGTGACTTGCTTGGTCAATCTATAGCCACATCATTTGGTATATCCGCTTATCAGATACCACTACTGGGTGTATATGGGGCATGTTCTACCTGTGGAGAGTCATTGACTCTGGGAGTCATGAGCATTGCGGGAGGATTTGCGGACAGAGTGGTCTGTGTTACCTCCAGCCACTTCGCCAGTGCGGAAAAGGAGTTCCGATTTCCTCTGGATTACGGCAATCAGCGTCCCCTGTCTGCCACCTGGACGGTTACGGGCGGCGGCGCCTTTGTACTATGCAGTGAAGAAGCCCTGCAGAGCGGAGCGGCGGGGGAAAGCATGTCGAACGCCGGGAAGAGAAGCGCCAGGGCCCGTATCACAGGGATGACAGTAGGAAAGATTGTGGACTACGGTCTGAAGGATTCCATGAATATGGGGGCCTGTATGGCTCCTGCAGCGGCTTCCACCATTGAACAGCACCTGATTGACTTTGGGAGTCAACCGGAAGATTACGATAAAATCATTACCGGAGATTTAGGAAAGGTGGGGCAGAGGGTGCTCATTGACCTGCTCCGGGAGAAAGGCATTGATATTTCCGACCGCCATATGGACTGTGGAATTGAAGTATACGACGGAGATTCCCAGGATACCCATGCAGGCGGAAGCGGCTGCGGCTGCTCTGCGGTCACCCTGTCCGCCTATATTTTAAAGCAGCTGGAAGAGAAAAACTGGAAGAAGGTACTGTTCATGCCCACAGGGGCGCTGTTGAGTAAGACCAGCTTTAACGAGGGAAAGAGTGTGCCGGGCATTGCTCATGGGCTGATCATCGAATCGGTGTGAACGGATCCGGCGGGCGATCCGGCAAAATATTCAGTGTTTATACGGACAAAAGGGTGCCGGGCGGAAGCAGGAAAATGACAATCGCAGTGGATTTTTACAAAAAAGTCAGGTCTCAAAAGGCCTGACTTTTTTGCGGATAATCGATTATCAAAGCTTGTTATAGATAGGAGCGATTGTCTCTGTCAAGGGGGTCCGCCTGATTAGATGTGCTTGCCGGAAAATTTGAAAAAGCAGATAAAAAAAGCCTGATTATTTTCTGAAATTAATTTAGACACGGGGATAAATTCCTGACAGGGCAGTAAGTTTCAAAAGATAATTGACATAAAAAACAGACGAATGTCTAATTGAAACATAAACAGTATACCAGAAATTGTCGGAAGATGCAACAAAAATATAAAAATATTGCCTTTTTGGAGAAGACAACCGAAACTTGCGCCAAAAATTATAACAACCAATACATGCACTAAAAATTATTGACAAACGATAATTTTTGGCGTATTCTTTATGCATGATAAAAAATTATTGCGAAACGATAATTTCGATTATTTTCAGAAAATACTTACGGATTCGGGAGGAGAGAAAATGGGTTATTTTGCTTTTCCGTGGGAACAGATTGGAACCGTATTAAGGAGACTGTCCCTGGCCGGCGGGGCGGGAAATGCGGCGGCCTGGGTTATGTACGGGGTGATGGGAGGCTGTCCGCTGTTTCTCTGGGGGCTGTTTGCCCGGCAGGGGAAAAGCAGCAGGGCGGATTTGCTCCTGCCGGTGTTAAGTCTGACGCTGTTTTCAGGGCTCTGGTTTCTGATAAACCCTTCTTACCTGGAGGCAGGATTCTTTCCGGCCGGAATGAAAGAAGCGGGGAAAGGCGCATTTGCGCTTTCTATTGACAGTGTGCTGCTGTGCTGGCTGCTTTTGAGATTCTTAGATAACAGCGGAAAAATGAGCAGAAAAAGCCTGTTGAGAAGCCTGGAGCTTATGTTGGGACTTTATGTGGCGCTGGCAGGGGCGGCAGTTCTAGTGCAGGCAGGCGCAGAGCTTGGAGAAGGCTGGAAAAGCACAGGCGTAAGCCAATGGGGGAATGGGGGTCCGGTGCTGCAGGGGCCGGACATTATGAGCGGGCGGAGTATGGGGCTCAGCCGATGTTTTCTGGTGCTTCAGACAATCTGCCGTTATCTGCCGGAATGCCTGGAGCTTGTAATATGCACCGGGGTGGTTCGCTTTTTGCACAGCTGTGAGCAGGACAGTTTTCAGGAGGAGAGCCTGAGACAGGTGCGGCGGCTGAAAAAGCTGAGCGCCTGTTCTATCGGGGTGGTTACCGGGGCAAATGTGTGCGTCAATTTGCTGCAGCTGACTTTTGCCGGGTATATTTACAGCAGCAGTTATGCCCTTGTGTTTCCGGTCAGACAGATTATTTTTATGATGGGAGTGCTGATATTGTCCGGGTTCTGGCTGGAAGGTAAAGAGCTGAAGGATGACAACGGGCTGTTTATATAGGAGGCGGTCATGGGAATACGAATCTGTCTGGATGAAATTTTGCGGGCGCGCCATATGACGTCCAAAGAACTGTGCGGGCTGGTGGACATTACAGAAGCAAATTTGTCCATTCTCCGCAGCGGAAAGGCAAAGGGTGTGCGCTTTGGCACAATTAACAGAATCTGCTATTATCTGCAGTGCGACGTGGGGGACATTCTGAAATTTGACGGCAGGCTGGACGAAGAGCAGGCCGGCAGGGATGAGCGGCAGCCGTAAGGATAAGCGGAGGCCGGAAGGTGTGCGGAAGGGGAAGGATAAGCGGAGGCCGGAAGGTGTGCGGAAGGGGAAGGATAAGCGGAGGCCGGAAGGTGTGCGGAAGGGAAAGATAAGCGAGGCCGGAAGGTCGGCGGCAGCAGAAGGAGGATGGAACATTGAGCAGGAATAAGTTAAAGAGGTTTTGCAGCGTCCTTGTACCGGTATTAGCGGCAGGGCTCCTCACCGGATGCAGGCTGGCCAGGGAGGAAGCGGAGACACAGGATCCGGCGGAGGATAGGCTGGTGGGAGTGTTTGTGACCGAGGAACATCTTGATACAGGGATGTCGGAGGTGACGATAGGGCCTGACGGGGAAGTGTCCCTTGTGGAAAATAAGGAGGGGATTGCCGGAAGAATTGTTTCGGATGAAAACGGATGGCAGACGATTGTATTTGACAGGGCAGGGCACACGGAAGCAGATGGAACCGAAGCGGAAGATACCGGAATAAAAGGCTTCGGAATTTACAATATCAGAGTATGGGAGGAAGGGCAGGAGCATTATACTTATTACGGCATTGCGGATGATCTTTTTTCGGATGTGTATTGGGCGGTAAACAGCAGTGATTTAACCGAGTCAAATAAGGTGGAGGCAACCGTTTATGTGGAGCCGGAGGGTCCGGAAGGCCTTTATTTTAACCCGGTTTACCAGACCTCTCAGGGGGATATCTATCTGCAGCCGGGAAACGGGCTGTTTGGCAGTGCAAGTTCAGAGGGGATGTCCGGTACTCATACAATGTCCTGGAAAAGAAATATTGCGCAGGACGGGCAGGAGGCTGTGGAGGAAAGCAGTTATGCCATCAGCATTACCTGTGCGGCCCGGCCCACGGCTTATCGGCTGCTGTTTATGGGAGAGGACAGCAGCGTAACGGGAGTTATGACCGGGGATGAGCTTGCGGAAATGTGGGAACAGGGGCAGTGGGAACTGAGCGTTCCCCGGGGGACGGCCTATTTGGTTCTGGAGCAGGAGAGAGACGGCGGGGACGCCCTGCGCACTCTTTGTAACAGAGGAGAGGCATCGATGGAATTCCTGCGGAGTGCAGGCGGCGGATATCTGGTGAAGCAGCAGATACAGATTATCTGGAAATAGGAGGGGCTGAACCGTTACAGTATGCGGGCACGTCGGGACAAGAGTCTGTACATTTCAGTGGGAGTATGCTATATTTAAGTCTGTAAGTGCCGGTTTGGAGGTCATTGCCATATACCCGTGGAAAGAGAGCCGGAGCGCGGAGAAAACCCGAAACGGGGAAAGGGGCGTGGAATAAAGGTGCGCAGGATGGAATTTAAGATGGAGCGGCCCGGATTGCTGGAAGCAGGACAGGAAATCACTGTGACGGAGGGCGTGCTTCCCAGCAACTATTATTATACCATAGACCCGGCCCTTGCCATGTCCGCAAACATTCCCTTCCGTAACCGGCTTAAGAGTCAGAAGGGCGTGGTGGCGGAGGTTATTGAAAATGCCAGAGGCTTCTATGTCACGGCGGAGTTCGACGAGCCGGAGCCGGAGGGTTGATGCGTACCGCCGAAGGATAAAAGCGCGGGTTATGGCGGAAAGAAAGGAGAATTCTATATGTCACAGATGTTACGGAAAATTTCAACAGACAAGGCCCCTGCAGCCATCGGGCCGTATTCCCAGGGAATCATTGTGAACGGCCTGCTCTTTGCTTCAGGCCAGATACCCATTGATCCTGCTACGGGTGAAATTGAAGGGAAAGATATCCGGGAGCAGGCGGAGCAGGCCTGTAAAAATGTGGGCGCACTGCTTGCAGAGGCGGGAACGGACTACACGAAAGTAGTCAAGACTACCTGTTTCCTGGCGGATATGGGAGATTTCGCCGCTTTCAATGAAGTGTATGCAAAATACTTTACCGAAAAGCCTGCCAGAAGCTGTGTGGCGGTAAAGACCCTTCCGAAAAATGTACTTTGCGAGGTAGAGGTCATTGCGGCAGTCTGAAGATAATGTTATCCTCATCGGCATGCCCGGAGCGGGGAAAAGCACGGTGGGCGTGGTGCTTGCCAAGCGGCTGGGGTACGGCTTTCTGGACTCTGATCTGGTGATGCAGGAGAAGTACGGGAAGCTGCTTCACGAGCTGATTGAGGAGTATGGTGTGGAAGGTTTCTGGAAGCTTGAAAATGATGTGAATGCTTCCCTTGCACCGCAGAGAAGCGTGGTGGCTACAGGCGGCAGCGCCGTATACGGCCCGGAGGCCATGGAGCATTTGCGGGAAATCGGAACGGTGGTGTACCTGAAGCTGACTTGTGAGGAAATCGCCTGCCGTCTTGGGGATTTGAACGCCAGAGGCGTAACCCTGCGGCCGGGACAGAGCCTGGAGGAGCTGTATCGGGAGAGAACGCCGCTCTATGAGAAATACGCTCATGTTTCCGTGGATTGCGATGGAAAAATGCTGCGGGAAATCGTGGCGGAGATTGCGGGGGCCGTAGGATAATTTCACAAAAATAAAAAGTAAAAAACGAAAAGTAAAAAACGAAAAGTATAAAAAAATAAATCCGGCAGAAACTATGAAAAACTTAAAGAAGAAATAAGTCTTTTGGAGGAGTATGCCATGATGGATTATGTAAATGCTTTTTGGGTAGGCGGACTGATATGCGCCCTTGTGCAGATTCTGATGGAAAAGACCAAGATGATGCCGGGGCGTATTATGGTGCTTTTGGTGGTGACGGGAGCCGTTATCAGTGTATTTGGCTGGTATGAGCCTTTTCAGGAGTTTGCAGGCGCGGGAGCCGGCGTACCCCTGCTGGGGTTCGGAAATGTGCTGATGAAGGGAGTCAAGGAAGCGGTGCAGGAGCAGGGGCTTCTGGGGCTTTTTGCGGGAGGCTTCAAGGCGGGAGCCGTGGGCACATCCGCTGCTTTGATATTCGGGTATCTTGCCAGCCTTGTGTTTAAGTCGAAGATGAAGTGATCGGTTCAGGAAATAAGAGTTTCAAACTCAATGCCCTTTCCGGCCAGATATTTTGCCAGCGCCCTGTCCCAGACCGCATCCGGCTCTTTGGAGAGGGCGAAGGAGTGGAAGGAGGTTCCGGTGGTCAGCACTGCCTTGGAGCCGTCGTAACGTATGGTCAGCACCAGGGCCTTTATCTGGCCGGGGTCTGTATCGCAGCCTTCTTTCTCCAGCAATGCCGCCGCTTTCTCCGGCATAAGGTGCAGTACGAAACGGAAAAAAAGGGGTGTGTGTCTGCCTTTAATCAGGTCGAAGCACAGCCCCTTTATTTCACTCCAGGGGCGGAAGTCGTAGGAAGGCTTTTCCGTCTCTTCTTCTCCGTTAAAAAATTCCTGATTGATATGGCCGTCGATGGTGTAGGTGTTGGCGGTGCTGATAACCGCTTCCTCCAGCAGGAAGCAGTCAAAGGCGTCCGAGGCCAGAAGCCGGCTCATAAAATTTTTCATGGAAGTAATCTGAAATGCTGTCATATTCACCTTTCTTGTAGTGTTACCCTGCTTTAGTGTTACTCTGCTTTAACATCACTCTAGATACCCCGGCTGCAGCGGCAGACTATAAAACAGCTGCCGGTTTACAGCAGACAACTACAGTATATTACAAATTGTCAATGATGTACATAATCTTTTTCTTTACATTTTATAACCTGTATGATAGCCTGTATGTAATGTAGTAATAAAAACCATGTAAACGGGTTATAATTACTTTGTGATAAAGCGGGAACACAAATTAATGCAGGGACGCAAATTTAACGTCTCCATACTGCAGGCATCCCGATAAACAGCGGGCGATTTTGCCGATTTTCAGCGGCCCGAAGAGGCTGCGGAAAGGAATGTAAGGTATGAGTTATAAAATTGTAGTTGACAGCTGTTGTGAGCTGCCGGAAGATTTACGGAATGATATGAGGCTGCAGACGGTGCCTCTGGAGCTTGCGGTGGGTGATTACCGTATGATGGATGATGAAAATTTTAACCAGAAGGATTTTCTTCACAGGGTAGCAGAGTATTCCGGCTGTCCCAAATCGGCCTGCCCCTCCCCGGAGCGTTTTTTGAATGCATACAGGGATGATGTGGAGCGGGTTTATGTCATTACTCTTTCCTCACAGCTGAGCGGCAGCTATAACAGCGCCATGCTGGCAAAAAGCCTGTACAGAGAAGAGGACGGGGTAAAAAAGATTCATGTGTTTGATTCGGAGTCTGCCAGCGGCGGCGAGACGCAGATTGTGCTGAAGCTTATGGAGCTTGAGGAGAAGGGGCTGTCCTTTGATGAAATTGTGGAAAAAGCGGAGCGGTTCCGCAGCAGCGTCCGTACTTATTTCGTGCTGGATAATCTGGAAACCCTCCGCAAGAACGGGAGACTGTCCGGCGTAAAGGCCCTGGTGGCTTCTACCCTGAATATCAAGCCTATCATGGCGGGCTGCAAGGGAAAGATATTACAGAAGGCCCAAGGTATCGGCATGAAAAAAGCTCTTGCCAGGCTGGGAGAAATGCTTGCCGCGGAACTGCAGGACGCAAGGGACCGCTGTCTGATTATCAGTCATTGCAACGCCCCTGAGCGGGCGGAATTCATCAAAAAGCTGCTGCTTGCCAAAGCGCAGTTTAAGCGGGTGATTATACTGAATACAAAGGGAATCAGCAGTATGTATGCAAACGACGGCGGCATTATAGTGACGGCATAAACTGCCGGCCTAAACTATCGGCGCTGCAGAATGAGAAGAAAAATAAAGAGCTGTACGGAAAAGATGGCGGGCATTCCGTACTTAAAGTACCAGTGCTTTGTCTTGTGCCGGAAGTGCTGCATCCCCAATATACAGCCCAGCGCCCCGCCCAGAAGGGCCGTAGTGAATAAAGAGGCCTCCGAGATGCGCCAGGCACCCCGGATGGCTCTTTTTTTGTCTATGCCCATGATAAAATAGCCTGCAATATTGATAACTGTGTAATAAATCAAAAACAGAATCATAACGGCTCCTTACAGCAGAGGCTCTCCCTGCTCCGACATTTTCATTGCCCGTACCTTGCAGGACAGGCCGAACAGATTGATGAAGCCTTCTGCGTCATGGTGGTCATACAGATCTCCCGTGGTGAAGGAAGCAATGCTCTCGTTGTACAGAGAGTAGGGGGAGGTGGTTCCGGCTTTGATGATATTTCCCTTGTAGAGTTTGAATTTCACTTCGCCGGTCACATATTCTTGCGTCTCCCGGATAAATGCCTGTTCTGCACGGCGAAGAGGGGTGAACCATTTGCCTTCGTATACCAGGCTGGCGAAACGGCTGCCTATTTCCTTCTTCATTGCGTAGGTATCCCGGTCTAAAATCAACTCCTCCAGCTGCTGGTGAGCCTCCATCAGGATGGTTCCGCCGGGGGTTTCGTACACGCCCCGGGACTTCATGCCTACAACCCGGTTTTCCACAATGTCTATAATGCCGATGCCGTGCTTTCCGCCAAGATCGTTGAGAGTGCTTATGATTTCGGAAACCTTCATCTTTTTGCCGTTGACGGAGGTGGGAACGCCCTTTTCAAAGGTCATGGTCACATATTCGCCCTGGTCGGGAGCCTTCTCGGGGGTGACGCCAAGTACCAGAAGATGGTCAAAATCAGGCTCGTTTGCAGGGTCTTCCAGTTCCAGCCCCTCATGGCTGATATGCCAGATATTGCGGTCCCGGCTGTAGGAGGAATCTGCGGAGAAGGGCAGATGGATGCCGTGGGCCTTGCAGTACTCAATCTCGGATTCACGGGAATCCATGGTCCACTTGTCATTTCTCCATGCAGCGATAATCTTAATATCGGGAGCCAGCGCCTTGATCCCTAACTCAAAGCGAATCTGGTCGTTTCCTTTGCCGGTTGCGCCGTGGCAGATGGCGGCGGCGCCCTCCTTTCGTGCAATCTCCACCAGCTTTTTGGCAATCAGGGGCCTTGCCATGGAAGTACCCAGCAGATATTTGTTTTCGTAAATTGCATTCGCCTGCACACAGGGAACAATGTATTCGTCACAGAATTCGTCGATGACGTTTTCGATATACAGCTTGGAAGCGCCGCAGGACTTTGCTCTTTCTTCAAGACCATCCAGCTCATCGGCCTGTCCGCAGTCAACGCAGACACAGATGACTTCATAGTCAAAATTTTCCTTCAGCCAGGGAATGATGGCGGTGGTGTCCAGACCGCCGGAATAAGCCAGAACTACTTTTTCTTTCATGGGTGATAACCTCCGTGATAAAATAAACTGTAAAATAGATTGAATGACAAACTGCATTTTACATTCGACACTACTATACAACAGAAAATATACAAATGCAAGCATAAATATGAATAAATTTATTTGAATTATGAATAAAAGCACGATAAATATTCATGAATTTGAATAAAATCGGAAGGCAAATGCATAAAAATGCGAAAAAACAGTGGACATTTGCGTAAAAAGTGGTATGATAACAGGGAGCATGATACTTTCATGCAAAATTTGCAGCGAAGAACTTGGGGAGGCCGGAGAACACGGTGAGTCTGGGAAGCCAGGGAACCTGAGGAGTCTGGGAATTTGTGGACAATGGCAGCATGAGAGGAAGGCTGCGGAAAGGTATGATCATTAATGAGGAAAGCGGGAGATAAGGCTATGATTAAGGTTGGAATTATCGGGGCGACGGGATATGCAGGCGGCGAGCTGGTGAGGATCCTGACAAACCACAGAGAAGCGGAGATTGTGTGGTACGGTTCCCGAAGCTATATAGACAAGAGGTACAGTCAGGTGTACCGAAATATGTTCCGGATTGTGGAGGACGTGTGCAGGGACGATAATCTGTCAGAGCTGGCAGAGCAGGCGGATGTGATTTTTACCGCTACCCCTCAGGGCTTTCTGGCGGGAGTCCTGACGGAGGAAATTTTATCTAAGGTAAAGGTGGTGGATCTGTCGGCGGATTACCGCTTAAAGGACGTGGCGGTCTATGAAAAGTGGTACGGCATTGAACATAAGTCGCCCCAATTTATCCCGGAGGCTGTGTACGGGCTCTGTGAGATCAACCGGGATAAAATTACGGAAAAGACCCGGCTGGTGGCAAATCCCGGCTGCTATACCACCTGCTCCATTCTGACGGCCTATCCTCTTGTAAAAGAAGGGCTGATAGACGTGGACACCCTCATCGTGGACGCAAAATCCGGCGCCTCCGGCGCAGGCAGGGGGGCTAAGGTGGACAATCTGTTCTGTGAGGTCAACGAAAACATGAAGGCCTACGGAGTGGCAAGTCATCGCCACACCCCTGAAATCGAGGAGCAGCTGGGCTACGCGGGAAACTGTCAGGTAGTCATAAACTTTACGCCCCATCTGGTGCCTATGAACAGGGGGATCCTGGTGACGGAGTACGCGAAGCTTAAAAAGAAAGCTGACGGGAGCCTGCCTTCCTATGAGGAAATTAAGGCGGTGTACGATAAATATTATGAGAAAGAAAAATTTGTCCGGGTGCTGGAAAAAGGAATCTGCCCCGAAACAAAATGGGTGGAGGGCAGCAATTATACGGATGTGAACTTCTGTATTGATGAGAGAACGGGACGAGTTATTATGATGGGGGCTTTGGATAATCTGGTGAAGGGAGCCGCAGGCCAGGCGGTGCAGAACATGAATCTGCTGTTCGGGCTGCCCGAGGAGGAAGGGCTGGAGCTGGTGCCCTGCTTCCCCTGATAAAGTGTGAATGGAATGAAGATTTTCTAAGGTTGGAAAGAGGGGTGTACCCACCTCTTTGTGCAGGCATGACTGAAAGTGTGGAGAGAGGGAGGCCGTATATGAGGCTGAGAGGATATATTGAGGGGATTGATTTTCCCCTTGTGCAGAAGTGGACCGGGGAGGAGCGGGTTCATGCCCTGTGGTGTGCAGGGCGGTTCGCCTATCCTTTGGACAGGGACGATTTCAGGGAGATGCTTAAAAAAAGCGGGGCACAGTGGCAGGATTGCCCCTATATGGTGACAGAGGATGACGGCAGGCCCATAGGCTTTTTTACTTATAATGTCAATGCGGAGGAGAATTACGGCTTTCTGAAATTTATTGTTCTGGATGGAAGCTTGAGAGGACAGGGCTATGGAACCCGGATGCTTCAGTTGATTTCCCGTTTTGCCTTTGAAATCACGGGAGTTTCCGAGCTTCGTATCAGTGTTTTTGATGTGAATAAGGCGGCAGTGGGCTGCTACCGGAAGGCCGGGTTTTGTGAGGCAGGCCGGGAGGAAAACGCCTTTACCTTTCAGGGTGAGTCCTGGGGAAGAATCCACATGAAAAAGGAGCAGCCGGGGAAAGAGAGATAAGCGGCGTTTTTGAGGCATCAGGGCAAAAAAATGGAAGCAAAGGGGCTCGAACCCTTGGCCTCCCGCTAGTCAGGCGAGC
>JAMPFR010000020.1 GCA_023664365.1 Acetatifactor muris | reverse complement strand
GAAAGATATGAGGCATCCGGAGCAGGCCATAACAGAATTTTCCTTTCAAGGCTGCATTTTCCCCGACACTATTGTCATTTACTACATATTGTGGTATAATTACGGAAGTTGCAACGAAATGTGGGAGAACATGCCTGATGAATTTGTCCGATTTGACAAGAAACGCATATCTGCTGCGAGGCCCTCTGGCTAAGCGAGGTTACATGCGCTGGTTTCATTCCTTTTCCGGAACGTGTGCGGACACAGGTGAAGTTCGCACTTTTTTTGTTGAATTTCTGGTGATAAATCCCGGCCTGGGCGGCGAACAGCCCATTCTCGGCCAGCATCCTTACTATAAAAAAAGGGGCATGAAGCCCTCTTATGTCTGCGTAAAGGCAGGCGTTTTCCCTGACAGCCGGGGAGACGACGGCAGGCAGCTTCACGCATTTTTCCCTGTTTCCTCTCTGAAGGCCACCACCGGCCCTCTGGTAATGCAGGTGGAAGACTGCTTTTACAGTGAGGAACGCATCCGGGGCTATGTGGATGTGACAGAGGAGGAGGCCCGCCACCGCTCCTTTATGAGCGATGCAGGCACTATGGAATGGGATCTGGAGGTATACAAGGCCGTGGCCTGCCACACAGGCCTTCTGGCAAGTCCCCTGTTTCAGGCATTCAACGCTCTGGACAGCTACTGGCACGGCGAGGGAATCAAGAGCTTTTTCAGAGGCACGGTAACTCTGGACGGCACAGTCTATGACGTCAGCCCCGATACAAGCTGCGGTTACTCTGACAAGCACTGGGGGCGGAACTTCAATCGGCCCTGGATGCAGTTTGCCTGCGGCAGACTCACCAGCGATCACACCGGCAGGACCCTTCGCCACTCCTGCCTGGCAATTAACGGCTGCTTTCCCAGATTTTTCTTCCTTCCCCTGCGGCGCAGGCTCATGATTCAGCTGACCTACACCGGAGAGGATTTCTGCTTCGGCTTCCGGCCTTTCCTGCTGTCCCGCTGCAAATGGGAAAAAAAGGAAACCAATAAGCGCTATATCTGGCATATTATCGCAAAAAACAAAACCGCAGTTATAAAAATTTCCGGCAGCTGCACCAAGAAACAAATGCTGCGGATGAAATACGAAAGCCCGGAGGGACTGGTATCCCGCCGTCCTCTCATGGCAGGCGGGGCCGCTGTGGGAACGGTACAGATTTTCCGCAGGACGCCCGGCGGAAAAGTACTTCTGGACACCCTCCATATGGAGCAGGGCTTCTGTGAATATCAGGGGTGAGGCATTGCTTTCTTTATAAAAAGGCAGTATAATAGACTGGGCAGTCAGTAGGCTTTTGCCTGCCAAAAAGGAAACGGGAGAATTTTTTCCATGAGTAAAATTTCTATTGTAGTGCCGGTATATTATAATTCTGACACACTGGAGCTTTTATATGAAGATATGAAGGCTAAAATACTGGACAGGCTGGGCGACTACGAAATTGTCTTTGTGGACGACGGTTCAGGCGACAATTCCTGGGAGATCATGAACCTGCTTCGGGAGCGGGATGAAAACATCCGCTGTGTGAGATTATCCAAAAACTACGGGGAACACGCAGCGCTTCTGGCAGGGCTTTCCGCATGCACGGGAGACTGTGCGGTAACAAAGCAGGCGGATCTTCAGGAGGATTCTTCCCTCATACTGGAAATGTACGAAAGCTGGAAAAGGGGAAATAAGGTTGTCCTGGCTGTCCGTAAAGAACGTAAGGAAAACAGAATAAAGGTTTTCTTTGCGAATATGTACTATGGACTGGTTCGCAGGATGGTCAATAAAAATATGCCTGCAGGCGGCTGCGACTGTTACCTCATAGACCGCAAAGTCATCGAGGTGCTGGAGCGTCTGGATGAAAGGAATTCCTCCCTTACCCTGCAGGTTATGTGGGTCGGCTTTAAGACGGATATGATATATTTCGTGCGTCAGGACAGGGAAGTGGGAAAGTCCCGATGGACGCTTTCCAAAAAGATAAAGCTGGTGGCGGACTCCATTTTCAGCTTTTCCTATCTGCCTCTGCGCCTGATGATGGGGCTTGGCGTCATTTTTGACCTTGCGGCGCTGGTTCTTTTTATCTCCGTTCTCGTGGAAAAGCTTACTACGGATACCCCCCCCAACGGCTGGGCTTCCATTATGTGCATACTGCTGTTCGGGTTCGGAATGCTGATGCTGATGCTGGGCATTATCGGTGAATATATTTGGAGAGTCCTGGACGCCGCAAGAAACCGGCCCCCTTATATTGTGGATGAAATAAAGGATAAGGACTCGGAAAAATGATAAACTTTTTGGAAAAGAACAGGAAATTATGCCTGTCCCTTTTATGGGCGGCAGTGGTTCTGGCCGGCATTAAAAGCATTTTCACGGATACCGGCTTTGATAATGCCTACACGGTGGCAATGTCCTACCGGCACTTAAAGGGAGACGGAATGTTCCGGCAGATGTGGGAACCCCATCAGACCTCTGTCTTTTTTACGGATTTCTTCATGTGGATATACCACCTGTTCGTGCCATCCTACACCGGGGTAGTGATGTATCTGCAAATCGTCGGAACCGCTTTTTCCGTAGTCATCGGCGTCCTGCTTTACAGGCTGCTGAAGCCTGTTGCGGGAAGTGACGTCGCCCGGCTGGCAGCCGCATTTTTCATCCTGTTTCGGCCAAAACAGACCCCCTTTCCTGATTTTGCAAACCTGCAGATAGGGTTTTCCGTCCTTCTCTTTCTGTGCCTGGTTTCCTTTGTGAGAGAACAGCAGAAAAGAAGGTATCTTTGCCTTGCGGCGCTTTTTCTCTGCCTGGAGGTACTGTCCTATCCATCCTGCCTGCTGGCCTATTTCCCAGCAGCCCTGATCCTGTTTTTAAAGACAAAAGAACGTTGGAAAAATATCGGGCTGTTTACAGGCATATGCGTATTGTTCGGCGGGATTTACACAGGCTATTTTGTCTGGAAAACGGGGCCCGTGACTTTTATCCGGAATCTGCAGAATATTTTTTATTCGGACTCCCACAGCGGCGAAGCCTATGTCAGCACAGGAAATTATTTTTACGGTATTATCGTGGCCCTTTTCTGGTTACTCCTCTGCGCTGCCTTTGCCCGGCTCCTGCTGTGGGCGCTGCGCAGTCTGCTGAAAAGGACCGTTGACTTTTTTGCCGTCTACGGAATTGTTTTGTTTGTGTCCGAGGTCGTCTTCCTTTTTATGCAGAAGAAGACCGGACTGGACTGGACCTGCACCTTTTATATTCTGCCGGCCCTGCTGATGGCTCTCAGCTGTTCTTCCTATAAATATATGGAGGAACCGGAAAAAACCATCTGGCTCACCGGAAATCTTTTTGCCCTGTGTTCTTTTATCTCCACCTGGCTTTTGACGGACTTGGGCCTGATTACCATGGTTCCCTATATGGTATTGGGCGGCGTTGTCTCACTGGCTGCCCTCCGCCACCGGAAAAAGCAGATTTGGACTTTTCTGTTCTTTGTCTGCGGCCTGGTGGCCGTACACAGGGGCCTGGTGGTGTGGGGCTATTCCAACAAGGACGGCATCTGGATGGTACAGGATGTGATTTCCATTGTCAGATCCGGGCCCTCTGTGGGCATTGTCAGCGACTATATGACCTATTATCAGACTGCCTGTGACACAGAGGATCACAATCAGTTCATTACCTCTGAGGATTCCCTGCTGCTGGTGGGCAACTGGCTGATTGACCCAATAGAGTTTATGCTGACAGATGCGGACATCAGCAATTATTCCACCATAGACACTCCGGCTTATAACGAAAAGCTGCTGGACTATCTAGCGCTGTATCCGGAAAAAACACCGACTGTGGTAGCCGTCAGCTGTTTCTACGGCGGCTTACAGGTGGACGACGCCTCCTGGATCATGCAGTGGGTGAACGAAAATTATGAACCGGTGGGAGACGGCCGGTACTGGCGTTATTACCGTGCAAGGTAAGCGCCGCGGCAGGATACCGCAGAAATCAGCCGCTCCGTATCGCAGATAAAATGAAGGATAAGGACTTGAAAAAATGATAAACTTTTTGGAAAAGCACAAAAAATTGTGCCTGACCCTTTTATGGACGGCAGTGGTTCTGGCCGGCATTAAAAGCATTTTCACGGATACCGGCTTTGACAACGCCTATGCGGTGGCAATGTCCTATCGGCATTTAAAGGGAGACGGGATGTTCCGGCAGATGTGGGAGCCCCATCAGACCTCCATATTCTTTACTGACTTTTTCATGTGGATATACCATTTCTTTGTCCCCTCCTACACGGGAGTCATGCTGTATCTGCAGATTGTCGGTACCGCCTTTTTTGCAGTCATCGGATTTCTGCTCTATAAGCTGCTGAAACCTGTTACGGGAAGTGACATTGCCCAGCTGGCGGCTGCGTTTTTCATCCTGTTTCGGGCAAAGCAGACCCCCTTTCCGGAGTATGCAAATCTTCAGATAGGTTTTTCGGTTCTTCTTTTTCTGTGCCTGGTTGCCTTTGTGAGAGAACAGCAGAAAAGAAGGTATCTGTGCCTTGCGGCGCTTTTCCTCTGTCTGGAGGTTCTGTCCTACCCTTCCTGTGTGCTGGCCTATTTCCCCGCCGCTCTGATTCTGTTCTTAAAAACAAAAGAACGGTGGAAAAATATCGGGCTGTTTACGGGCATATGCGCATTGATCGGCGGGATTTACACAGGCTATTTTGCCTGTAAAGCAGGGCCCGGGACCTTTATCCGGAATCTGAAAAATATTTTTTATTCAGACCCCCACAGCAGCGGAACCGTTGTCAGCCCATGGAATTATTTTTACGGTATTATCGTGGCCGTTTCCTGGATACTGCTCTGCGCCGCTTTTACCCTGCTCCTGCTGTGGGCGCTGCGCAGACTGCTGAAAAAGACCGTTGACTTTTTTTCCGTCTTCGGAATTGTCTTATTCGTGTCCGAAGCCGCCCTTCTTCTTTTGCAGAAGAAGACCGGACTGGACTGGACCTGCACCTTTTATATTCTGCCGGCCCTGCTGATGGCTCTCAGCTGTTCCTGCTATAAGGATATGGACGATCCGGAGAAAACCCTCTGGCTCGCCGGAAATCTTTTTGCCCTGTGTTCTTTTGTGGCCACCTGCCTGCTGACGGCTTTGGGGCTGATTACCATGGTTCCCTATATGGTGTTGGGCGGCGTTGTCTCCCTGGCAGCCCTCCGGCACCGGAAAAGGCAGATTTGGACTTTTCTGTTTTTCATCTGCGGCCTGACCGCCCTGCACCGGGGACTGGTGGTGTGGGGCTATGCCAATCAGAAAGACGTCCGGCTGGTATATGAGGCGGACACGATTGTGAGATCCGGCCCCTGCCTGGGTGTTGTCTGTGACTATAATACCTACCATCGGATTGTTTATAACACAGAGGATCACAGACAGTTTATAACACCGGAGGACTCCCTGCTGCTGATAGGAGACTGGCTGGTTGACTCCATGGAATTCCTGCTGGCAGATGCAGATATCAGCAATTACTCAACCATAGATGTTCCCGCTTACAACGAACAGCTGCTGGAATATCTGGAGCTGTATCCGGAAAAGACCCCTACCGTGGTGGCAGTCAGCATGTCCTCCGAAGCCATGCAGACGCCGGACGCCTCCTGGATCATGCAGTGGGTAAACGAAAATTACGAACCGGTGGGGGACGGCCGATATTACCGCTATTACCGGGCAAGGTAAGCACAGAAAAATTTAAGATAAACGGAGTGTGAGAAAAATGAATGTGATGGCGAATACCCTTGACAGGGGATTTTACATGTATCAGCAGGAATTTGAGCAGAAAGCGCTGGAGGTGCTGCGTTCCGGGTGGTATGTCCTGGGCCGGGAGGTAAGCTCCTTTGAGACGGAATTTGCCGATTATGTGGGCAGCAGACACTGCGTGGGACTGGCCAGCGGCCTGGACGCCCTGTGGATTGCCTTTCGTATTCTGGGCATCGGAGCAGGCGACGAGGTTCTGGTACAGGGCAATACCTATATCGCTTCCGTGATGGGAATTACCATAAACGGAGCAACTCCCGTGTTTATCGAACCGGATGAATATTATAATCTGGACGCGTCAAAGCTGGAGGAAAAGATAACCCCCAGGACGAAAGCCATTCTGGCGGTTCATCTCTACGGACAAGCCTCCAATATGGGAGAAATCATGAGAATTGCCGATAAATACAAGCTGCGTGTGGTGGAGGACTGCGCACAGTCCCACGGAGCGAAATTTAACGGTCAGATGACGGGAACCTTTGGAGATATCGGCTGCTTTTCATTTTATCCCTCCAAGAATCTGGGCGCCTTCGGAGATGCGGGAGCCATTGTCACAAATGATGACAGGATTGCGGAGGATGCGCGGGTTTTCCGAAATTACGGCAGTGAAAAACGCTATTACAACAGAGTGGTCGGCACTAATTCCCGGCTGGACGAGCTGCAGGCGGGACTTCTCAGGGTGCGGCTTAAGCATATGTCTGAACTGGAGGCGCAAAAACGGGATATTTGTGAGAAATATCTGCGGGAGCTGGACGGAGAAAAATTTGAACTTCCCGAAATAAGGGAGGGCGCAACCCATATATGGCACCAGTTTGTAATCAGATCCCACCAACGGGATCAACTGGCGGAATACCTGAAGGATAAGGGAATCGGCACCATCATCCACTATCCTATTCCGCCTCATTTATCAGAGGCTTATCAATATCTGGGATTCCGGGAAGGGGCCTTTCCCATCACGGAAAAGTATGCAAAGACGGTTCTGTCCATTCCTTTGTTTTACGGGATGCGGGAAGAGGAACAGGATTATGTCATTCACTGGATGAATCGGTTTTAGAGGTAGCCGGATGCTGAAAAAGATACTGGAAAACGAAAAATTAAAGCCTTATATTCAATTTGTCAAATTCGGTCTGGTGGGGGCAAGCAACACCCTGGTATTCTATCTCCTGTACGCCGGAATCCTCTTTCTTCTCCGGGGACTGGCCTGGAAGCAGGATTACATTCTGGCAAACGTGACCGCCTTCACCATCAGCATTTTCTGGTCCTTTTACTGGAATAACAAATATGTCTTCAAAAAAACGGAAAACGGCAGACGGAATATATGGAAGGCTCTGGGCAAGTGCTTTTTATCCTATGGCTTCACGGGCTATATTCTGGAAAATGTCCTGTCCTTTATCTGGATTGAGGGAATGGGAATCTCCAAATATATATCGCCGCTGCTGAATATGATATTTACAGTGCCGGCCAACTTCTTCCTGAATAAGCTGTGGGCCTTTAGGGATAAAAACTGACACAACAGTCAGGGGAAGGATGAATCCTGTTATCATCCTTCCCCTGATTTATGCATGACAATAGCATTTTCGCAAAACGTGAATTCTGTTGTTTATGTCTCAATCCCCTGTATAGCGGTATTCGTTTGTGTAGGTCCACTGGTAATTGTAATAGCCGTTGCTCAGTGTGGCGTCGTAATTATAGCCGTATCCGTAATAGCATGTCTCGACTGCGACATTTCCCATGGCGTCAAATTCATACTCATACTTGTACCAGGAATCCACATCTCCTTCACCGTCGGAAATCACTTCACTGACAACATAAGTCATACCTGATTCCGATGTTATGTAGGTATACTCTGTCTGCTCATATATTTCACCGTCATAATAAGTGGTGACTCTCGTAATAAGCTCATCTGTGTACTCATACTGCACCACCTGGCTGCTGTCATAATTATACCGTACTACTCCCGTAAGGTTCCCTGCACCATCATAAAGATGCTGAATCTGTACGGTATGGGTTGCATCCTCTCCTGACCAGATAATCCATGCTACATTCCCCGCATCATCATACTGAACCTGCGCCGTCTCATAATAGCGCACATCCCCGTATGAGTCATACCAGATCTGCTCCATCGGATTTTCGTTCTCATCATAGTTTAAAATATCGGACAGACGCCCGTCGCTGTAGTCTATCCTGGTAACAAGCTTCCCGGCGGCGTCATATTCAAATTCATAACCGTCAGTCATGCTTCCGTAGGAATAGGAAAAGGACTTTATCGGATTCCCCGCCTGGTCGTATTCCACCTCTTCCTGAAGCCTTGAACCATTGTAGGCCGACGCCTTCACCAGCTCCAGATGCTGCTGCAGATACAGCTTCTGCTCTGCTAGGGAAGCATCCCCTGTGATTTCCAGGCCCTCGTCCAGCATTGCCAGCGCTCCGGCGTAATTCTCCGCCGCAATATAGCTCTCCGCCCACCGAGTATAAACAACTGCAATCTGCTCTGTCAGAGAAGTCTCTCCTATGGCCTCCGCACCTTCATTGAGTACCCACAGGGCATCCTGATAATCCTCCAGAGACACATAGTGATCCGCCCATTGGGTATAGACGTCCGCCTTTTTCGCCGTCAGGGAAGTGTCTCCCGTAGCATTGACGCCGTCATCCAGTGTCCACAGCGCATTGTAATAATCCTCTGCAGCCAGATAGTAATCCGCTTCCCGGCTGTAGGTTTCCACCAGCTTTTCAGACAGGGCGCTGCTTCCCGTGGCTGACGCCCCTGTCCTCAGAACATCCCGGGCCATATAAAAATTATCCTGAGCCAGATAGCCCTCTGCCTCCGCCAGGTACAGCTCCTCCAGACTCCGGTTCAAAGTGCTCTTTCCCGTCTCCGCAATACCTTCCTCAAGCATTGCGTAGGCCTGGGAATAGTTTCCCTGCTTTGCATAATAATCGGCTCCGCCCTGATACACCTCCGCCAGCTTATCTGCCAGAAGGGTTTCCGCCCCTTCAACCTCCCTGGTTCTCTTACGCCCCTTTACCAGCAGCTCTATGGCAGACTCATACTCATCCTGCAGCATATAGATATCCGCAGACTTCAGGTAAGCATCCGTCAGGGTATCATCCAGATCCAGCGCCTGGTCGTAATACTCCAGCGCTTCCTCATATTCCTGCTCTTCAAAGCACTGCTGGGCCTGCTTCAGGTTCTTCTTAATGTTATAGCCGTCGCTGGTAAAATAGATCGCCACGCCTGCTCCCGCTCCGATTACCAGAAGCAGAAGCACCACAAGGACAATGACAGGAGCCTTGCTCTTCTTCGCCTTCTCCTGCGGCTTCTTCGCCTCCTGAACAGGGGCTGCGGCAGGTGCCGGGGCTGCCTCCTCAGGCTTCTTCGCCTCCTGAACAGGAACCGCGGCAGGTGCCGGGGCTGCCTCCTCAGGCTTCTTTGCCTCCTGAACAGGGGCTGCGGCAGGTGCCGGGGCTGCCTCCTCAGGCTTCTTCGCCTCCTCCACCGGGGCTGCGGCAGGCGCCGGGGCTGCGCCCTCCGTCGAAACCGGCGCGCCGCAGTTAGGGCAGAAAGCCGCTCCCTCCCTTAACTTTGCTCCACATTTACCACAAAACATGTTTCATCCTCCTTTTACTTTTATCCGCATGGTTTCTGAACAGTTACGATTTCATATGGCGGCTCTGCCGATAATGCAGCAGAACGCAGCCAATGAAAAGTACAATCGTATAACAAACCATTCCCCACAGGTAAAACGTGGTATGAATGGACTTCAGATAATAATAGGGCGGCAGCAGATACTGTATGGGTCTGAGGCCGTTAATGTCCAGAAAAACCGGACACAGAATCAGCATTCCCGCCAGCAGAAGCGGAATACAGCTGCCCAGCTGCTCCTGGCGGCGGCACAGCAGACGAACCAGGTTACAGAATACCAGCACACTGCTGCCCAACAGCACCGCAGCCGGAATTTCCCGGCTCCAGGTGGTAAAGACGCCTGCTATCTTCAGCGCAGCCAACATCACTGCCACGCCATCGCACAACAGTACGCTCTGCACTCCCAGGGCCCAGAAAAGCCTGCGCTTTGCCGACAGCCCGGAGAAGACGCCCCTCTGCTCATCCTGCATATAATACATAGCGCCTGCAAACCCGCACAGCACCAGCCAAAGCGCCAGAATGCCCCGAACCGGCGCAAGCAGATAACTGCTGTCCTCCACAGGCCCGCCGTCCAGATACTCCATACGGAACAGACTTCCCTCCACCAGCATACTGTCGTAGGCTTCCCGCAGTTCCCCGTCAGTCACCTCCGGCATCCCGCACACATTTCGCACAAAGTCCGCATACACTTCATAGGAAAAAGCCGGATACAGCCGGGCGCATAAAATCTGCCGCGTAAAAAGCATTCTGACGTCATCCTCACGCTGCACCACTGTCACAGTGCCTTCTTCTTCCATACCGGATACAGCCGCTTCTCCAAGGGTCTTCCTCATATCTTCCGGAAAAATCCACAGGGCGTCCGCCTGAAAACCTTCCACCGCCTTCCTGCCTGCCTCCTCGGAATCGCACAGCTCATAATACAACACGCCGTTGTCCTCCATAAGCCCGGAAGCTATCTGCCAAGCCGGTTCATCCTCAGGGTTGGGCAGATACAGCAGGATCTTTGCAATGCCGCTGTCTTCCCTGCTTCCCAGCCTGACTCCTGCCACCAGCACCGGCACGAGACACAGAATCACCAAAAAGCTGTATGTCTTAAAGAGCCGTTTATTCCACAGCCAGAATCTGATTCCAATCCTTCTCATCTCCGCCGCCCTTTCTCCAGACGAAGATCCCTGGCCAGAACAGACAGCCCCAGAAACAGGAACAGATAAAAGCAGACGGCTACTGCCGCGCCGGGAGACACTTCTCCCAGGATTCCCGCCTGAACATACTGCATGGCCGCCCCCGCAGGCAGCAGCCGGCCCAGGGTCTTCATTATTTCCGGGAAAAATTCGGAAGGATAAAAAACTCCTCCCAGATAAGCCATGGAAATACAGCAGACAAACTGGCACAGCAGGCTGCCCACTACTCCCGTCACCATCTCATACAGCCAGAACTGCATGGCAGACAGCATCAGCGCCACCGGCAGAAGCATGGCAAAAAGCTCCTTCAGAGGTTCCGTTCCCAGTCCCTCCCACTCCGGCAGTTCAATAAGGCCGTTGTTTAATATAAGCCACACCACAAAAAAAGCTATGACGTAACAAATCAGATTCATACAGGCAAAAGCCCCATATTCCCCCAGCACCTGTCGGGCTGCGCCCACACCCCGGCTCTTCATTAATTCCGGCAGCGCCCGGCTCCGCCGGACAAGCAGCGGGCTCCCGTGTATTCCCAGAAGCAGCAGGAAAAACACCAGAAAGGCTCCCAGATAATATCCGATTGCCGACAGGCCGCCGGACACTCCAAGCTCCTCCAGAGTATAAAGTCCCGTCCGGTTCAATACAATATCAAACAGCTTCAGATTCATCAGATCCGTCAACTCCGACACATCGGCATTTCTGCCGTGATTTCGCAGAATCTGCTGCATACCGAATATGGAACTCTGGGAGCGGGTTACCAGCACGGATACAATGTCCGCCAGCTCCTCTCCCAAAATGCTCTCAAGACCCATTTGTCCCTCAGAGCTTAAATAGGTAATCTGTTTGTCGTTTCTGCCGTATACAATGGAATCCAGCAGCCCCTCCGGCACCATGGCACAGGCGGACAGCTCCCCCCTGCGAAAGCTGCGCAGCGCCTCCTCTTCCTCCATGGGCACCAGCTCTACCATAAACCGGGAATCATCCATGGCCTGCACCACGGAAATGCCGAAGCCCAGATAACTGTCCGACAAATCTCCCACCATGCCGATACGGAATCTCTGCTTTCCTTCAGCGCGGCTCTGACTGTGCAGAAACAGCGCCGCGCATGCACCCAAAACCGCAAAAGTGACCGCCACCGCCGCAAGCAGCACGGGAAGAAAGCGCAGCATTCTCTTCATCTGTATCCCGAAATAAGAGCCCCCCCGCCTCATTGTAAGCACCTTGCCAGACGATGGATGTCCCCGTCATACTCATAGGGCGACAGAACGCCTTCCTTCAGCAGACAGCAGTTGTCACACAGCTCCATGTCCTGCATGTCATGGGTAGTCATCAGCAGGATGCCTCCCTCTTTTTTATACTGCTCAAAATATTCGTAAATCCTCTCCTTGCAGGCCAGATCCAACGCTGCGGAGGGCTCGTCCAGCAGCAGTATCCCGGGCCTTCCCACCACCGCGCAGCCAATGGAAAGTCTCTTTTTCATGCCGCCTGACATTTTGCGAACCGTTACCTTCAGAAATTCCGGTATGCCCAGCAGCTCCAACACACCGCCGTTCAGTTCATTTTTCAAAACCTCTCTGCCGTGCCACAGAAGCAGATTGTCCCATGCAGTCAGTTCCTCTATCAGAGTATCTCCCTGGGGCACATATCCTACTGTCACGGTTCGGGCGCTGCCCTTCTGCAGCAGATCCTCCCCCTGGTACAGGAAGGCTCCGCCGTCCGCCCTGCGCACCCCGGCCAGAATGGAAAGCAGCGTGGATTTGCCGCAGCCGTTACCGCCCAATATACCCACACAGCTTCCCTCTCCCGCCTTCAGGGAAACATTTTCCAGAACCCTTTTCTTACCGTATGATTTTTTGATGCCTGCCAGTTCGATTCCCATAGCGTCTGCTTTACCACCTGTTAATTAATCTCATCCTGGTAAATCTCGGTGCCGTCGCTCTTTATAAATACCACCCGCACCCCGTCCAGTCGAATGCCGTATCCGGTCTCAAAAAGTGACAGAAAATCTGCACCGGCAAGCGTATCCAAAAACATAGAGCCCAACGACTCGCACTGGTCTGCGGTAAGGTTTCCGAAAAGCTCGTCATCCGGCAGCCACCAGAGAAATACAAGTGTATCTCCGTCCGCAACAGTTTCAATCATGATACCCATATCGATCACGCTTTCATTCCATTCCGTAAGCTCATCCTGCCATTCTTCCGACTGCAGCAGTTCTTCCAAGGAGCCATTCGCTTCAGGGATATTCCAATCATCCCAGCCGTAGCCGCCGTAGGAGTCATCACTGTCGGAATCATCTCCGTAATAATCGTCCCAGCCGTAGGAATCGTCACCATAATAATCGTCCCAGTCGTAGCCGCCGTAGGAATCATCATAATCGAAGAACGGCCCGTATATACCGTACAGATCCAGCATCTCCACAAATTCCTCAAGCGGTCCCGTAACCTCCTCCGGCAGCTCTGCCTGCTTCAGCCTCTGAATAAAGCCGTTCCAGTCAACCTTCTCCAGCCAGTCCGCCAAATCCTCCTCATCCTCAAAAAACACCGTATCGCCCGCATTCGGAACCTTTAATTCCGAACCGTCTCCCACGTTGACTGCCATGGAAATACTGCCCAGCTTTTTCTCATCATAACTCAGCCCCAGGGTAATTTTACCGGTATTCTCCGCCATCTGAAAATCCAGTGTAAGCTGCATGTCCGCCAGCATGGACGCATACATCGTACCGTAGGCGGATAAGGATTCCGACAGAAGACGCGCTATCTCCTTGGAAAAGCTTATCTGAACGCTGCCGTTCAGATACCCCTGCGCCAGCTTCCCCGTGTCCAGTTCGGAAACCTTCATGTCAAGAACCCGCATACCTGCATAGGCAATTTCAAAATCGCCGGTCAACTTATTTCCCGACTTCCTGCCGCTGCCGGTCAGCTCTATTCCTTCTTCACGGTCGGAGCCGGGCTGAACAGAGAACTCGATCCCAAATTTACCGCCTTTTTCAAGGAACAGGCTGCTGATAGTGGCATAAGTATCCCTACCCTCAACCAGCTCCAGAACTCTGCCGATGATTTTACCCTTGCCGTCCACATAGACCTTCATCACAAGCACATCATCCACATCTTCCAGCTCGTCCAGGCTGTCCAACGCATCCTCAATCTCCTCTGTAAGCATCTCCCACAGATACTCACCGTCCATAACAGAGTACAATCCCTCTGTTTCCATCAGGCCGTCCACTATACTTACAAACAGCTTTTTAAGTTCCTTGTCCTTCGGTATTTCCTTCAAAACCTTTTCCAGTATCTCAGACAGTGCCTTACCGTCAAAGGTCACTTCCAGTTCCGTGCATTTCTGCCTAATATCTCCCGCCTCAATTGTCTCCGTGCGCTTCTCAACGTCATTGACGCCGCTCAATGCAAGCAGAAGATACTTCTGCAGCAGCTTTTCCGCATCCTTTGCCTCCGGCAGGATCTTCTCCAATGCCGCCATCAGCTCCTGCTCTTCCTGATACAGCTCCAGTATTTCCTCTCCGGAAGTGCCGCTATACTCATACATATCAAAGCCGATATATTCCTTCGACAGCTCCGGCATCTGCAGATACATGGAATCCTCTTCCGGATCCAAAATTGCCCTGAGCGACAGAATATCAGAACTGTTCAGCCCCAGGGTGGCGTCATAGCCCAACAGATTATCCTTCATGGCCCATCCTATCCCTATGGAAAGGCCCTTCAGCCAGGTGAGATCCACACCCTGTGTTTCCAGCATCTGTATCAGTTCCTGCCCGCCTTCGCCCAGTTCTATTGCAAATTCGGCGTCGGCGCTGTACTCCTTCTTTTCCGTCAGGCCCGCCAGCAGCGTCTCATAATAGGAGCCGCTCTGCTCGGCCAGTTCCTGCACTGTGGCTTTTTCCACATACTGATAGTATTTCTCCGGTGAGGAGAATGTCCGCCGGAAGAAATTTCCCAGACTTGCAGCGTTTACCACACAGACTGCTGCCAGGGCCGCCAGCACACAGGCGGCAATGATCCAGGGCGCTTTTTTCTTCTTCGGCTTCTTACTGCCGGTATCCGGCTTATCCGCAGGTATTGCAGGCGCTATGGGTGCTTCCTGCATCTGCGGCACGGAAAGAGGCGTCGGCGCTGCCGCCTCCACAGGTGCGGGCTCTGCCGCCGCTTCCGCTGCTTTCGCCTCCTCTGCCTTTACCTCCACGGGTGCGGGCTCCGCAGTCGCTTCCGCTGCTTTCGCCTCCTCTGCCTTTGCCTCCATGGGTGCAGGCTCCGCAGTCGCTTCCGCTGCTTTCGCCTCCTCTGCCTTCACCTCCACGGGTGCAGGCTCCGCAGTCGCTTCCGCTGCTTTCGCCTCCTCTGCCTTCACCTCCACGGGTGCGGGCTCCGCAGTCGCTTCCTCCTGCGGGATCGGCGCGCCGCACTGCGAACAAAACTTCTCTGACTCCCCTACGGGACTTCCGCATTTCTCACAAAACATTTCTTCCCCTCCTGCTATGTGTTTTCACTGCTGCGATCGTCTGCACACAAAAAGCCGTTCTGTGGAAAGCATATAGCTATTCACAGAACGGCTCTCATCACTTCAACACTATCACTCTGTCTTTCCGCCAAACATCCTTCGTGCGCATACATTCTGTACTTTTTATAAATTATATTTCATGTATGCCGCTTTGTCAAGGGATTATAAGCAGTCCTCAGACAGGGATTATAAGCAGTCCTCAGACATTCCTCTATCTTGCAAGATTCACAATAATATATTCCTCACACTCTTTGATATATCCGTTTTGGGGATAAGCCGGCATATTTTCCTCAGTACGAATCCTTTCGGCATCTGCAATCTTATCCAGATCTGTCTCACAGTGAAAAACACCGTGCCCATGCATACGCCAAAATTCTATCAGCTGTCCTGAAGTAAAATCAAAAGCCGAAAGTCCCCACTGCAGCACAGATACCACCGGGGTCTCGGCAAAGATATATCCCTTCCCGTCAGCGGCATAATATTTCTCCTTCAATTGGGGATCTAACCAATTCGTCAAAATACATACCCATCTATACTGCGGAGAAGAAAAACTGACATATGCCTCCTTTGAAACCTCATAAGGAACACTATAGCCCCCTCTGAAAACAATCGGTTTTGTAATATCATAGTCCTTCTCCAAATCATAGGCGACTCGCTCCATTACTTCTCTCGCATTCTGATATTTCCGATAATCCAGATAGAACCATTTATTCATATCCGCACACTGATTCCAGATCAGGATTCCTGCTAAAATGCAGCCTATCGATAAAAGGCGTTTATACGAATTATGCTTTCGGCACTCAACCAGAATAAGTAATACACCAAATGCACCCACTAACGGAACATATTGTGCCGAACGATATCGAGTGGCCAGTCCCTCAACAATACTCATCAAAACAGGTAGCAAAATAAAGACGGTGCCACATAGCGGCAGGGTCAAATCCTTCTTTCGGATACCGAAATACAGAGAATAAACCATAATCAGCAACAGAGCGCCCACCAACACCGCAATGGGCAGATAGCAGACCGCATTGACATAATATTTCACAAAGAATCGCTTAAGCAGCATGGTAAACTCGCCTTTTGTTTGAAAAAGGTCACCAAAAAACTTCTGATACAGTACTCCATATGACTCCAGCCCCTCCAAATCACAAACTGCCTTCAAAAATCCCAGAATTACAGAGCGAAGGAGCATCGCCAAGGCAGCGCTCAGAAAGCCGTTGCGCATCCAGAACAGCATTCCCGCGTTATAGCGGGAGGCTTCGGCCTTTTTCCCGTACAGTCTGCGAAGCAGGAAAAAGCCGCTGCCCCCCCCAATACAAATACGACAATAAACGACTCATAAAGTCCCAAGGCAAAAGTCAGCAAAACAGAAGAAATCACAAGCCACATAATACAATGACGTCTTGCGGTTTTCCTTTCCAGGCTCTTAAGCAGGCACAGCAGTGCGCAGGCAGTTACGCCATAGCCCATGCAGATACCGTTATGAAGATATAAGGTATAAATCTCTGCTATTAACGGGCAGGAGATAAATATGCCTGCTGCAAAAGCATAACTCCATAGCGGAAGTTCCACTACGGACCCGCAAATCTTTCTCCAGAAAATACACCATAGGGTCACAGAGAGCATGAAAATCAAAATACTCACCAAATCCACCATCCAGGGCATAAATGTCCCGATTCGAAACACCTTATTAACAATAAAAAGACTCCATCTGTTCACAAAGCTGAGTGTCAGACCATCATCATAATATAATGATACAGCCGTTTCATCTATTCCGATAGCAGGATGTACAATGGCAAAACCATATGCACACGCCGCTGTCAGCGACAATATGATAATATAAGGCTTACAACGCAAAAAGTCTTTAATCTCCCTCCACAGTTCCATTGCAATCTCCTCTCCGCTTCTTTTCCCGCATACTTCTCACTCGTCCATGCCGAAGCGCGTACCGGCGTGCTGCCCACACCAATATCCGGAACTGTGCTCCGCATAAAGATTTCATATACCCCTATTTTCCTCACGCTGTCTGTGCCGATCTGCCAGATCCGCCACAGTTACGTTGTCGATGACATTGTTTACTGCCCTGTACAATTCTTTCCAAACCTCCACCGTCTCACAGGTGTCGCACCTTTCGCAGACGGGCGCTCCCTCCTCCAGGCAGGCCACGGGCGCCATGGTTCCCTCCGTCAGCCGGAGAATCATGCCCACGGTATATTCGCCGGGGTCTTTTGCCATACGGTAGCCCCCCTGGGCCCCTCTGACGCTCTTCACATACCCGGCCCTGTTCAGCACCCCGATAATCTGTTCCAGATATTTTTCGGAAATGCCCTGTCTTCCGGCAATATCTTTCACCTTGATGCATTCGCCCGTGTCGTTCAACGCCAGATCAAGCATGACCCGCACCGCGTACCTGCCCTTTGTAGAGATTTTCATAGTAACCTCCGTGCGCCGTTTTTCTGCTTATTTGTAGGGAATTACCCCGCCGTTATAGGTGGCGTTGATATATTCCTTCATCTCGTCGGATTTCAGAACCTCCACCAGCGCCTTAATCTTTTCGGAATTTTCATTGCCCTCTTTCACCGCGATAACATTCACATAGGTTGTAGCTGCGTCAGAGTCCACGCTCTCATACAGCAGGGCGTTTTCCGCCACGGTGTAGCCCGCCTCCATAGCGTAGTTGCCGTTCATAACGCCAAAGGTAACATCCTGAAGGGTTCTGGGAATCTGAGCCGCCTCCAGTTCTACGATTTCAATGTCATAGGGATTATCCACAATGTCCAGCTTTGTAGCCGTCAGTCCTGCCCCCTCCTTCAGGGTCAGGTAGCCGTTGTCCTGCAGAAGCAGCAATGCCCGGGCTTCGTTTGTGGTGTCATTGGGAACCGCAATGGACGCCCCCTGCATATCCGCCAGGTCGGAAGAGCTTCCGGGATACAACCCGAAGGGCTCATAGTGGATGCCTCCCACGCTCACCAGATGCGTACCCTGCTCTGCATTGAATTGCTCCATATAGGGAAGATGCTGGAAATAATTGGCGTCAAAGTCTCCGGACTCCACTACGTTGTTGGGCTGCACATAATCCGAAAACACCTTGATTTCCAGAGTGTAGCCTTTCGCCTCCAGCAGGGGCTTTGCCTGCTCCAGAATCTCCGCATGGGGGGTGGCGCTTGCCGCCACGGTAATGGTCTTGTCGTCGCTTCCCGATCCGCAGCCTGTGAGCAGTACCGCCGTCAGTGCCGCCGCGCTCAACAGTGAAACAATTTTCTTCTTCATAATACTTCCTCCTCGTTTTCCGTAATCTATACTCATCAGCCTCAGCTGCCAAGTATCATTATTGTCAGGCAGCTTCCCGGCTGCAAAGCAGCCTGTGCCGGCAGCCTGCGCCGGACAGCCCGCGCACTGCAGGCCGCCGCTACCTGGTTCTCCTGTCCATTTTTTTGGACAGCTTTGTGCCTGCATACTGCATGACCTGCACCAGCAGCACCAGAAGAATCACCGTTATCCACATAATATCGCTCTGATAACGGTAGTAGCCGTACTGGATGGCAATGTCCCCCAGGCCTCCGCCGCCCACGGCCCCCGCCATGGCGGAATAGCCCAGCACCGTACTCAGCACGATAGTAGCGCCCACCAGCAGGGACGTTCTTGCCTCTCCCAGCATCACACTGACGATAATGGTGCGTAAACCTGCCCCCATACTCTGCGCCGCCTCAATCACACCCTTGTCCACCTCCAGCAGGGAAGATTCCACCATTCTTGCGATAAAGGGAGCCGCCGCCAGCACCAGGGGAACGATAGTGGCATTGGGCCCGTACGCCTTGCCCACCACTGCCCGGGTAAACGGAATCACCAGTATCAGCAGAATCAGAAAAGGGACGCTCCGCACCACATTTACAATTATGTCCAGAATTTTGTACACCACCCGGTTGGGCCGAAGTCCGCCCTTTGCCGTAACTACCAGGGCAATTCCCATGGGCAGTCCCAGAATATAGGCGGCCAAAGTTGACGTCACTGTCATATACAGGGTGATCAGGGTATTCTCCGCCAGCATCAGCAGCACCGCCTTATCCAACATAGGAATCCACCTCCTCCACCGTAAGCTTTCTCTCCTGCAGATAATGAATCATTCTGGCGGCAACGGTCTCATCCTCCGGCAGCTGTAAAATCATCTGCCCGTGGGCAATGCCGCCGATATCCTTGGTATCCGCCAGCAGAATATTTACCGGCGCCCTGCACTCCAGCACCATATTGGCAATGACGGGCTCAAAGGATGAATTTTCCGTAAATACAATGCGTATACAGCGTTTCCCCCGCATCTCATCGGCCTGGGGATTTACCATAAACACAAGCTTCTTTGCCGCAGGCGTCCGGGGGGAGGTAAACACCTCCTCCACCGTGCCGTGCTCCGCCAGTCCGCCGTTATCTATAATCGCCACATGGGAGCAGATTTCCTGTACAACGCTCATCTCATGCGTGATGATGACAATGGTAATGCCGAAATCCCGATTAATTTGCTGCAGCAGCTGCAGTATGGATTTCGTGGTGGTAGGGTCAAGGGCGCTGGTGGCCTCGTCGCAAAGCAGGATTTTCGGATTGTTTGCCAATGCCCTGGCGATTGCCACCCGCTGTTTCTGGCCTCCGGACAGCTGCGCCGGATAGCTTTTCGCCTTTTCCGCCAGCCCTACGATTTCCAGCAGCTCCATAGCCCGCTTTCTGGCCTCCGACTTCCTGGCCCCCACAATCTCCATGGGAAAGCACACATTGTCCAGTACGCTCCTCTGCATCAGCAGGTTAAAATGCTGGAAAATCATGGCGATTTCCGTTCTGGTCTGCCGAAGCTCCTTTTCGGACATGACAGACAAATCCCTGCCTTCTATCAATACCGTGCCCGATGTGGGCCGTTCCAGAAAGTTCAGACAGCGCACCAGCGTGGACTTTCCCGCGCCGCTCATACCGATGATGCCGCATATATCGCCCCGCTCAATGTCCAGAGTAATCCCCTTTAATGCCTCCACCTGATTATCCTTGCCCACAAAGGTTTTTGTCACATTCTGAATCTGAATAATGGGTTCCATGGCTTCCCCCTTTAATTCCTATTGCTTCAGTAGGATTATCATGGATTGCATGTTATACCGTTCCCGTCTGTTTGTCAAGGGCTTTTGGAAAAAAATTGAATTTACCCGGCAAAAATGTTATAGTGTATACTATCCTGAAGACCCGCTGCGCAAGGAGGAACAATCCATGGAACAAATCGAATATAGCATATATCAGGTTCCCTGCATCTATAAAGACATAAACCGTCAGGCCCGCGCCGGAAAGGACAGCCCGGCGCCCTTAACCGTCTCCGTTCCCGGTTCCAAGAGCATCACGAATCGGGCGCTGCTTCTGGCAACGCTGGCGGAGGGCCGGTCTACCCTCCGGGACGTACTCTTCTCCGACGACTCCCGGCATTTTTTAAAGTGCATCCGGGATCTTGGATTTGAGACTTCCGTGGATGAGGAAAATAAAGTCATTACCGTAACGGGAACGGGAGGCGCCGTCCCCGCAAAAGAAGCCAGCCTGTATGTGGGAAGCGCAGGCACTGCCGCCCGCTTTCTCACGGCATACCTGGGCCTGTCGGAAGGGGTTTATCACATGGATGCTTCAGAGCAGATGCGAAAACGCCCCATGACGCCCCTGCTGGATTCTCTGGCGGAATTGGGCTGCGAAATCACCTTTGACGGGGAGGAAGGACATTTTCCCTTCACCCTGAAGGGACGCGGCTTCGGCAAAAACAGGATTACCGTAAATATCGAAAAAAGCAGCCAGTTTATGAGCGGCCTGCTCATCGCCTCCTGCCTGTCCGGGGAAGATTTCCTGGCGGTGACAGAGGGCTTCCACGGCATGGCCTATATAGAAATGACTGTAAAAATGATGCAGCAGTTCGGTGTAACGGCTGTACCCCAGTATTACTGCGGGGGCCAGGCAGGGGGACATGACTGCTCCGGCTGCGTCAACAGCACCATCCCTTATGCCTACCGCATTCCGGCGGGGCAGCGCTATCGGGCGTTGGACTATCGTGTACAGCCGGATGTGTCCGCAGCCTGCTATTTTTATGCTTTAAGTCCTCTTCTGGGCATTCCGGTACAGGTACGGCATATCCACAGAGGGACAGGGCACTCTCCGGGAGGGCAGGAACACCCTCTGAAGGGGCGAGAGTACCCTCTGAGCGAGATAAGCAGCCCTCTGGAAGGGCAAGCGCACCCTCTGAACGGACAAGACAGGCCTCTGAGCGGACAGGATTTTCTGCAGGGCGATATAGCTTTTCTGCAGCTTCTGGAGGAAATGGGCTGCAGAGCAGAAGACAGACCGGAGGGCGTCCTGCTGCTGCCTCCGGAGGACGGCATCTATCACGGCATCCATGCGGATATGTCCGCCTTTTCAGACCAGGCCATCACCCTGGCAGCCCTGGCGCCCTTTGCAGACGGCCCCACCACCATAACCGGCATCGGCCACATCCGCTGTCAGGAAAGCGACCGCATAACCGCCATTGTCACGGAGCTTGGCAAAATGGGCATCCGCTGTCAGGAAACCGAAGACAGCATCACCATTTATCCGGGGAACCCCTCTCCCACCGCGGTGGAAACCTACGACGACCACCGCATGGCCATGGGCTTTTCCCTGATTGGATTAAGGAGCGAAGGGATCGTCATCCGCAATCCCGGCTGCTGCCGGAAAACCTTTGAAAATTATTTTCAGGTGTTGGACGGCGTTATTGCGGAACTGCCCCGATGAAATCTTTCCTCGAGATAAGCCGTCGGCCATGAAATTTACAGTAGAAAAAAGACAAAGGGTATGATACACTTAGATTCTATTATGAAAACATTACGGAAAGGCAGGCCTTTGATATGAGCAGAAAAAGAGCAGTTGTCTCCCTTGGACACAGCGCGCTGGGATACACGACGGAAGCACAGTGGGATGCGGTAAAGATAACCGCCAAAGCTTTGGCGGATTTGGTGGAGGCTGATTATCAGCTGACCATCACCCACAGCAACGGCCCCCAGGTCAGCATGATTCACAAGGCCATGACCGAGCTGCGCCGTATTTACATTGATTACACCCCTGTTCCTATGTGTGTCTGTTCCGCCATGAGCCAGGGCTATGTGGGCTATGATATTCAGAATGCCCTTCGCTCCGAGCTTCTGGCACGGGGCATTGCCAGGCCGGTCAGCACCATTCTGACACAGGTGACCGTAGACCCCTATGACGAAGCCTTCTATGAGCCTACTAAGGTAATCGGCAGATACATGTCCGGAGAGGACGCTGAAATGGAGATTAAAAAGGGCAATTATGTGAAGGAAGACCCGGGAAAAGGCTTCCGCCGGGTCATCGCTGCGCCAAAGCCCATTGATATTGTGGAAATAGAGACCATCCGCACTCTGGCGGAGGCAGACCAGGTGGTTATCGCCTGCGGAGGAGGCGGTATCCCCGTCATCGATCAGCAGCACAATCTTAAAGGGGCTTCCGCCGTTATCGAAAAGGACGCTATCGCCTCCAAGCTTGCTTCCGATTTAGCCTGTGACGAATTGATTATCCTCACTGACGTGCCCTGCGTATACAGGGATTTCGGCAGCGAAAGCCGGACTCCCATCCCTTCCATGACCTGCGCCCAGGCCCGGGAACTGATTGCACAGGGCCAGTTCGAGGCAGGTACCATGCTGCCCAAGATTGAAGGAGCCGTCAGTTACCTGGAAGCCAAAAAGGACGGCAGGGTTCTGATTACTTCCCTGCAGGAGGTGCGGGAGGCCCTGAAGGGCAGGGCCGGCACCGTCATACAGGATTAAAAGGCGGACGTTGTCCGCCTGCGGGATTTGCTCCGCAAAAAGGCGGTGTTTTATGCTGCGCCGAGAGCCGCCAGCAGTGCGCCAATCATAATGCAGAAATCCGAAAGGTTGAACACGATTTTCCTGAGGCCTTTCCATTTCACGCCAAAGCTGAAATAGTCCACCACATATTTCCGTTTCAGCCTGTCATAGGTATTGCTGAACGCGCCTCCCAGCAGCAGCGCAAGGCCAATGCGAAGCAGGTGATTGCCCCGGTGCCCCAGGCTGATGATAAATACTGCTGCCACCACGGCAGTCAGCGCCAGTGAAACCGCTGCCACCAGCCGCTGCCTTTTTTCTCCCACGTTGAGGGCCATTCCCCTGTTATGATGTCTGCGAAGGATCAATCTGCCTCCCAGCAGCTCCTTCCCATCCTTTTCACTTCCTCTGGCCGGAATATACTTTTCCACCCGATTCTTAATATACAAATCTCCGAAAAAGATGACCGACACAAGTGTCACAAATCCGATTGCCGCCAACATTCCTTTGCCTCCATTCGTTCAGCTACGTTAATCATAGTCTACGCTCACCAGGCACAGGCCCCGGGCAGGCGCTGTGGGCCCCGCCTTCTGCCTGTTGGGATTCTCCAGGGCGGCCTTCACCTGCTCCCGGCTCATACGCCCGCAGCCTGCCTCCAGCAGCGTTCCCACCATAATCCGCACCATATTCTGCAGAAACCCCGTTCCGTGGATAGTGAATCGGATATAGCCTCCGTCCCGGGTAATCTCAATCCGGTCTACCCGCCGTACCGTGGATTTCTTCATCCGGGGATTGACGCAGAAATTCCGAAAGTCATGCTCTCCCTTAAGCAGCTCCGCCGCCTGCCGCATTTTCTCCACATCAGGCTTCTCCTCCAGCCCGGTGTAGTATTTCCTGTCAAAAACAGGCTTCACTTCCCCGTCAAAGCAGGTGTAACGATAGGTTTTGCCGATGGCATTATATCTGGCATGAAACCGGGGAGACGCCTGCCGCACCTCCAGCACCCCGATATCATCCGGCAGATACCGGTTCATATAGTCCCGAATCTCCTCTGCGGACAGTTCTGTCTCCAGATTTGCATTTGCCACCATGCCTTCCGCGTGTACGCCGCTGTCGGTACGTCCGGCGCCTATGACCTCCGTTTCCCGCCCGCACAGCATTGACAGTACGCTCTCCAGCTTGCCCTGTATGGTGTTTTGACCCGGCTGTCTCTGCCAGCCATAATACCTGGTTCCGTCATATTCAATCAGAAATTTATAATTTTGCATAATATCTCCCGCTATGTTTAAAATTTATACTACCAAAATCTGAAAAATTATAGTATACTTTATACAGGGTTTTCTAAAATATTTCTTAACATCGGAGGATAACATCATGAGCAACGATCAATTTGAAAATCTGGGAGCACAGGTAAAAGAACTGCGCATTCAGATGAAACTGACACAGGCAGAAGTAGCAAGCGCCCTGAATGTAACGCCGGGCTACATCAGCAACGTAGAAAACAACAGAACCGCCATGTCATTGCGAGTGTTGATTTATTACGCGCGCCTGATGAACATTACTCTTGACTCCCTGATTGGGAAAATTGCCCCTGATTACAAGCAGACAGCTCTGGATAATGAACTGATGCAGCTCATATCCAAAATGGACGACGTCCAGAAAACAAAGCTGATCAAAACCATTAAACTCTGGTCAAAATAAGCATTTAAAAACGGCGGGGAGCTATTTGCTCCCCGTTTCCATGTTCTGCTGAATCTCCGCGTTTTGGTTCATGGGCCTGAAGCCGTCCCGCCTGTCTGTCCGAAAAGGTGCAAGCGGAATACCGTTCACTCCGTAAACCGCCACATCCCCGTAATTCGTCCAAAGATATCTGGCATAAACAGGAGCTGCTATGCCGGGAGCAGAGACATAGATTCTGTCATCCCTGATTTCCACTGCCGCCGGAACATATTCTCCATCCTCCCCTGCAATTTCAAACCCCAGGCTCTCTGCCGGGGGGGCCGTCCTGTCATATCCGGGCCGCTCTGCCGGAGAGGAGTCTTCCTTCACACGAAAGCCCCCGGCCGCATTCTTAAAATGCAGAATCAGCTTCCCGCTCCTTCTCTCAGCATAATCAAACAAAGGCCCCGCCGCATCAGCCACATCTTCAAGGCCATAGGCCAGTTCCAAGGCCTGGCTGCACATTCTCTCCCCCACCTTCCGCTTCATCCGCGGATGAATGTCATTGTATACCCCCTGGTCGATAATGCAGGTCATGGCTGTATTTTTCACCGTGTCATATACTCTGTTCTGGGCCTCTCTGATCAGGCACCAGTTCTTAAAATCCGGATCCTGCTTGTACCGATGCATGGGAAGCTGGGCAAAGATAAACGGCAGGGAATCATCCCGCCAGTCCTCCCGCCACTGTTCAATCATACGGGTAAGCAGCTTCCGATAAAGGCGGGGCAGATGGTCATCGTTCTCTCCCTGATAATAGAGAAACCCCTTTAAGGAATAGGGCGTCACCCGCTTCAGCATACACTCATACAGGCCGCCCGGACGAAAAGGATTACTGCATCCCATGGGCCCCGGCCATCTGCACTCGCCCACACGCTCCAGCACCTCCGACCATTCCATATTCGGGTCCTCTGCGTAGCAGCTTTCCGCCTTTCTGTCAAATTCCGCCTGATAAACGGCATACTCCGCATATTCCCTCAGCTGCTCCTCCTCTGTCTTTCCGGCCACCGCAGCGTCATAGATGTCCAGATATGTCTTCAGTTCCACGTCCTCGGCCATGGCCTCCCGGGGCATCCAGGCAGACGCAGAGGTTCCGCCCCTGTTGCATCCGATAATCCCCACCGGCACCTGCAGCCTCTCCTGCAGCTTCGCGGCAAAGAAATACCCCACCGCCGACCAGTATTTCGTGCCTGCATCCCCGAAGCACTCCCAGCACGTCTCCGCCTCAGACGCAAAAAACGCTTCGTCCATGTATGCATTTTTCTGCGTGTAGTAAAAGCGGATCGTGGGATTTGCAGGGCGGTTCAGCGCCTCTTTTTCCGCGCAGTTCTGCAGCTCATATTCCATGTTGGACTGCCCTCCGGCAAGCCACACCTCCCCCAGGGCAAGATTCCTGCGCACAAGCTGTTCCTCACCGCAGGTTACCTGCAGAGAATGCTCCAGCCCCGCCTCCAGCGGCGGCAGCTGAATTTCAAACCGGCCCTTTCGCACATATGCGCTGCCCCGGCTTTCCTGTACGCCCGAACCGTCCAGCTTTTCTCCGCGGACAACCGCCTCCACCCGCTTCCCTTCCGGGCCGCTGCCGAATATCGCAATGTTCCTGCCTCTCTGCAGGACACTGTTGTCACTGAAAATTGCCGCCAGCTTTAATTCCATCGCTCTTCATTCCTTCCCTTCCGTCTGCAAAAAGCAGCCTTCTCCTGTATGGCCGTCCTGCCATGACCCGGATACTCTTTATTTTTGCACATATCGGATTCCGCAGGCGTTACACCCGGAGACATATCCGCCGCCCTCTTCTCTCACGAAGAGAAGCTTGCCGCAGCTGCTGCAGCTGCGGATACGAATGCCCGCCCCTGCCTGGCCGGAAGACGGTTCTCCGGACAACGGCTTTTCGGACGACGGCTTTTTGAACGACGCTTCTTCGGAAAGCGGTTCCCCGGAAGACGGCTTTTCGAACGACGGCTCTCCGAGCGGAGATTCTCCCGAACCTGATTCTTTGGGCAGCAGCTCTTCAAAGTCTTCCTCCAGACCAAACAAGGTGAGCTGGCCATCCTCCTCGAAGTTATCAAATATCCGAATATCCATAAGTATCTCTCCTCCGGATGCTTTTATCTCTGAAATAAAGTATACTCCAAACAGCATAACAGCGCAAGTTTACCTGCTCAGTCCTGAAAGGATTTAAGCGCCTCTATTGTCTGTACAATCAAATCATCCAACGACCAGCCAAGCATATCTGCGCCGCGCTGAATAACCTCCCGGTCACACCCGGCGGCAAATCCCTTTGATTTAAACTTCTTTTTCACTGATTTTAATTCAAGATCCTGCACGCTTTTAGAAGGACGCATCAATACAACCGCGCCAATTAATCCGGTAAGCTCGTCCACTGCGTAAAGCACCTTCTCCATCTCATGTTCAGGTTGAATATCCACTGTAATTCCGTATCCGTGACTGGCAGTCGCGTGAATCATTCTTTCGTCAATACCACGCTCTCTCATAATTTCCTGGCTTTTAATGCAATGCTGATCGGGATACTTCTCAAAATCCAGATCATGTAAAAGCCCTACAATCCCCCAGAATTCTTTTTCCTCTCCATATCCTAATTTCTCCGCAAAATACATCATGGTTTTTTCCACAATCTGTCCATGCTGCAAATGAAATTCATCCTGATTAAATTCATTCAGCATCTTCCATGCTTCTTCTCTCGTCATCCTCTTCCTCCCGTTCGTAATCTCCCCCGATACAATATAACATTTTACCTCTTATTCGCGCAAGCGGATTTCCAATCAACCAGCATCTCTATCACACCTTCTATTCCATTTTGTGCAAAAACATTATTATCACTTCCGCCAAAGCTTTTCACAAAATGCGGTGTAATATTTACGATTCCTAAGCTCCTTTAAACTTTTATCTCTGTTCTCTACAACACATTCCAATACCCTGTCTTCTTTGAACCAATTCTCTCAATATAACCATTCTCTCGCAGGAATGAAATGTTGTTTTCTACTGCTGTTTTACTAACCCCTAAAATTTTGCGAAGTTCCTCGGTTGTTATGTTGGGATTATCCCTCATTTCTTCCAGTATTTTCCTTCTTCTTATATTTAAAGACTTTTTATTCCCTTTTTTTTCGATGGCTTTATTCAAAGCTTTTCTGATAGTTTTTCATTCACAGGTACAGATTCTCCCATATAAAATCCTTCCATCGTCTGTGCTGGTGGCAGGGAACCTCTTGACAAAATTTCTATCCTGTCGGAAAAAACAGAAATCATAGGCTCATTTCCTTCTGCCCATTTGTTGTGCAGAACGGCATTGATGATTGCCTCCCGAAATGCCTTGTTATCAAACAGCGGGACTTCTTTCCTTTCCACAACCCTGTCTGTCTCATCCGCCTGTATTATATTTAATACATCTCCGTATCGTAATAACTCGTCCAAACTGTACAAAAGACAATTATATCCAAACTCCCTGACCGAAAACAGATTTGTTCCTTTCGTTTTTCCCTCAAATATTGATACCCGGAGTGGGAAATGGGAATCGTCCGACAACAGTTGCGCCAATAAATTGAACTGCCCTTCTTCATTCCGCAGACCTAAATTTTTTATAAAAGTCTTATCGCTTAAAACAATTCCCTTTGATCCATAATATCCAAACAATTTATGAAAAGTTAGTTCTTGATATTTTGCCGGAATTGTTTCTATGGTTTCTGTTCTTCCATCAAGTATTTTAAAAAGTTCTATCTCCCTCTTTGGATAATCCTTGATATTACACTTGGATGACCCAATCCTTATATATCGCTTTTCCTTAAATGCGGTAGGTATCTCAAAAGCGGCAGGTATTACCAACACGACAACTCTTTTTCCCTGAATCTCGATTTCCTCAAAAGAAAAATTCAGACTTGGAAAAAGGTTTCGTGCCAGATAGTTCTGATAAGGTTCTTTATTGTAATCTCCATATTGATTGAATGTCGTCCCGACTATTTTATGATTTTCATTTTCAATTCCCCATATAAAATAAGCATATTTCTTATAATGAAACGCTGCAGCATTGGATAACGCAGAAACATATTCTCCCAATGTTTCCGGTTGAAACCAATTTTCTTTAAACTCGAACCATTCCTGCTCATCGTTCATAGCACATAAATCAAATACAATCTGTTCTATATCCATTAATACTCTCCTTAATATGGATAGCATAGTGTGCAAAGAAGCTGCTCAATAGCAAGTTCTTTGTATTTATTCCCAACTTTATTCCCAACATTTAAATTATAACATATTGGGAATAAAGTCAGAACAAAAATTTGAATACACATTTTTCCGTTGGCATAAACACGGGGACGTAAACTAGGGGGCAAGCGGATACAAGGAAGATTATCAGGTGTTTGCATCAGAAACCACTATTAAAAATCATCTTTCCCGCAAGACCAAACTGGATTTTGACTGGCTGCAATCCTCTGTGTGGCACAAGGCTTAAGCCTGTTCTTCTCAAAGAAAAAGGTGACGGAAATCTCCTTTTTGTCAAAACGCTTTTGTGTGGATGAAAAGCTGTTCCGCAATGAGGATATAAACAAACTGCACCAGATATTGATGAAACTCCGATAAGGGTAATGAAGGGATATTTCAAAGAAGTGAATTGAAATATCCCTTTTCCCATTATATTCTCACTTATCCGCCAGTCAATCCCCACTCTGCGAGTGCCGGCGGTAAAGGAATTGACAAGCTATCGATACAACTATGCTCCCTCTGATTTTTACGCCATTTCCGGCACTTTCCAGCCCTACCGCTCCGGCGAACGCCTCAGCGTTCGTTGCACACCTGAAAAATTATTTATTTTAATTGGAAAACAGCGGTGTGGACAGATACCTGTCACCGGAATCCGGCAGCAATACCACGATATTCTTACCCGCATTTTCCGGCCTTGCCGCAAGGATTACCGCTGCTTTCAATGCCGCTCCCGATGAAATTCCCACAAGGATTCCTTCCGCCAGTGCAAATGCTTTTCCCTCTGCAAAAGCATCTTCATTTTCAATCGTAATTATCTCATCATAAATCCCGGTGTTCAGCACCTCCGGGACGAAGCCGGCTCCGATACCCTGAATCTTATGGGCTCCCGGCGTTCCCTTGGAAAGAACCGGACTGGCCGCCGGCTCTACCGCCACCACTTTTATATCGGGGTTCTGCTCCTTCAGGTACTCTCCCACGCCCGTCACAGTACCGCCTGTGCCCACGCCTGCCACGAAAATATCCACCTTGCCATCCGTCTGTCTCCAGATCTCCGGCCCGGTTGCAGCCTTATGGACAGCCGGATTTGCAGGATTTACAAACTGGCCCAGAATAACGGAGCCTTCAATCTCCTGGTTCAGCTCCTCCGCCTTTGCAATCGCGCCCTTCATTCCCTTTGCGCCTTCTGTAAGCACCAGCTCGGCTCCGTATGCTTTCAATAGGTTTCTCCGCTCTACGCTCATGGTATCCGGCAGCGTGAGAATCGCCTTATATCCCTTTGCCGCTGCCACAGCCGCAAGGCCGATCCCCGTATTTCCGCTGGTGGGCTCGATGATGGTGGCTCCCGGCTTCAGCTTCCCCGTTCTTTCCGCATCCTCAATCATGGCAAGGGCAATCCTGTCCTTTACGGAACCGGCGGGATTCAGGTACTCCAGCTTAGCCAGGAGAGTCACGCCCCTGACGCCTGCCTTTTCGCCGTAACGGTTCAGCTTTAAAATGGGTGTTCCTCCGATTAACTCCAACGCGCTTTCTTTGATTTCAGACATAATTCGTTACCTCCCTTTTCTTTTAATTCATTACCTATCTTTTAGATAAGTTTTGTAAGCTTTAAAAGTATTATAGAACCTTGCGCCGTACCTGTCAATTACTTTTTTCCATTTCATTTTTTGTATTACTTATAATCGCTGTTTTCAGCTGTCCCAGCGCCTTTTCCAGGATTGCCCGGGGACAGGCTGCATTAAATCTCTCAAAACCCTCCCCCGCCTTTCCGAACATGGTGCCGGAATCCAGCCAGAGATTCGCTTTCTTCACAATCAGTTCCTCCAATTTTGCCCCGGCCAGCCCAAGCCCTCTGAAATCCACCCAGACAAGATAGGTTCCTTCCGGCTCTGCCATGGCAAGCTGAGGCAGCTCCTTTTCCAGATAGGCTTTCATATAGCGGATGTTGCCTGCCACATACTCCATCATCGCATCATACCAGTCGTCCCCGCAGCGGTACGCCGCTTCGCAGGCAGTCAGGCCCAGGGTGTTCAGCTGGCTGTATCCGGCTGCCGCAATCTGCTTTTTAAACCGTCTGCGCAGATTTTCATCGGGGATAAAAATGTTGGATACCTGCAGCCCTGCAAGGTTAAATGTTTTTGCCGGGGATGTACAGGTGACGGATATGTCTGCAAACTCTTCTTTCAAATTTGCAAAAACCGTATGCTTTCTGTTCCCCCATACAAAATCCTCATGAATCTCATCGCTCACCACAGTCACATTATATTTCAGGCATATTTCTCCTATTCTCAGAAGCTCTTCCTCCGTCCACACCCTTCCTACCGGATTGTGCGGGCTGCACAGCAGAAAGAGAGTTGTTTTTTCCGCCGCCGCTTTTCTTTCAAAGTCTTCAAAGTCAATGTGATATTTTCCATCCTCCCCCAGAAGCAAATCATTGCTGATAACTTTCCTGTCATTATCTTCAATCACCTCTGTAAAGGGATAGTATACCGGCTGCTGAATCAGAACCCCGTCGCCTGCTTTCGTATAGGCCTTTACCGCCATGGCCAGGGCAAATACCACCCCCGGCGTTTTCACAAGCCAGTTTTCTTTGATTTCCCAGCCGTGCCGCCTGCTCATCCAGCCCGCCACGGCGTTAAAATAGCCTTCGCCGCTTTCGGTATAGCCAAAGATTCCATGCTCTGTTCTTTTATGAAGGGCGTCCAGTATTTTATCCGACGTCTTAAAATCCATATCCGCCACCCAGAGAGGCAGAATATTCTCCGGTCTTCCCCGCCTTGCGGCAAAATCATATTTCAGGCAGTCGGTGCCCCGCCTGTTTATCAGCGTGTCAAAATCAAATGTGTCAAAGTCAGATTTCTCCTGCAACATACAAACTCCCTTCTCTCATCCAAAAGATTCTATTGCCTGCCTTAAATCCCCAATCAGGTCATTCTTATCCTCAATGCCTGCGGAAAGCCGCAGTATCCTGTCCGTAAGCCCGTTCTTTATCCTTACCTCCTCCGGCACGTCCGCATGGGTCTGTGTGGTGGGATAGGTAAGAAGCGTTTCCGTTCCGCCCAGACTTTCCGCAAAAGGAATCAGCTTTGTAGACCTCAGGATATGGAGCGCCAGTTCCCGGCTCTCCACTTCAAAGGTAAGCATACTGCCAAAACCGCCCGCCTGGCTTTTACATACCTCATACCCCTTGCTGCCCGGTATCCCCGGATAGTAAACCTTCTTTACCCTGGGCTCACCCAAAAGATATTCCGCCAGCGCCTTTGCGTTCTCCTGTGCCTTTTCCATACGGAGCGGCAGCGTCTTGACGCCTCTGATAATCAGCCAGCTGTCAAAGGGCGAAAGTCCCGAACCCACGGTTTTTATAAGAAACCGGAGTCTGTCCGATATTTCCTGTGAATTTGTCACGATAAACCCCGCCAGGGTGTCATTGTGCCCGCCCAGGAACTTTGTGCCGCTGTGGATGATAATATCCGCGCCAAGCTCAAAGGGCTTCTGAAAATAGGGCGACATAAAGGTATTGTCCACAATCAGAAGAAGTCCGTGTTCCTTTGCGATTTTTGAGACCTTGCGTATATCCACCACGTTCATCATGGGATTTGTGGGCGTTTCAATGAAAATCGCTTTGGTATTCTCCTGTATGTAGTCCTCCACATTTTCCGTGGAGCAGTCTATATGGCTGAACAGGATACCGTTCTTTTTATTCACATTGTCAAACAGCCGGATGCTGCCGCCGTATAAATCCGCATCCGTAATCAGATGATCTCCCGGACGGAACAGTTCCATCATTGCAGTGATTGCCGCCATTCCCGTGGAAAAAGCCAGCGCATCAAGTCCTCCCTCGAGGGCAGCCACTATTTTCTCCGCCTGCTGCCTGGTGGGATTCTGCAGCCTGCTGTAATCAAACCCTGTGCTCTTTCCCACCTCCGGATGGGCATAGGTGGCTGTCTGATAAATAGGGAAGCTGATGGCTCCCGTTTTGTCCTTATCATAATCTCTTCCGTTTCCGTAAATACATTTTGTTGCAAATCCGTAATCCATTGCTTTTCCTCTCCTTTATCTGTTAAGATTTTTCTTGATTGCCTACTATTCCTGTGGTAAGATAGGTTTTGGAACGGTAAATCAGGTACGATTACAGCCCGGAGGTAATCATTTTGAAAATTTCCACTCGCGGAAGATATGCTTTCCGTATGATGATAGACCTGGCGGAGCACTACAACGAGGGATTCATTGCCCTCAAGGATATATCAGCCAGGCAGAATATTTCCAAAAAATATCTGGAACAGATCATCCCCTTTTTTAACCGCAGCAATCTTCTCCTGGCCAACAAAGGGCACATGGGCGGGTATCAGTTGGCAAGACACCCCGGTGAGATCACCGTCAGGGAAATCCTGGAAAGCGCAGAGGGCAGTCTTACCCCTGTCAGCTGCATGGAAAATGTTCCCAATCTCTGCGAAAATGCAGACAGCTGTATGGCTCTTCCCGTCTATCAGGGACTTTACAGGGTCATACTGGACTATCTGGATGGAATCACGCTTTCGGACGTCATCAGCCGGAGAAGGGACAGCTGTGAGTATTATATCTGATTGCTCAAATCATACCTCGTATTTCTCAATCAGCTTAATTACCGCCGTATTTGCATAGGTCAGAGGCTCATTATGCACAAAAAACACAACCCTGTTAAACGGGGCGTAAAGTGTTTCAAGAACGTCTCCTTCATAGGGATCCAAAATGTTTGCCAGGGGCTGCCCGGTTCTGACTTCCTCCCCCGCCTTTACCATGGGGTCAAAAATGCCGGATTTTGCCGTTTTTATTAAGATCAGCTCATCATCATGTACGATTTTTGAATGCAGCTTGTCCGGTATGCTGTATTTCAGCATTCCCAGCCCGGACAGAAAGTTCATGACTGCCAGAACCGCCTGACCCGCGCTGTCCCGGTCAATTCTGGATGTAGTAGAGGTATACATGGAAAACGCCTGGGTATTCCACACCTGCCAGTTGTAGTTCAACGTTGTGGTATCATAGGGCCTCACCCTGCGGATAATAACATAGGGAAGACCGAACAGCCGGGCCGTTTCAGGATCACTGAAGCCCTCATCCATCAGCCGCACATGGGGTACAAAATCTCCCGGCATATAAAAAGAAGTGAACTGAATTCCGAACCGGTACTCCGATATTTCCCGGAAAACGCCGTCCGCAATCCTCTGGGTGGTTTCCCCCATATCATATCCCGGAAACATCCGGTTAATGTCCGTATTATCCGTTGACCAGAATCTTTTTTGTATGTTCATGGAATATGGATTGATTGAGGGAATAATCAAAATTTTATGCCCTTCCGCAATCCGCCCCTCATCCTCCAGCTGCTTCATTTTCTTCACCAGCTGAGAACAGCAGTATACCTGCTGTACTTCATTTCCCCTTGAACTGCCCACGATACAGACTTCATTTTCTCCGGATCCGAATTCATACCCTGTCACCCGGAAAGTATCCCTGTATATTCCTTTCAGTTCATAAATAATCCTTTTATTCATAGCCGCACACTTCCTTTTTCAGCAGACGTCCCATCAGAGAGCCTTCGACGACAACGGGGTACTCTCTTATGGTAAACAGCATACCGTCCTCAGGAGTCTTCACCTCATCCAGCACCTTCCCGCACAGAGGGTCTACAATCTGACCTATTATTTCACCTTTTTTCAATTTTGCGCCATGCTGCACACCCGGGATAAATACCCCGCTCACACCGGCGTTTAAATAGCAGACGTCCTCCGGGTTTGTTGATATAATCGGCTTTCTTACCGGTTTTACATCCCCTGTCCAGATTCCCAGCTTTTTCATTAAAGAGAAAATTCCGTCCGCCAGCTGATCCCCGTATCTGCGGGTTATGCGCATTCCCACGCCCATTTCCACTACCAGCGTCGGCGTTTTGATGCGATTCAGACTATATGCAAGGGTCGATTCCAACACCGTGCTGGCTCCATGCACCCATATCAAATCCACATTGGCAGCTTCCGCCATGGGCACAAGGGCATCCCGGTGCAGTTCATTAATGCGTATCTGGGGTATTTCCGTCAGATAAATGTTGCTGGCGTGGATATCCAGCACACAGTCGGAGCCTTCCACATCCTCCATAATCCTTGCGACCATATACTCTACCATGCTTCCCTCAATATCTCCGGGAAACATGCGGTTCATATCCAAATCAAACGCCGGTATCCCTCTGGTAATAGAGTCGATCCCCAGCGGGTTCATGGCAGGATAAATATCAACGATCCCTGCCAGGCATTCTTTGTCCTGCTCTATACGGCGCTGCAGTTCAAAACAGACATACTGCCCCTCCAGCTCATCTCCATGAATCCCCGTGACAATGCTGATTCGTTTCATATTATCTGCGGGCTGTTCCGGCTGAATACGGTTTCGCCTGATTTCCAGCACCTCATCCACCGGCAGCCCCACCGCCGCTATTGTCTTTATCATTGAATACCTCTCTCCTTCCCGTCATTCGCCAACTATCCTTACAGGCATGGCCGTTTGTGCGCTGTCTCGTAAAAGCCCCGGGCCGACAGACAGCTATCCACGCAGGCATGGCCGTTTGTGCGCTGTCTCGTAAAAGCCCCGGGCCGACAGACAGCTATCCGTGCCGGCATGGCCGTTTGGCTCATTGCCCTCGGGAACAAACTGCCGGGTCAACCTGCACAGATATCCTCTGCCACTGGGCTCCCCCATTCCACACAAGCCCGCGATTAATCGCGCAGTCGGCCGCATCCCTGCCATGTCCAAGCTTGATATGCCGGTCTGTCACAGGGCAGTCATTGGTGGGATCAAACCCCACCCATCTGTCACCGCAAAGCGCCTCCGCCCATCCGTGACTGGCGCCTTCTCCCACAATCATCCCGCATACATAACGGGCGGGAATTCCCGCCATACGGAGCAGAGTGATATAAATATGCGCGTAATCCTGACAGACTCCCTTTCCCATGCCCCATGCCTCTTCCGCCGGAGTATGAACCTGCGTGGCTCCCGGCACATAGGAAAAGTCCTGATGCAGCTTATGCATCCAGGCCATACATATTTCATAGGAATCCCTGCACCCCGACAGGTCATGGGAATGCCGGTATTCCGAAAGTCCCGGGCCGGGAATACATTTGCCGTGAGGCAGCCCATATATTCCCGCCGTCTCACCCGCCGGTTCCTCATAATCCGTCCGGAGAATCTCCACATCACCCGCTGCCCGGAATGCAAACCGATTATGAGGCTCTGTCTCACAGCCATAAATCTGCCTGTTCCCAAAAGAATCCACTCCCGTTGAATACTCTGTCTCAGGCAGCACGGAAAGCTCTATTCCCAGCAAATGCTGCCTTGCATCTTCCCTTGGGATACACTTGATCGTAAAATAGCATCTGTCCACAATTTTCTCATATTCTATTTCCATCCGGTACTCAAAGTGCAGCACTGCCACAAAACCACTCCAAACATGTCCGGTATAAGCCGCACGAAATCTCTTACACATCCCATGGCAGCTCCCGATTATATGATAGACTCCGCAATCGATACAATCTTATAATAATCCAAATCCGGATTTTCCACAAGGCCTTCAATCTGCTCCAGCTTAGCTTTATCAAAGGCCAGCCCGCTCCTTTCCACTCTCGGAATCATGCGGTGCACCTCTCTTAACAATTCCTTTTGGGATACCTTCAGCCTTGCATACATATCAATGCGCTCAATCCGCTTTCCCGCCTTGATCATATTCCGCACCTGCTCGGAATCAATCTGGTCGTCCGCAATTCCCCAAAAGGATAAGATATGATCTATCAGATACTGCAGCTCTATCAGCGGCGACTTGCTCACCGCCGCCTTATTCATGTCATAGACGGCAAGCTGGATATAGGAAAACGCCTCGGATCCGATACTTTCCCTGAGTACAATGGCATTGTCATAGGCCCGGTTCAGGTTGCTGATAATGGAATCCGGATTACCTGCATCAAAGGGATAACGCCTGAGGAAATCCTCCTTTGATACATAGATGTTCGGTATGTCAATGGAACGGCAGAAGGCCTGATAGCTGTCTGCCGCCTCGTCGATCATGTTGTCAAATCGGGAAAAGTAGAATCGAAGCGTGGTATACACCCGTTCCGTGTATCTTCCCAGCCAATATAAATGATCCGCCTGCTCTACTGATATAATACCCATGTGTCTTTAAAGCCTCCTCCCTGTGATGAATTCACGATAAACGAATCCGGATTCCTGGAAAACCTTGTGAGCCCGCTCTTCCAGACCAGGGGTTCGTCCGCCATCAGCACAAACGCCCGAAGGTCTGCTTTCCTCTGCACAATCTCCCCGTTATCCACAATATCCAAATCCTGAAAGTCAATTACCTCCTGGGCAATAAACCGTCTCGGCTCCTTCTTCAGCAGGGCAATGAAATCCTCTTTCTGCTGTTTCGTCATGGTGCTGCCGAATACAACGCCATATCCCCCTGCTTCCGCCACATCCTTCAGCACCAGCTCATCAAAATGTGCCAGCACATAGTTCATATCTTCTTCATAAAACGGCAGATAAGTCGGCGCATTATTCAGAACCGGTTCTTCCTCCAGATAATACCGGATCATTTTAGGAACAAAATAATAGATTCCCTTATCGTCCGCCACACCGTTTCCCGGCGCATTGAGCAGCGCCACATTTCCTTTGCGGAACACCTCATAAATATGCGGAATGCCAATCAGCGATTCCGGATTAAAATTCATGGGATCCAGATATTCGTCCGATATCCTGCGGTATACGGCCCCCACCCGTTCCTTTCCTCCGTTGGAAGAAATATAGTACAGCATATCCTTTTCCACCATCAGCTCCGAACCTGTCACCAGATGGGCCCCTGTCTTTTCCGCCAGATAGGAATGTTCAAAATAAGCGGCATTGTATCTGCCGGGCGTCAATATAACCGTATGCCCTCCCGGGTTTACATAATCCATTGTCCTCCGCAGTAAATCCGCATAATTGCGGTTGTCCTCCAGTCTGCAGCTTTGAAATGTCTCCGGTGAGCTTCTCCTGCACAAATCTCTTGCAATCATAGGATAGGACGCCCCGGAGGGCACTCTCAGATTGTCCTCCAGTATGTACCAGCTGCCATCCTTTCCCTTTACCAGATCAATGCCCGATATGTGGGAATAAATCCCCTTTGGCGGAACTGTTCCTTCACATTCCGCCATATAACCGCCGGATGCAAATATAAAATCCTCCGGCACAATTCCATCCTTCACAATCTGTTTCTTCCCGTAAATATCCTTCAGAAACAGATTCAAAGCCATAACCCGCTGTTTCAGACCTTTTTCCAAAAATGCAAACTCGTCATGCTCAATCACTCTCGGTATGGAATCAAAGGGAAACAGCTGCTCCTTGAATACATTGTTCTTATAGATGCCGAACTTTACTCCGTAACGCGCCAACAGCTCATTGATTTTATCCGTGTGCTTTAACAATTCCAACTGCTGCATAAAGACCCCTCCCCTGAATCCTTTTTCAAATACGGCAGCCCGTGCGCCCCTTCAGCAGCCTGCTGCTTTAGCAGCATGATACAATCTGCACGGGCCTGTGCATGAAAAAAGAGGCTGATATCCGATAATCAGCCCCTTTGCCTGTAAAAAAATTATTCATTTTCTATGTTTGAGATTGTATACCGTAATACAATGTTTGTCAACAGAAATTTTCCCGAGTCTCATCCAACAGCTCATTTTGCTGCAGCTTTTCAATTACGGGAATCAGGTCTTTAACTGCCACGCCAATTATTTCGCTGATTTCCGGCAGATCGCTCTTTCCATCTGCATAAGCAATAAAATCTACCATGCTTTTTATGCTGTGATAACTGCCTTTCTGACTGACCGTGGGATATAATCCTCTCTTTCCCACCTGCGGCTCACATAACTCCGGCATATGGAGAAAAGTCTCTCGACTAACCGATACATCTTCTGTCCGTCACTCATATTATTCTTTCTCCTTTAAAAAATAAGTCTCGTCATCCCTCAATTTTTCCACGATGCTTTCAAACATAGGTTTGCACGAAAAACTTGAGATACTTCCCCAGCCGAAGGGTACACTCTTTTCAATGCCCTTTTCCAGAAGATATGCGCTGACTCTTTGAGGATTTTCCTCGCTCCGTTTATCCAAATGCCTCACATAATAAGGTACCGTCAACTCATATTCTTTCTCTCCGTCTCTCACAACACCGGAAAAGCTTTTAAAAAACCTATGGCTTACTCCTACTCTCTCCTCTGCCAGATAATATATTGTATAGCCCTTGTCGGCGCCAAGCAGTATCATCTTATCATTGTTTTGAATCATTTTTCCGTATACGCTTTCCATTGAAAACGCATCCGTGCCAATGTCCATAAATTCTTCTTTCCGTTTTCCCCAGACAGAAAAAGAAAAAATCGGATGTACTGTTCTTGAGACACCCGCGGAATTTCTGAAAAACTCTGTCAGAAGTCCTACCGTCGATTGGGAATTTTGCACATCAAACACCCGATTTTCACAAAAGCTGTACGAAAAAGCCGGCATGATAACGGTTCCGTTTTCTCCCACTGCTTCTTTCAATACCTTTAAAATCATGTTCAAATATTTATTTCTTGGCATTCCCGCCATACCAAGACTGTAAATCTGAGAATGTACACAAACAGTGTCTCCTCTCTTGATTCCCAATTCCCACAAGGCATTCTGCAGATCACATACCTTATATTCATTTTTTTCTGTTCGGGAAAACAAACTTTGTCTTTCCTCTTCCGTAATGTATTGCATAGTTATACTCCCCCTCAATCCTGTCAGACTCAATAAAGGATCAATGATTCACCCCTCACCTGACACATCCACGTTATCCATATGCAGATTGTCAATATTTTTCGTCTTTATCCCATATTTCCCGTGTGCCTTCACATTTTCCAGATATATGTTCCGAAAGGGCATCTCCGGCAGCCCGCACAGATAGATTGCATTTCCCCCTATTGTGTCAACGGTAATATCCCGAAAGAAAATGCCATCCACCACCGGAGTTCCCTCATTTACTTCCGCCGGCGCATCTGCGTCAAAGGTTTCATATCCGTAGAATCCATCCGCATAAAGGGCGCCACGGAACCAGCGTCCGTCGCTGAATTCCCGACTGTGATTCACAAGGGAACAGTTTTCATAATGCACATTTTTAATATAGCCGCCCCGCCCTCGCACTGCTTTCACGCTTGCGATGCTGAAAACATTTTCAAAGGTGCAGTTTCTGACAAAGACGTCCTTTACGCCGCCTGACATCTCACTCCCCATGGCAACGCCGAAGCCGCTTTTAAAAGTACAATCCTCGATCACAATGTCCTCTGCGGGAATCCCCGCTCTCCTGCCCTCTTCGTCTCTCCCCGATTTCACGGCGATGCAGTCGTCCTGGCTGGCAATCAGCGAACTTCTGATTCTCACCTTCCTGCAGGAATCAATGTCTATCCCGTCCCCGTTATGTATACCGTATTTTTCCCCGCTCTCGTCATACTTTGTATGAACCGCAATGTTCTCTATCAGCACATTGCTGCAATAAATCAGATGCAGGCACCAGGCCGGCGACTGGCGTATTGTAACACCGCATATGGTTACCGTGTCGGTGTTACGGATGCAGACCGCCCGCCCCCGCTTCACCTCAGGATTCTCCATCTCCGCCGCAAACAGCTGCCTGCCATTGGCGTCAATCAAACCGCTTCCTTTAATGGCAATATTTTCATGGGGCGCGCCGTCCGTGTTAATCAGACCGGCATAGCACAGCTGCTCCCGGCCTTCAAAGGGACAGCCCATGACAGGAAAGTCCTTCACATCACTGCTGCCCACAAGCCTTGCCCCCTCCTCCAGAAAGAGCGTCATGTTGCTCTTTAAGAATAGTGCCCCTGTGATGAACTCTCCCGCAGGAATGCAGACTGTTCCGCCCTTATCGCATAAGTCTATGGCCTTCTGAATCTCCTTTGTGCATACCTTCCCGCTGCCCGGCTCCGCGCCATATTCCCTTATATCATACATGCCCATACCTGTTTTCCCTGTTTTCTGCTCTATCTGCATACTATATACCAGATATTCAAGTTCTGTATCTGCTCAGTGCCGGCTTCAACCGCAGCCGGCAGATTACTATTTTCTTCCAAATAAAATCTCCTCTCCAAATTTGAAATCACAATCTGTGATTTCAAATTTAATTCGTATTTATTTATACCTCAACTACTTGAGCACATAATTGACACTTCAAGTTTGAAGTCGCAATTTGCGGCCTCAAAAAAATTATAGCATCTCACCTATTTACGCTCAACAACAATTTACTACAAAATTTTTCTCCCTCGAATAAAAAAACGCCATCGATTACGAATAATTCTCCATCAGCCACCGGGCCACCCCGTCCTCATCATTGGCCCCGATAACGGCGGTGGCTGTTTTCTTCAGATCCTCATGGGCGTTTCCCACCGCATAGCATTCGTCGGCAATTTCAAACATATCAATATCGTTTTTCCCGTCGCCAAACGCAATCACCCTGCCGCAGCCAAGCAGCTCTTTCAACTGCATGACCGCGTTTGCCTTCGACGCCCCGGCGGGCATGATTTCAAGCCATTGGGTCTTTGTATAAATATCCTTCTGGTAAACGCAGCGAAGGGTATCCCGGTATGCTCCCTGTCGGTACTTTTCATACAGCGGCTCCAGCTTTTCGGGTTCGTCAATGCAGGTAATGTAAAAAAGGTTCCCCTCCTTTAACGCCTCCGGCGCGGAGACGGCGTTGGTTCTGACATCCCCCTTGCGGCTGTCAAGAAATAAAGCCATGCCCTCCGTGCATTTCTCCGGAATGAAGGAAAATTTTTCCCGCCCTCCAATATGCGCATATACAATGGGATATATCTCATTCTGAAGCAACTCGTCCAACACCGTCAGAACCGTTCCGTCAAAATAATTTGCCGCCAGCACTTCTTCCGTGGCATTGTCCATGATAAACGCGCCATTGTACACAATCAGGGGGATATGCGCACATATCCCCCCTGTCACCTTCTTTGCAGTTATCAGAGATCTTGCCGTAGCATATGAAAAAATCATGCCCTTCTCCGTCAGACTGTTTATGACGTAATCGGTATATTCTGATGTTCTTTCATTGCTTCCAAGCAGTGTGCCGTCCAGGTCGGACACATACAAAGTTTTCATACCGTTTCTCCCTGCATTTCCAGCGCCTCGTATACCCTTAAGATCTCACCGACGCTCCAGGCCTGGGCGAAACAGCCCTTGGAAGAAACCGGATGCCCCCCGTCGTAAATTTCCGGCAGCTGTCCGATACAGCCTTCCCGAAGCGCCGCCGTTATACTCTCAAGCTGGGCTCTGACGTCGGCCTTTGCCTCCTCCGAATACTCATTTACCTTCAGGTATGCAAGGTAATAACCGCCCAGCGGATAAGCCCACACCGTCCCCTGATGATAGGCAAGATCCCGCTTCAGCTGCTCTCCTTCGTAGACAGGCTGAAACTCCGGATCCTCCGGGTCAAGGGTGCGCAGCCCCAGAGGCGTATACAGCTTTCTGAACACCGTCTCCACCACCTGCTTTTCCCTGTCCCTGTCCAACAGGGAGAAGGGAAGGGATACCGCCCATATCTGGTTGCAGCGGATTTGCGTATCCGGACACACCTTCCTTCGGGCTGCCTCCGCCCCCTCTCCGGCGCTTTGATCCCGGGCGCAGGCTTCCCCGCCGCCTGTCCCGTCGGTTCCTCCTTCTGCGGACAGCACATCCTTCAGGCATCCGGCTTCTTCATTCCAGAATTTCTCCCGGAAGCTTACCTTTGTCCGCTCCGCCATAGCGCCGTAATCCGTTTCATCCTCCGGAAGCTCTCCCTTTAAGCTGTTTTTGAAAAAGTCCATGACACAGAGTGCATTGTACCAGTAAGCGTTGATTTCCACCGGCTTTCCATGGCGGGGCGTGGGCAGAATGTCCCCGATTCGCACGTCCATCCAAGTCACCTGATCGTAGCCCTCTCCCGCGCGGAGCAGCCCGTCTTCCTCCATGGCAATATTATAATCCGTCCCCTGCCTGTACCAGTCAATAATCTCCCGCATCACCGACCATGCGCCTGTCACAAAGGCCCTGTCCCGGGTCCGCCGGAAATATTCATAGACGGCCAGAATGAACAGCAGCGCCGCATCCACCGTATTGTACCTGGGCTCCTGCTTCCCCTCCGGGAACAGATTCGGCATCAGTCCCTTTTTGCAGTACATCATAAAGGTTCTCAGAATGCTTTCCGCCACCTCATACTGCTTCACCGACAGACAGCAGCCGGACAGAGCAATCATCGTGTCCCTGCCCCAGTCTTCAAAAAAGGGAAAACCCGCCAGTATGGTCTGTTTGTCTGTGGAAGCCCGATAGGAGACAAACTGCTCCGCCGCCACGGCGAGGGCTTGGGCTGTCTCATCTGCAAAGCCAGCCTTTTTTCTCAGACTGTTCCTGTACTCGGTCAGGCTTTTCGCCATCCGGAAGGTTCCTCCCACGCCCCGTCTCATGCTCCAGCATTTGGCTATGGGCACTGTACTGTAAAGTATTTCTCCCAGCGCCCTTACTCCCGGCCGCACATTAAACAGAATCGTATGGTTCATTGCGGTGCAGCCGGTTTCTTCCCTGCCGTCGCAGGCGTCGCCTGCATAATACAGATCCGTCTGCATTCTGACAGGCGTCTGGGACAGCCAGCCGTTGGTCTCAAAATAAAGGCTTTGGCCGTTGGAACGTATGCGCGCCCGGTTGTACCCGCTCTGTCCCTCCGGCCCCGAACAGCTCTCCGCCAGAAATGCAAAGGGCTGTCCCTGCTGCAGCTTTGTCCCCTTCGGAACAAACTCCAGCTGGGGCGTCACTCTCAAGGATACCTTATCCGCCGAACGGTTTCGGATATCATAGGCCACCCCCACCGTGTTTTCCTTCGGCGCCATCACCACCGTCTTAATGATTTCCACGCCATCCAGCTCATAATGCCAGACCGGATAATCCTCATAAGAGAAAGAAGCCAGGAAACGGTATCCCGTCTCCCGTCTGGAAGGATCCGTAAAATTCTGGGTAGAAATGTACGTCTCCTGCTCCCCCTGAATCAATACCTCCTCCAGCCTGTGTACCATGTTGTAGCGGTGATTGGGCGCTTCCTCCGCAGGACAGCTCATCAGCAGAGCATGATCGTTTCTGCTGCAGGAGCCCGCCATGGTAAGAGATGAAAAGCCTCCCAGGCCGTTAGTCATCAGGTAGCAGTTTTCCTCTCCTCTTTCCATTGTCTTAAAGTCTTGTCTTCCATAAATAAACTTCACTGTCATTTCCTCACAATCAATACTTCTTTTTATCGCTTTTTCTTATTAAGACAATACTATCACAAATTTCCTCCGCAGTCAACGAAGTATGATATGATTTCTGTTTCGAAACTTTTCAGAATTCTTTTTCGTTGTATTTTGTCTGAATTTCTGCTATAATAGTCTACATATCTCAACTGTAATCCGAAGGGAGTTTCGTTATTTCATGGTTACGATAAATGACATTGCAGTAAAACTGGGCGTATCCAAAAGCACGGTTTCCAAGGGCCTGAACAACGCAACAGACATCAGTGCGGAAATGCGCAAAAGAATTCTTGAGACTGCGGTTGAACTGGGTTACAGTAACAAACGCCTGCTGAACCGGGAGAAAAAACTATGCATCCTCATTGAAAACATGGATTACCGCACGCCGAACCAGTTTGGCTGCGATATCATCCTAGGCTTTCGGCAAATGGCGGAGCCTGAAGGCTGGACCGTTGAAACAGTTCCCGTTGACAAGGACTTTCAGCGGGAAATTCCTTACGGCGTATTCATGATACAAAACGGTTATCTGGGCGCATTCATTCTGGGCTTTTCCCTGATCGACCCCTGGATGCCGGAATTTCGCACCAGCAAAATACCCGCCGTCCTCTATGATAATTATATCGACAACAATCCCAGGATTGCCTCTGTGGGCTGCGACAGCCGGGAAGGCTTCGACCAGGCCATAAAGCACCTGTTGGACCTGGGCCACCGGAAAATAGGGCTTATCTCCGGACCGTTGGAGTCCTACGTCCTGAAAGCAAGGTACAACGCCTACATAAATGCTCTGTCCAAATACAATCTGGAAATCAATGAAGACTATATCGGCCTGGGCTACTTTGTGGCAGACTCCACCAGAGAACATGTGCAACGCATGTACAATCTGGGCGTGACGGCTATTATCTGTTCCCACGACGTCCGCGCCGTTTCCGCAATCACAGAATGTATGGACCGGGGCATCCGTATTCCGGAGGATTTAAGCATTATCGGCTTTGACGATCTGCCTCTGAGCGCTTCTACCGACCCGCCCCTTACCACCGTAAGGCAGGATCGTCTCGCTCTGGGCAGGGCCGGTTATTACGCCATGTCCTGTCTGCTGAACGATTTGCCTATCAGTTCTATCACGCTGCGGGCTCCGCTGATTGTCCGAAGCTCTACGGGCGCAGTGCGGAAGCCCTTCTGACATAATACATTCTCGCTTCCCAGGGGTGCAGCATTTCAGGGCTGCGCCCCTTTTTGCTGTCCGAATAATTGGACAGTAAAAGTTCCATGCCCCGCCATTCTTCCCCGTCGGGATACTCTGTTTCTTCTCCGGAGAAGTTGCAGATCACCAGAAGCTTCTCCGCTTCGTTTTCTTTTTCCATGAGTCTGGTATAGGCAAAAATCCGCGGGTGTTCCCTGCACAGCAATGCAAACTCACCCTCAGAAAACACGGCATATTTTTTTCTGAAGGCAATCAACTGCCTGTAAAAATTCCAGACAGAATCCGGTTCGGCCATCTGTTCCGCCGCATTTATTTCCCTGTAATTGGGGTTTATCTTCATCCAGGGCGTTCCTGATGTAAAGCCGGCATTCCCGCTGTCATCCCACTGCATGGGAGTACGGGCGTTGTCACGGCTTTTGGCATGGATACTCTCCATCACGGAATCGTGTGAAAATCCGGCTTCCCGCCGTTCCCTGTACAAATTTACGGTCTCAATGTCCCGGTACTCCGCCAGCTCATAATGCGCATTGGTCATACCCAGCTCTTCCCCCTGATAGATAAAGGGTGTGCCCTGCATTCCGTGCAGAAGCATAGCCAGCATTTTGGCGCTTTCCTCCCGGTATCTGCCATCGTCGCCCCAGCGCGACACAATGCGGGGCAAATCATGGTTGTTCCAGAAAAGGCTGTTCCACCCCCGCCCATAGAGCTCTGTCTGCCACTTTTCCATGACCTCCTTGAGTTTTAAAAGGGACAGCGGGGCAAGATCCCATTTCTCCTTTCCCGGCGTCTGATCCAGGCTCATATGCTCAAACTGGAACACCATGGAAAACTCGCTGCCGTCCGGGGCGCTGTACAGCTTTGCTCTCTCCACGTCCGCTCCCCATGCCTCTCCCACTGTGAGATAATTTCCCCTCTGAAAGGTTTCCCGGCTCAGCTCCCGGATAAATTCATGGAGTCTTGGGCCGTTGCATGTCACCTGCAAATCCGGATCCTTTGCGATCTGATCTATGACGTCCAGCCTGAATCCTGCGGCCCCTCTGTCCAGCCACCAGTTGATCATATCATAAAGCTCCCGCCGGACCTTCGGGTTCTCCCAGTTTAAATCCGGCTGCTTTACGGAAAACTGATGCAGATAATACTGCTTCAGTCCGGGTTCCCACTGCCAGGCAGAGCCCCCAAAGACAGAGCGCATATCGTTCGGATACACTCCCTCTGTACCGTCCCGCCACACATAGTAATCATGATAGGGATTTTCCCGGCTCTTGCGGGCTTCCTGAAACCATCTGTGCTCATCGGAGCTGTGATTCAGCACAAGATCCATGAGAATGCCGATTCCCCTCTTACGGGCCTCCCCAAACAGCCTGTCCATATCCTCCAGGCTGCCGAACACGGGGTCTATATCCCGGTAGTCGGAGATGTCATAACCGTTGTCATCCTGGGGGGATCTGCACACAGGGGAAAGCCAGATGCAGTCTATCCCCAGCTGCTCCAGATAGGGCAGCCGCCGGATCAGCCCCTGTATATCCCCGATTCCGTCTCCGTTACTGTCCTGGAAACTGCGGGGGTATACCTGGTAAATAACTGCCTTTTTCCACCAGTCTTTTTCACATTTAAACATAATCGTTGCTCCCTGTACCGTATTTATGTTATGCTGTAACCATTCAGAGCCATGCAGATTTATATAAAACAGGCTGTTTTTATAAATCTATATGGCGAGAAGCCACAGGAGGCATCCATGTACACTAATTATATCTTTGATCTGTATGGCACTTTGGCGGACATACGCACCAACGAAAGCAAGGCGTCCCTCTGGAAATACATGGCGCAGTATATGACCTTTCAGGGCGCTCCCTATTCCGCGCCCGAGCTGCGGAGGCGCTACAGAAGCCTGATTGACGCCCTGCGCCTGGAACAGTGGGAGAAAAGCAGCAAAACCTTCCCGGAAGTGACGCCGGAGGAAATCGAGGTCAACCTGTCCCATGTTTTTTCCCGGCTATACAGTGAAAAGGGCATTACCCCTTCCCCCCGTATGATCGCGGACTGGGCGCTGATGTACCGCACCGTATCCCTGGATTATGTGCGGCTTTACGACGGTGCGGAAGCGCTGCTTCGTAAGCTGCGCCGTCTGGGCAAAAAGGTCTGGCTTCTCTCCAATGCCCAACGCCTGTTCACAGAGCCGGAGCTGCGTTCCTTAAGAATATATGACCTGTTCGACGATGTGCTGATCTCCTCGGATATCGGGTTTATGAAGCCCTCCGGGCAGTTTTATGCTGCACTGTTAAGCAGGCACAGGCTTGATCCCAAGACTTCCGTGATGATCGGAAACGACTGGCAGGCTGACGCCTGGGGAGCCTATAACAACGGGCTTGCCTGTATGTATATCCACACAGCCCAGTCCCCGGAGCCCGCAGGAGCCCTTCCGCCCGGCTGCATACGCCTGAAGGCAATTTCGGATGTACTGTCCATATAGGCCGCTATCACAGTTCAGCTCTTGCCTGCCGCAGGCGGCAGAGGACAGTTGTTCTCATACAGACTGTGCAAGACGTTGGTACTTAGCAAGCGTATTTTGCTTGCTTATGTACCATTACGTCGCGCCTCCAAGCGAAAGCGGGTCTGTATGAGAATGACTGTACTCTGCCCCGCGGCAGGCAAAAGCTGATCGTCCTCACCTGATCCCCAGCCAGCTTCTGAGCGGGTTGACCTCCTTCGCCTTCTCCAGAATGTCATTCCGGTTCTCCCGGACATATCGGTACAGCTCCGTGATCTCTTCCTCGGAAAATCCCTTTCGCTTGTCCAGAATCCCATCGGGTACGATAAATTCCGCGTACTCCTCTCCCCGCATAAAACTGATACGGGCGAACTTCCGCCCTTCCTTTGTCAGTATACCCGAAATAAAGGACTGCATATCTTCCATACCGCCCCCTCCTTTACTTACATCATACGGATAAATGTGGGAAAATGCAAGCCTGACAAGCCCGAAACAGCCTTGAAAGGAAAATTCTGTTATGGCCTGCTCCGGATGCCTCATAT